>AP025685.1:3348627-3653048 GCA_022846635.1 Salmonella enterica subsp. enterica serovar Choleraesuis
GTCTGCCAGCAGCTGTGCTTTCAGGGATGAAGCCATAATATCCGGGTGACGATGCGCGCCGCCCAGAGGCTCAGGAATTACGCTGTCGATAAGATTCAGCTCTTTCAGGCGTGGAGCAATGATACCCATCGCCTCAGCTGCCAGTGGAGCTTTATCCGCACTTTTCCACAGAATGGACGCGCAACCTTCCGGGGAGATTACTGAATAGGTGCTGTATTGCAGCATATTCACTTTATCGCCCACGCCAATTGCCAGCGCACCGCCGGAACCACCCTCACCGATAACGGTACAGATAACCGGCACCTTAAGCCGCGACATTTCACGCAGGTTACGGGCGATAGCTTCAGACTGACCGCGCTCTTCAGCGCCAACGCCTGGGTAAGCCCCTGGGGTGTCGATAAAGGTGATGATCGGCATGTTAAAACGCTCGGCCATCTCCATCAGACGCAAAGCCTTACGGTAACCTTCTGGAGCAGGCATACCAAAGTTGCGACGGATTTTCTCTTTCGTTTCACGGCCTTTCTGATGGCCGATAATCATCACCGGACGTCCATCCAGACGAGCGATACCGCCAACAATGGCTTTATCATCGGCGAATGCGCGATCGCCTGCCAGCTCGTCGAACTCATCAAACGCCAGACGAACATAATCCAGGGTATAAGGACGCAGAGGATGGCGAGCCAGTTGAGCAATCTGCCATGCGCCAAGATCGGCAAAGATCTTGCGGGTCAGCTCAACGCTCTTTTCACGCAGACGGTGAACCTCTTCGTCGATGTTAATATCGAGCTTCTCATCCTGACGGCTTACCGACGTCAGAGAATCAATTTTCGCTTCCAGCTCTGCAATCGGCTGTTCAAAATCAAGGAAATTCAGACTCATAATATTCCTGTATTAGTCAAACTCCAGCTCCACCTGCTCCGAACCTATCAGACCCCTTAAATCGTTAAGTAACCGATCGCTGGGGGTAATCCGCCAGGTTGCACCGAAGCGCAGTCGCGCCCGGGCATCCGTCCGCTGATAGTACAGATGTACTGGAATGGTCCCCGAACGATAGGGTTCCAGAGACTGGCGTAGACGGTTTAAAAGCTGGTCATCAATTTGCCTGTCCGTCAGCGAGATAGCAAGCCCGCGAGCATATTTTTCGCGGGCTTCGTCAATGTCCATAACTTCGCGGGCCATCATTTTAAGGCCTCCGCTGAAGTCATCAAAGCTGACCTGTCCGCTGACGATCAGAATACGGTCTTTTTCCAGCAGATGCTGGTATTTTTCCAGAGCCTCGGTGAATAACATCACCTCAAGACGGCCGGAACGGTCATCTATGGTACAGATACCGATGCGATTACCGCGCTTGGTGACCATAACCCGCGCAGCAATAACCAATCCCGCCGCGGTGGTCATTTTACCACGTTCGGTCGGGTGCATATCTTTTAGGCGCAAACCGCCAACATAACGCTCAATTTCTTTCAGATACTGAGTAATCGGGTGGCCGGATAAGTATAGGCCGAGGGTTTCCCGCTCGCCGTCCAGCACTTGCTGCTCGGGCCATGGCAGGCAGCTGGCATATGACTGCTCAACCTGCTCTGGTTCTTCCGCCAGTACCCCAAACATATCAGCCTGACCAATTGCCTCAGCCTTAGCATGCTGGTCTGCGGCCTTCAGCGCATCGCCCAGCGCATTCATCAGCGCTGCGCGATGTGGACCCAGGCGATCGAACGCCCCGGACATTATCAGTTTTTCCAGCACCCGGCGATTAAGCTTTTTAGTATCGGTACGGGCGCAGAGGTCAAACAGCTCGCGGAAATAACCGCCCTCGTTACGGGCCTCGATAATAGCCTCGATTGGCCCTTCACCCACACCTTTAATCGCGCCAATGCCGTAGACAATTTCGCCTTCGTCGTTAACGTGGAAATGATACAGGCCGGAGTTTATATCTGGCGGCAGAATTTTAAGCCCCATGCGCCAGCATTCGTCCACCAGGCCCACCACTTTTTCAGTGTTATCCATATCGGCAGTCATCACCGCCGCCATAAATTCGGCCGGATAGTGCGTTTTAAGCCACAGGGTTTGATAAGAGACCAGCGCGTAGGCCGCTGAGTGCGATTTGTTAAATCCGTAACCGGCGAATTTCTCCACCAGGTCAAAGATTTTCATCGCCAGTTCGCCATCAACGCCATTTTGCTTCGCGCCTTCTTCAAAGGTGCCGCGCTGCTTAGCCATCTCTTCCGGTTTTTTCTTACCCATCGCACGACGCAGCATGTCCGCGCCGCCGAGAGTATAACCGGAGAGCACCTGCGCTATCTGCATAACCTGTTCCTGGTACAGGATGATGCCGTAGGTCGGCTCCAGTACTGGTTTCAGGCTTTCATGCTGCCACTGGATATCCGGATACGATATCTCTTCACGACCGTGCTTACGGTCAATGAAGTTATCTACCATGCCAGATTGTAGCGGGCCCGGGCGGAACAGGGCCACCAGGGCTATCATATCTTCGAAGCAGTCTGGCTGTAGGCGCTTGATAAGATCTTTCATTCCGCGCGATTCCAGCTGGAATACGGCGGTGGTCTCTGAGCGCTGGAGAATATCGAAGCTTTTTTTATCGTCAAGCGGAATGGCCGCGATATCAATAGGCTCCAGGCCTTGTTTCGCACGTCGGGCGTTGATCATCTCCAACGCCCAGTTGATGATGGTCAGAGTACGCAAGCCAAGGAAGTCAAACTTCACCAGACCCGCGTATTCCACATCATTCTTATCAAACTGCGTTACCGGGTGCTGCCCTAATTCGTCGCAATATAGAGGCGCAAAGTCGGTGATTTTAGTGGGAGCAATAACTACGCCCCCGGCGTGTTTACCGGCGTTACGGGTAACCCCTTCCAGCTTACGCGCCATATCAATCAGCGCTTTAACTTCCTCATCAGCCTCATAAATATCCGGGAGCTGCGGCTCAGCCTCAAACGCTTTTGCCAGCGTCATGCCCGGATCTGGCGGCACCAGTTTAGAGATGCGATCGACAAAACCATAAGGGTGCCCCAACACGCGGCCTACGTCGCGAATAACCGCTTTTGCCGCCATGGTACCGAAGGTAATAATCTGCGATACCGCATCACGGCCATACATATCGGCTACGTGATCAATAACCTGGTCACGTTTTTCCATGCAGAAGTCGACGTCGAAATCGGGCATCGAAACGCGTTCCGGGTTAAGGAAGCGTTCGAACAGCAAGTCGAATTCCAGCGGATCGAGGTCAGTAATTTTGAGCGCATAGGCAACCAGCGAACCGGCACCGGAACCACGTCCCGGCCCTACCGGCACGCCGTTGTCCTTGGACCACTGGATAAACTCCATCACTATCAGGAAGTAACCAGGAAATCCCATCTGATTGATAACTTTGAGCTCTATCTCAAGGCGTTCATCATAAGGGGGGCGCTTGCTGGCGCGCTCTTGCGGGTCTGGGAACAGAAACTCCAGGCGCTCTTCCAGCCCTTCATGAGATTTCTTAACCAGAAAATCTTCGGTAGACATATCCCCGGTCGGGAACTGGGGCAAGAAATATTCGCCCAGGCGCACCGTCACATTACAGCGACGGGCAATTTCGACGCTGTTTTCCAGCGCTTCGGGGATGTCGGCAAACAGTTCGCACATCTCTTCTTCAGAGCGTAGATACTGCTGAGCCGAGTAGTTTCGCGGGCGCTTAGGATCGTCGAGGGTAAAACCATCGTGAATAGCAACCCGGATTTCATGGGCATCAAAATCCGAGGCCTCAATAAAGCGCACATCGTTGGTCGCCACAACCGGTAGCCCACGCTGCCCGGCGAGTTGTACGGCGGCATGAAGATAACGTTCTTCGTCTTCACGTCCCGTTCGAATCAACTCAAGAAAGTAGCGATCGGCGAAGTGTTCCTCGTAAAAAGCCAGACACTGTTCAACCAGCGCGTCATTCCCTCTCAGCAGGCTTATGCCCACATCCCCCATACGAGCACCAGAGAGCAAAATAAGCCCCTGATTAAGCTCCGCCAGCCACTCCAGGTCGATATAAGGCCCGGCAGCACCATAGCCGCGCTGATAAGCCCGGGAGATAAGCAGAGTGAGATTCTGATAACCAGTATTGTCCGCAGCCAGCACAGTCAGATGAGAGAACTCCTCCCCCATCAGTGGATTAAGCACATTAAAGTCAGCGGCTACCAGCGGCTTCATCCCTGCGCCGTGAGCGGCTCCGTAAAACTTAACCAATCCGCACAGGTTGGTGAAATCACTAATCGCCATCGCCGGCATGCCAAGCGCCGCCGCCTTTTTCACCAGCGGCCCCACTTTGGCCAGTCCATCGATCATCGAATAGTCACTGTGCACACGCAGGTGCACGAAGCGGGGTTCTGCCATCTCTTTATCCGATCGTTATGCAGTGAGACTCTGGCTAATCAGCCAGGTCAAGAATGCGCTTTACCGGGCCAAAACTGCGCCGGTGGTGAATAGTTGCCCCATGTTCGGAGAGCTTCTCCAGGTGCAATGCGGTAGGGTAGCCTTTATGTTTCGCAAACCCATACTGCGGAAAGGCAAGATCAAGTTCTGCCATTTCCCGGTCCCGGGTAACTTTAGCGACGATAGAAGCGGCGCTGATTTCCGCAACCCGGCTATCGCCTTTAACCACCGCCATAGAGGGCATAGGTAATGCCGGGCAGCGATTGCCGTCAATCAGAACATATTCTGGGGCGATATGCAGTCCGGCAACGGCTCGCTGCATAGCCAGCATTGTTGCATGCAATATGTTCAGCGTATCAATTTCTTCCGGCTCTGCCCGCCCGAGGCTCCAGGCCAGCGCTTTTTCGAGGATTTCATCATAGAGCGCCAGGCGGCGCTTTTCGGACAGCGCCTTGGAATCCGCCAGCCCGACGATAGGCTTCGCCGGATCGAGGATAACCGCAGCAGTCACTACGGCACCGACCAGAGGCCCGCGCCCTACTTCATCCACACCAGCAACCAGATGAGTATGCGGATAGATAAATTCAATCACTTTGCTAACTCCAGCACGGCCTCAGCCGCCTGTTCATCAGCATTACAGCGAATTTGCTGATGCAGCTGACGGAAAGTGTCGTGCATTTTGTGGCTAAACTGGCCGCCTTCAAGCAGCGGAGCAAGGGCGGCTGCCAGATTTTCTGGCTGACACTCTTCCTGCAATAGCTCTTTGACCAGTTCGCGACCGGCCAGCAAATTTGGCAGGGAGACATACTCTGTCTTCACCAGCCTTTTCGCCAGCCAGAATGTGAACGGCTTCATTCGATAGCCAACGACCATCGGACATTTAGCCAACATGCACTCCAGCGCAGCCGTACCTGATGCCAGCAGAGCGGCATCACTGGCGATCATCGCCTCACGCGCTTTCCCATCAAGCATATGAATATTCAAATCCGGTGCAACGCTGGCTTTAATGGTCTCGAATTGCTCACGCCGACGGGCATTGACCAGCGGCACTACGATTTCCAAATCCGGCCAACGCTCACGCAGCAGCAGTGCCGTCTTCAGAAAATCTGCGCTTAGCATCTCTACTTCTGCGCCACGACTGCCAGGAAGTAGCGCCAGGCAGCGGGCATCATGGGCAATTCCCAGCGTATCGCGGGCTCCCATTTTATCGGGATCAAGCGGCATCGCATCGGCCATAGTATGGCCAATAAAGCGACACGGAACATTGAATCTGTCGTAAAACGCTTTTTCAAAAGGCAGGAAAGCCAGCACCAGGTTGGTCGCTTTGCCTATTTTGAAAACACGCTTTTGACGCCACGCCCAAACGGATGGGCTGACGTAATGAATGGTTTTGATTCCAGCCTGCTTGAGGTTTCCCTCGAGGGTGATATTGAAATCTGGAGCATCAATACCAACAAAAACATCCGGCTGTAGATCGGTAAAGCGCCGGGTCAGATCCGAGCGGATTTTCAGTAGCCGTCGCAGGCGGCCAAGCACTTCGACAATGCCCATCACAGCCAGCTCTTCCATCTCATACCAAGCTTCACAGCCCTCTGCCTGCATGAGCGGACCGGCGACGCCAACAAAACGGGCATCCGGTACTTGAGCCTTAAGCGCTTTAATCAGGCCTGCACCTAAAATATCGCCGGAGGTTTCTCCGGCGACCAGGGCAATTGTAAGCGGTCTGCCTGCTTTCATTTAACGAATCAGGCCGCGCTGAGAACGGTCGAAGAAGTCGCTAAATGGCTGAACTTCAGGATGTTCTTGTGCAATCGCAGCGATCTCTGGGCGCACTTCTTCCAGAGTCTTACCGCTACGGTACAGCAGCTTATAAGCATGGCGAATAGCCTGCAGAGCTTCTTTGCTGAAGCCACGGCGTTTCAGGCCTTCAAAATTCACGCCAAACGGAGTCGCATGGTTACCCTGAGCGATTACGAATGGCGGAACATCCTGAGCAACACCTGAACAACCGCCCACCATAACGTGTGCACCGATGGTACAGAACTGGTGTACCGCAGTCATACCGCCGATGATGGCAAAATCATCCACGGTAACGTGGCCTGCCAGCGTCGCGTTATTAGCGAGAACGCAGCGATTGCCGAGGGTGCAGTCATGCGCAACGTGAGTGTTGATCATCAACAGGTTGTCGCTGCCTACCTTCGTCAACCCACCACCCTGTACGGTTCCGCGGTGGATGGTGACGCTTTCGCGAATTCGGTTACGATCACCAATCTCAACGCGGGTAGGTTCCCCGGCGTATTTCAGATCCTGGTTTACTTCACCAATAGAGGCGAATTGGAAGATCTGATTGTCCCGGCCAATTTTAGTCAGGCCGTTGACGACGACGTGAGATTTAAGGACGGTGCCTTCTCCAATCTCAACATCGGAACCAACGATACAGAATGGGCCAATGTGAGCATTGGCGCCGATAATGGCGCCTTCTTCTACTATGGCTGTAGGGTGTATAAAGGCAGACTTCTCAATCATGTATCAGGCCTCTTTATTACGGGCACACATCATGGTTGCTTCACAAACAATTTTACCATCTACAGTAGCGACACCTTTAAAGCGAGTCAGGCCACGACGGGTTTTTTCGAAAGTGACTTCCATGATCATTTGATCGCCAGGCACAACCGGACGTTTAAAGCGCGCTTCGTCGATACCTGCGAAGTAATACAGTTCGCCTGGTTCCAATTTACCCACGCTCTTAAATGCCAGAATACCCGTGGCTTGCGCCATTGCTTCCAGAATTAATACGCCCGGGAAAATCGGTTTACCAGGGAAGTGGCCCTGGAAAAACGGCTCATTTACCGAGACATTTTTAACTGCACGCAGAAAGCGGCCTTCTTCGAAATCCAGCACACGATCGACCAGCAGAAACGGGAAACGATGCGGAAGAAGTTCCAAAATTTCTTCAATGTGCAGAGTATGAGTGTCAGTAGTCAAAATACTCTTCCTGTCAAAAGGGAAATAAAGCAATAATAACACGGCCCGCTGGCGATTCTCAGAAAGCCGGCAGGCCGCAAATCTTACGGAATGTAGTCAGGCAAACAGCATTATCGACGCGGTAATTAACCGATTTTTCGTTCGATAGCTTTAAGGCGTTTGTTCATCTCATCGATGTTCATCACCAGAGCAGCGGTTTTACGCCAGACTTTATTTGCTTGCAGCGGAATACCCGACGAGTAAACCCCCGGCTCGGTAATTGGACGCATCACCATCCCCATACCGGTCACGGTGACCTTGTCGCAGATTTCCATATGGCCGTTGATAACACTGGCTCCGCCAATCATGCAGTAACGGCCAATTTTCAGACTGCCTGCCATGATGACGCCGCCAGCAACCGCCGTATTGTCGCCAATCACGACATTATGTGCAATCTGGCACTGGTTATCGATGATAACCCCATTGCCAATTTGTGTATCATCCAGCGCGCCGCGATCGATAGTTGTGCAGGCACCGATCTCGACGTTATTGCCGATAATAACCCGGCCTAACTGCGGAATCTTAACCCAGGTACCGCGATCGTTGGCGTAGCCAAAGCCATCGCCGCCAATAACGGTACCAGATTGAACCAGGCAGTCGCTGCCGATAATAACTTCATGATAAACGGAGACATTGGCCCACAGACGAGTACCGGCACCGATACGGGTATTTTTGCCGATAAAGCAGCCCGCGCCGATTCGGACATTATCACCTAGCGTAACGCCAGATTCGATAACCGCATTTGCGCCAATGGCCACGTTATTACCCAGGCTCACGCTTGGATCGATAACTGCGCTGGGTGCAATAGATTGCGCTGGCTGTGGAGTGGTATCCAAAACCTGCGCCATACGCGCATAGGTCAGATACGGGTTCTTCACGACCAGAGCAGGGCCTTTTGCCCATGGCAGATCTTCTGCCGTCATCACCACCGCTGAAGCGTTGCATGCAGCAAGATGCTCGCGATAACGAGGGTTTACGATAAAGGTAATTTGCCCAACTTCGGCTGAACTCATTGATGCCACGCCGGTGATGGCAATATTGCCATCACCATGCAGTTCTGCATCCAGTTCCCGCGCCAGATCGGCCAGTAAAATGGAAGGCATTACTTAGTTAACCTGTTTCAGTACGTCTGCGGTGATATCGGAGACATCGCTGCCAGCGTAAGCGACAGTGTTGGAGTCCAGCACTACGTCGACATCTTTATCTTTAGCAACTTTCTGAACAGCAGACTGGATGCGGGAAACCAGTTTGCCACGCTCTTCGTTAGAGCGACGAGCACGATCCTGTTCAAAGGACTGAGCTTTAGTAGCAAACTGCTCACGCTGAGCCATGATAGCGTTACGATCGCTAGCTTTCATGCTGGAGCCTTCGCGCTGCAGACGCTGCATTTTAGTCTGCAGATCGCCTTCCATACGCTGTAACTCGCTGGCACGGCCTTTGAATTCGTTTTCCAGTTTCTGGGAAACACCCGTTTTCTGAGCTACCTGCTGAAACAGGCTACCCATATTTACTACGGCAATTTTGTCAGCAGCCTGTGCAGACGCCGCCATAGCCATAGTTACACCCGCAGCAATTAACCACTTTTTCACAATAAACTCCTTACCATCCCATATGTGCCAGAGGCACTCTTATCTGCGTGGCTTTGGCGGACTCGAGGCCCGCCTGAAGTCATCGCTACACTGCTATGACATTCCGTTGCCAGAAACGGTTACCAGGTTTTACCAATGTTAAACTGGAACTGTTCCGATTTATCCCCACTGTATTTTTTGAACGGTTGGGCATAAGAGAAGACCAACGGCCCCAGAGGGGACATCCACTGTACGGCAAGACCACCTGACATACGAATATTGCTCGGGTCAGAATAGTCCGGAATCCCAGCGGCGCGAGTCGCTGCGGTATTTTTCCATTCAGTATCCCAAACGCTACCCGCATCCACGAACAGAGAAGTACGAACAGAGTTCGCGTATTTCTCGCTCAGGAATGGAGTTGGAGTGATCAGCTCAAGGCTGGCCACGCCCATAGCGTTACCGCCGACTGCATCGTTGGACTTACATACTGCACTGCCATCGTTACATTCGCGGTTATTAGGCCCAATGTATGCGGCTTTAGGACCGATGTTGTTGGACTGGAAGCCGCGAACGGAGCCAGAACCACCGGCATAGAAGTTTTCATAGAACGGCATTTCTTTGCCGCCAAAGCCGTCAGCATAGCCCCAACGGGTACGACCCAGAACAACCCATTTACGGTCGTGATCGATAGGCACATAGGTCGCCGTATCCAGAGTCGCTTTATAGAACTCGTTATCAGAACCTGGGAGGGTAACTTTACCATTCAGGTTGACGCGCGAACCTTTCGTTGGGAAGTAACCGCGGTCAAGGTTGTTAAACGTCCAGCCATAGTTGAAGGTGAAGTCGTTCGCATCGTAGCTGTTGTCATCGTCATCAGTACGAGGATGCTCGCCCACGGAATTCAGATAACGCCACATCGCCAGCTGCGGTTGCATATCAGACAGGCTGTTATGAACATAGCCTAACCCAACGCGCAGGGTGTTGTATTCGTTAATTGGGAAGCCGAGGTTACCATCAATACCATAACTTTTATTGGTATAGGTGGAGAGGTCAGCGTCATCCGCTTTGAAGTCGTTGTAGAAGATACGGCCGCCGAGACTTACACCATCAACGGTGAAGTACGGGTTGGTTGCCGACAATTCTGCGTAGGTTTGGTAATCGTTTTTAGTACCGCTGATACCCACTGAGTAACCGGTACCCAGCCAGTTATCCTGCTGAACGCCAGCCTGGAAGCTTACGCCACTTTCAGTACCGTAACCGACACCGAAGTTAAAGCTACCGGTGTTACGTTCTTTAACTTTGTAGACCACATCAACCTGATCCGGACGGCCAGGTACGCGCTGAGTTTCAGTATCTACAGTTTCGAAGTAACCCAGACGGTTCAGACGCTCTTTACCCTGATCTACCAGGTTGCTGCCCAGCCACGCCCCTTCCATCTGACGCATTTCACGACGCAGAACGGAATCTTTAGAGGTGTCGTTGCCAACAAAGCGAATTTTGCGAACGTAGTAACGGTTACCCGCATCAACATTGATATGCAGCTTAACGGTCTTATCCGCATCGTTGATTTCAGGCTGAGTCTGCACGCGTGGATACGCATAGCCATAACGACCAAGCAGCTGCTTGATATCGTCTTCCATGCGGGTCACTTTAGTGCCGTTATACAGATCGCCTGCCTGGATGGTAGACATCCGGTTAATTTCGCTGGAGTGACCGGCCAGGTTGCCGTTGACTTCAACGCCAGAAATTTTGTACTGCTGGCCTTCGGTGATGTTAACGGTGATGTAGATCCCTTTCTTATCCGGGGTCAGGCTCACCTGGGTAGAATCGATATTGAAGCGGGCATAACCACGATCCAGATAGTAGCTGCGCAGCGTCTCAAGGTCGCCCTGCAGTTTTTGTTTCTGGTATTTACGGTCACCCACGACGTTCCACCACGGCACTTCATCGCGCAGCTGGAAGTTGGAGATCAGTTCATCGGTAGAGAATGCATGATTCCCGACGATGTTAATCTGCTGAATTTTGGCCGACACGCCTTCCTGGAACACCAGCTTAAGGTCTACACGGTTACGCGGCAGCGGAGTAACAACCGCCTTTACGCTAGCGCTGTATTTACCGACGCTGTAGTAGAAATCTTCAAGCCCTTTCTCGATGTCTGAAAGCGTAGTGCGGTCAAGAGACTCACCCACCCGGACGCCAGAGGCTTCCAGGTTTTGCTTCAGCATCTCGTCTTTCACCGATTTGTTCCCAGAGAAAGTAATGCTGGCAATTGTCGGGCGCTCTTTAACCTGAACCAGAAGAGTTTCCCCGTCGCGTAATACGCGAACGTCTTCGAAGTTCCCGGTTGCGAACAGTGAACGGATAGTATTGCCGATATCCTCATCGTTCACGGTATCGCCAACACGTACCGGCATGCTGAGGAGGGCCGCACCAACGGCGACTCGCTGCAGGCCTTCGAAATGAATGTCCTTCACTACGAACCCGTCTGCACCGTATACGGTGGCGCTGCTAAACAGCAGCGACGCTATGAGCAACTTTTTCATCGCCATCGTTGTTATGCGTTCTTCCTAACCAACTCTCTATAACCGAGAGAAATCATTGAAAAGTGCAAGCCCCATTAGAAGCACCAGCATCACTGCACCAATGCGATAACTAACGTCTTGAACTCGCTCGGAAACCGGCCCGCCTTTCAGCTTCTCAATCGCCAAAAAGAGCAGATGACCGCCGTCAAGCACAGGCAGAGGGAACAGATTGATTATCCCAAGGTTGACGCTAATCAGCGCCAGAAACATGAGATAGTAAATCAACCCAAACTCCGCCGATGCCCCTGCCCCCTGGGCAATCGAAATAGGCCCACTGAGGTTGTTCAGCTTTACGTCACCGGTTATTAGTTTCCCCAGCATACTCACTGTCAGCCTGGTCAACTGCCACGATTTCTCAGTAGCCTGAACCAAAGCTGTTAATGGGCCATACTGGCGCACCGTTTTATAGGCATCCGGCAGCGGGATAACTTTAGGCACTACCCCTGCAAAACCTTCCGCTTTCGTTGCCCCCGGTTTTGTAGCCGGTATCAACGTTAAAGACAAGACGCTGCCCTGTCTTTCAATCTCTATTGGTAATGCTCGGCCGGGATTATCGCGTACTGCGACGACAAACGATACCCATTCTTTCACCAAACGACCATCGACTTTAACGATCCTGTCGCCTGCTTGCAAACCTGCCTTATTAGCCGCAGAACCTGACTGTACTTCCGCAAGCTCTGTCGTGACCTCAGGCCCGCGCGGCTGAATGCCAAGAGAAGCAACAGGATCCTGACGGTCTGGCTCAAACTGCCAGTGACTAAGATCCAGCGTTTTTTCCTGCGTGGCATTGCTGCCAAAAGGCGCTACGGTCAAACGGGCGCTATGTTCGCCGATTTTAGCAATTAGCGCCATACGTACCGCATCCCAATCGCGCGTTTCGATACCATCGACAGCTTTAAGTTCCGTTTCTGGAGAGATTTGCGCGTGGGCCGCGATAGAGTCGGGAGCAATCTGCCCAATGACCGGGCGAATACCGGGCACGCCAATCATAAAGACCAGCCACCAGGCAAAAATAGCAAACAGGAAATTAGCGAAAGGGCCCGCGAAGATGACCGCCGCCCGCTGAGCCACGGTTTTATTATTGAAAGCTTGATGACGCAGCTCGGGAGCGACCGGCTCCACGCGCTCATCCAGCATTTTGACATAGCCCCCAAGCGGGATGAGGGCAATAACGAACTCGGTTCCGGTTTTATCGACGCGGCGCCATAACGCCTTACCAAAACCGATGGAGAAGCGCTCTACGCGAACGCCACAGCGCCGGGCAACCCAGAAATGGCCGAACTCATGTACCGTAATCAGTACACCAAGAGCTACTATAAAAGCCGCCAGATTCCAGAGGATGCTCAGCATAATTTATCCGTTAAAAAACCCTGAAGACCAGAAGCAGCAGGCAGGCAAAGACCGGAACCGCGGCTGTCAGGCTATCAATGCGATCGAGAATACCGCCGTGCCCGGGAATTAAATTTCCGCTGTCCTTAATGCCGGCTTCGCGCTTAAACATGCTCTCCGTAAGGTCGCCCAATACTGAGGCCAGAGCCGCCGCAAGTGAACAAATCAGCAGAACAGATGGAGCAACGTCTAAATGCGCCCACAGGCCAAAACACCATGAAATCACGGCTGAAGTAGCAAGGCCACCAAAAAAGCCCTGCCAGGTTTTTCCTGGAGAGACTTTGGGAGCCAGCTTATGTTTTCCGAACATTTTACCGAAAATATAAGCACCAGAATCTGCGCCCCACACCAGAACCATCACATACAGCAGCCAGACGGCGCCCATGTAGTGATTCTCGCTGTAGTGCCAGTTGCGTAATGCAATCATGCCCCAAAAGAATGGCACCAGCGTAAGCAGACCGAATACCAAACGCAGCGGGCGAGAATTACGCCACAGCGCAGCGGAGCCGGGGTAAAACAGAACCAGCCCCAGAGCAACCAGCCACCAGGCCAGAGATGCCCAAAGAGATCCTTCAATCAAAGGCAGATGTATATTCTGGTGCCAGGCAGGCAACATTAGCAGCATTGCCGCCAGCCCCGCGCCAAACAATAGCGCTAGCCAGATACGTTGTGAGCGCTGCGCAAAACCGCTCAGTTGACCCCATTCCCAGGCGCCCAGCATGCAAACAAGCAGCGTGATAATGGCAAACCCACCGGGCGGCAGCAGAAAAAGCGCTGCTATCACCACCGGAATCAGAATAAACGCAGAAATCAGGCGATACTTCAGCAAGAGCTACCCCCATCAGGCCTGGTCGCCAGGTGACGTCCCGCCAAATCGCCGTTCACGGCTGGAAAAGGCATTTAACGCACCCTCAAAATCTTGTTCATTAAAATCAGGCCAGAGAACATCGGTAAAATACAGCTCAGCATAAGCAATCTGCCAAAGCAAAAAGTTACTGATGCGATGCTCCCCTCCTGTCCGAATTACTAAATCTACGGGGGCCAATTCGTGCATACAGATTTGTTGACCAAGCAGAGCTTCATCTATTTGTTCAGGACTTAAGGAGCCTTCCCGCACCTGCTCAGCCAGCCGCTGCACGCCCTGTATAATATCCCAACGGCCACCATAATTCGCAGCGATGTTAAGAGTTAACCCCGTATTCTGTTCCGTCAAGGCTTCCGACTTACGGATACGTTCCTGCAGGCGCGAATTAAAGCGGCTGATATCGCCGATGATGCGCAGCCGGACATTGTTGCGGTGAAGATTTTTGACTTCGCTGTCCAGTGCCCAAACAAAGAGCTCCATCAAAGCAGTGACTTCCTGAGCCGGTCGATTCCAGTTTTCACTGCTGAACGCATACAGCGTTAAAGCAGAAAGTTGCTGTCTGGCAGCATAACTGACCGCACGCCGAACGGCTTTTGCGCCGGCTTTGTGGCCAAATACCCGCATTTTACCCTGAAGCTTCGCCCAGCGACCGTTGCCATCCATGATAATAGCGACATGGCGGGCTCCGTGCGCGGGTTGAGACTCACTGGCGGGAAGATTTGCTGACAACATAACGCTTTCTGGTTCCTGGAAAAAATTAACGGTACTCAGGAGTTCAATACCTCTGCAAAAAGCCGCGTTAGACGCGGCTTAACCCCCGATGAGAAACGGTTGCCTTTCATCGGGTGGCGCAGACTATATCACCTCAGTAAGATCCCCACAAATAACGGCCCTGGGGAGAGGGCAATATTCTGAATGAATATCACCGCCTTGCGATGTAAGTCACTTGTTGCTGCGCTGAAATTCTTGCGCGGGCATCAACTTCAATGACCTGCTCCACGCTATCTGGCTCAGCAAGATTCAATTCGTCGAGCACCGCCTGATTAACGCGTGATATATCTGTAAAACCAATGCGTTCCGCTAAAAACGCGGCAACGGCAACTTCATTCGCGGCATTGAGTGCGGTGGTAGCAGCCTGACCATTTGCAAAGGCATCAATTGCCAGTTTCAGGCATGGATAGCGTGCATAATCCGGTTCGGCAAAACTCAATGAGCCCAGTTTACAAAAATCCAGACGACTGGCACCGGATATGATGCGCTGAGGCCAGGCAAGAGTGTGAGCGATAGGAGTACGCATATCCGGAACGCCGAGCTGAGCCAGTACGCTACCGTCTCGATAACGCACCATCGAGTGAATAACAGACTGAGGATGAATCAATACTTCCATCTGCTCTGCGGACGCATTAAACAGCCAGCGGGCTTCGATATACTCCAGGCCCTTATTCATCATAGTGGCAGAGTCTACCGAGATTTTGCGCCCCATCGACCAGTTGGGATGGTTGCAGGCTCGCTCAGGCGTCATCCCGGCCAGTTCAGGAATCGGCGTATCGCGGAACGGTCCGCCGGAGCCGGTCAGAATTATCGACTCAACGCCGTTATCAGCGAGAGACCCAAAGCCCAGCGGCTGCTGTATAGAAACGGGTAAGCTTTGAAATATCGCATTGTGCTCGCTATCGACCGGCAGCAATTGTGCGCCGTGTTCACGCACCGCTTCCATAAACAGTCGTCCACAGGTGACTAACGACTCTTTATTCGCCAGTAATACCTGTTTACCGGCACGTATGGCTGCAAGCGTCGGCTGCAAGCCAGCTGCACCGACTATGGCCGCCATAACCTGGGTAACTTCTGGAAGCGCCGCCATGTCGCAGGCCGCTTGTTGTCCATGTAGCACCTCTGTCGTAGCACCGTGTTGTTTCAGTGCTTCACGCAGGCGCTGCGCACAAGTGGCATCGTCCAGCACGGCAAAATGCGGGCGAAATTCAAGACATTGTTCGAGCATTCGGGAGACATTTTGCCCGGCCACCAGAGCAACAACCCGATAATCCTGCGGATTGTGGCGAATGACATCGAGCGTGCTGCAACCGATAGAACCGGTTGAGCCAAGGACGGTAATTTGCTTCATACAGGACTCTGAAATGAGTTCGGACAGTGGTCAGCCGCAATAGCGACATAAAGCAAAACGCCGCCAGAAGGCCAATGCCTCACTATGCGGCGTTTACCAGTCAAACGAACTTAGAACTGCATCAGTTCGTTTTCTTTTTCTGCCAGCGCAGCTTCTACTTTTTTAACAGTAGCGTCGGTCAGCTTCTGAATGTCGTCCTGGGAGCGACGATCTTCATCTTCACCGATCTCTTTGTCTTTCAGCAGCGCTTTAACTTTATCGTTAGCGTCACGACGTACGTTACGCACCGCCACGCGCGCGTTTTCAGCTTCACCGCGCACGACTTTGATGAGATCTTTACGACGCTCTTCAGTCAGCGCTGGCAGTGGAACGCGGATATCGCTACCGGCAGAGCTTGGGTTCAGGCCCAGATCGGATGCCATGATAGCTTTTTCAACGGCAGCGCTCAGGGAGCGGTCAAACACGTTAACTTTCAAAGTACGGGAGTCTTCTACCGTAACGCTTGCCAGCTGACGCAGAGGGGTTGGTGCACCGTAATATTCAACAACGATGCCGTCCAGCAGGCTTGGGGAAGCACGGCCAGTACGGATTTTATTAATCTGGTTTTTGAACGCTTCTACACATTTGTCCATGCGCACTTCAGCGTCTTTTCTGATTTCATTAATCACGTTACAAATCCTTGAATACAGGTTTAGGGCAGACCATATATGCGCCGCGGGCGTTGCCTTGCGGTGCTATACCCGTCACAGGTCAGGAAGCAAACCCACAGCACCTCAGGCGCGGCGGATATGAGATCTGGCTGCCTTCCCGTTCAGTAAAAAAGTATAGCGCCGTTTTGTTGCGCGGCGCGCAATGGAGGGCCTATCACGAAAACCGAGGTTCAGCGGCAAATATTACCCTGAATCCGTGAGTTCGGAAATTATTCCGTGATTAAAGTACCCTCTTTCTCACCCATTACGACGCGACGCAGCGCGCCCGGTTTGTTCATGTTGAACACGCGAATAGGTAATTTGTGGTCACGGGCCAGGGTAAACGCCGCCAGGTCCATAACTTTAAGCTCTTTATCCAGCACTTCGTTGTAGCTGAGCTGTTCGAACAACGTAGCGCTCGGATCTTTCATCGGGTCAGCGGAGTATACGCCGTCGACCTTGGTTGCCTTCAGCACCACATCGGCTTCGATTTCGATACCGCGCAGGCAGGCTGCGGAGTCTGTGGTGAAGAACGGGTTGCCAGTACCGGCAGAGAAAATCACTACGCGGCTATTGCGCAGCAGGCTGATAGCTTCGGCCCAGCTGTAGTTATCGCACACGCCGTTCAGAGGAATAGCCGACATCAGGCGAGTGTTTACGTAGGCGCGGTGCAGCGCATCACGCATTGCCAGGCCATTCATTACGGTTGCCAGCATACCCATGTGATCGCCAACTACGCGATTCATACCAGCCTGGGCAAGGCCAGCACCACGGAACAGGTTACCACCGCCGATAACCACCCCAACCTGAATGCCCAGTTCTACCAGCTCTTTAATCTCCTGAGCCATACGATCCAGTATGCTCGCGTCAATACCGAAGCCCTCTGAGCCTTGCAGTGCTTCACCGCTCAGTTTCAGCAGAATACGTTTGTAGACGGGTTTTGCGTTGGTAGCCATTTCTGTTTCCTGGAACTTGTACTTGTGGGAGGTTTAATTCTGGCGGCATCTGTACGCGAAAAAGCAAAATTTCACTATTCACTTTTAGCGTCATGCCCGCACCTGGTGATTATCAAGACAGAGGCTAAACGCCTTGCCTTTATAATCTAAAATCTTTTGCAGATGCCTAAAAAGGAGCCGCCCTCAGGCGGCTCTTTTTATTAAGACTGCTTGGACATTGCAGCAACTTCTGCTGCGAAGTCAGTCTCAACTTTCTCGATACCTTCACCCACTTCAAAGCGGATGAAACCGGTAACGTCGGCGTTGTGCTCTTTCAGCAGCTGAGCAACAGATTTGCTTGGCTCCATAACGAAAGGCTGGCCGGTCAGAGAAACTTCGCCGGTGAATTTCTTCATGCGGCCTTCAACCATTTTCTCTGCGATTTCTTTAGGCTTGCCAGACTGCATGGCGATATCCAGCTGTACCTGGTATTCTTTTTCTACCACTTCAGCGGATACGTCTTCTGGTTTAACGAATTCTGGTTTGCTTGCAGCAACGTGCATTGCCAGCTGTTTAACCAGTTCTTCGTCAGCGCCAGTTGCAGCAACCAGAACGCCGATACGCGCGCCGTGCTGGTAGTTACCCAGAACGTCGCCTTCCAGAGCAGCGATACGACGGATGTTGATGTTCTCACCGATTTTAGCAACCAGTGCAACGCGGTCTTCTTCGAACTGCGCTTTCAGAACTTCAACGTCAGTGATTTTGCCAGCAACTGCGGTATCCAGAACTTTGTTAGCGAAAGCCAGGAAGCCGCCATCTTTAGCAACGAAGTCAGTCTGGCAGTTAACTTCCAGAATCATGCCGTAGTTGCCATCGATTTTAGTCAGGATTACGCCGTCAGCTGCAACGTTGCCTGCTTTTTTCGCCGCTTTGATAGCGCCGGATTTACGCATGTTCTCGATAGCCAGCTCGATGTCGCCGTTAGCTTCGGTCAGCGCTTTTTTACAATCCATCATGCCTGCGCCAGTACGTTCGCGCAGCTCTTTTACCAGGGAGGCGGTAATTTCAGCCATTACTTAAATCCTCAGTCATCTCGTGCAGGGAGCCAGGCCCGATTGGTGGGAGGTGTCCGCCAGCCAGACCTCAACAAAAAAAAGGGGGCCTGAGAACAGGCCCCCTAACCAAACTATTTCAATACCTGGTTAATAAGGGCTCTAACGAGCGAACCTTATTACTCCGCTTCTACGAAGCTTTCTTCAGCCTGAGTAGCCAGGTCCTGAGAACGGCCTTCGCGAACGGTAGCAGCTACAGCGCTCAGATACAGGGTAACGGCACGGATAGCATCGTCGTTGCCTGGGATTACGAAATCTACGCCGTCTGGATCGGAGTTGGTATCAACGATAGAGAACACTGGGATACCCAGGTTGTTAGCTTCTTTGATAGCAATGTGTTCGTGATCGGCATCGATTACGAACAGAGCATCCGGCAGACCGCCCATGTCTTTGATACCGCCCAGGCTGTTTTCCAGCTTGGCCAGTTCACGGGTACGCATCAGCGCTTCTTTCTTGGTCAGTTTTTCGAAGGTGCCGTCCTGAGACTGAGTTTCCAGGTCTTTCAGACGTTTGATGGACTGACGAACGGTTTTCCAGTTAGTCAGCATACCGCCCAGCCAGCGATGGTTCACGAAGAACTGGTCGCAGCTAACGGCCGCATCTTTTACCGCTTCGCTTGCAGCGCGTTTAGTACCAACAAACAGAATTTTGCCTTTGCGAGAAGCAATTTTGTTCAGCTCAGCCAGGGCGTCGTTGAACATTGGTACAGTTTTCTCAAGGTTGATGATGTGAACTTTGTTACGCGCGCCAAAAATGAAAGGCTTCATTTTTGGGTTCCAGTAACGGGTCTGGTGACCGAAGTGAACACCGGCCTTGAGCATATCGCGCATGGAAACAGTTGCCATGTTTTAAAACCTCTAAATAAGTGTGGGGTTATGCCTCCACGTATCCCATATTACCGACCCCAAAGGGCACCCCGGAATATGTGTCGATACGTGTGTGTAATTACACATATGAGCGTCTGAGCCGCCACCCGCTAAAAAACGGGTTATCCGGCCCGGCGCGCTTTATACCATAATTGGCATCAGGACTCCACTCCTTGTTAGCAGGCTGTGCGTAAACCACCATCACAATTTGGCAGTCCAGTGCCGCCCTGATAACATTGTCGTCACTTTGCTTATTTATTATTGTCGATAATCCCGACATCTGCGGACTTCATTCATGGCTATTTCAATTAAAACCCCTGAAGATATCGAAAAAATGCGCGTAGCCGGGCAGCTTGCCGCCGACGTGCTTGAAATGATCGAACCCTATGTAAAACCTGGCGTTACTACGGGTGAACTCGATCGTATCTGCGATGAATATATCGTGAAGCACCAGCACGCGATCTCCGCCTGCCTTGGCTATCACGGTTATCCGAAGTCGGTTTGTATCTCTATCAACGAAGTGGTCTGCCACGGCATCCCAAGCGATGATAAGCATCTGAAAGATGGCGATATCGTCAATATCGACGTTACCGTTATCAAGGATGAGTTCCACGGCGATACGTCAAAAATGTTTATCGTTGGTAACCCAACTATCCTCGGCGAGCGCCTGTGCAAAATCACTCAGGAAAGCCTGTATCTGGCCCTGCGAATGGTTAAACCAGGTATCCGCCTGCGTACTCTTGGGGCTGCTATCCAAAAATATGTCGAAGCCGAAGGCTTTTCCGTCGTGCGTGAATACTGTGGTCACGGTATCGGACGTGGCTTCCATGAGGAACCGCAGGTGCTGCATTACGATGCCGATGACGGCGGCGTGGTGCTGAAACCGGGCATGACTTTCACCATCGAACCGATGGTCAATGCCGGTGATTATCGCATCCGTACTATGAAAGACGGCTGGACAGTGAAAACCAAAGACCGGAGCTTGTCTGCTCAGTACGAGCATACTATTGTGGTGACCGATAACGGTTGTGAAATCCTGACGCTGCGGAAAGATGACACCATCCCGCGTGTGATTTCACATGATGAGTAACCGGCCGGTTACTATTTCAGCCTAATCAGGCTCGCTGTGTGCCGCCCGCCCGGGCGGCGCTCAGATGCCCAGGCGAACACCGGCCCCCACCAGCGGTAGCCGATGAGCCAGAAATTACCCGAGCAGTTCGTACATACCGCCCTGTCCCGTATTTCCGGGCAGCCAGATATTCCCGCCAACTGGCCCGACGAAGCGCTTACCTGCGAATCGATAAAACTCGCGGTCGAAAACTTTCAGCGCTGGCTGGGAAGCGCCTTTGACGCCGGTTCTTCAGCAGAAACGCTGGTCGCCGCCCGCACCGAGTTCATCGACCAATTACTTCAGCGACTGTGGCTGGCCTACGGTTTTGGAGAGGTCGCGGATATCGCACTAGTCGCGGTTGGAGGCTATGGGCGCGGCGAGCTTCATCCCCTGTCAGATATCGATCTACTGGTCTTAAGCCGCGTCCGACTAAGCGACGCCCTGGCACAGAAAGTTGGTGAGCTTCTGACGCTGTTATGGGATGTGAAGCTGGAAGTGGGCCACAGTGTGCGTACCCTGGAAGAGTGCCTGCTGGAAGGGCTGTCCGACCTTACCGTAGCAACTAATCTTATCGAATCCCGGCTGCTGATTGGCGACGTCGCCCTGCTGCTGGAATTGCAAAAACACGTTTTCAGCGACGGTTTCTGGCCGTCAGAAAAGTTCTTTGCCGCTAAGGTCGAGGAGCAGCAGGCGCGCCATCAGCGCTATCACGGCACCAGCTATAACCTGGAGCCAGATATCAAAAGCAGCCCAGGCGGGCTGCGCGATATTCATACCCTACAATGGGTTGCCCGCCGCCATTTTGGTGCCACGTCGCTTAATGAAATGGTCGGATTCGGCTTTCTCAGCGATGCCGAGCGCCAGGAGCTGAATGAGTGTCAGCACCTGCTGTGGCGAATTCGCTTTGCACTCCATCTGGAGCTTAACCGCTACGATAACCGTCTGCTTTTCGACCGCCAGCTCAGCGTAGCCCAGCGCCTGAATTATCAGGGCGAAGGCAACCAGCCGGTCGAGCACATGATGAAAGACTTCTTCCGGGTCACACGGCGGGTAGCGGAACTCAATCAAATGCTGTTGCAGCTTTTTGATGAAGCTATTCTGGCGATGGATGCCAGCGAGAAGCCCCGCCCTATCGATGAGCAGTTCCAGCTACGCGGTACGCTGATCGATTTACGCGACGATACGCTGTTTATCCGCGACCCGGCCGCCATTATGCAGATGTTCCTGATAATGGTGCGTAATCAAAACATTACCGGTATCTACTCTTCAACTTTGCGCCATCTGCGTATCGCGCGCCGCCAGCTCCAGCAACCGCTGTGCGAATTGCCTGAGGCCCGAGCGCGCTTTTTGAGCCTGCTGCGCCACCCTGGCGCAGTGAGCCGTGGCCTGGTGCCAATGCATCGCCATAGCGTGCTTTCAGCCTATATGCCTCAGTGGCCGCAAATCGTCGGCCAAATGCAGTTTGACCTGTTCCATGCCTATACCGTGGACGAACATACGGTGCGGGTGCTGCAAAAACTGGAAAGCTTTGCCAGCGAGGAGACGCGTAGTAAGCATCCGCTATGCGTAGATCTGTGGCCACGCCTGGCGCATCCGGAGCTGGTGCTGATTGCCGCGCTATTCCACGATATTGCCAAAGGGCGCGGCGGCGACCATTCGGTGCTTGGAGCCGCCGATGTCCAGGCTTTTGCCGAGCTGCACGGACTGAACTCCCGCGAGTGCCAGCTGGTTGCCTGGCTGGTGCGTCATCATCTATTGATGTCCGTGACCGCTCAGCGCCGGGATATTCAGGATCCGGAGGTTATTCGACAGTTTGCCGGTATTGCCGCTACCGAAAAC
Source organism: Salmonella enterica subsp. enterica serovar Choleraesuis (assembly GCA_022846635.1). Classification (GTDB taxonomy): domain Bacteria; phylum Pseudomonadota; class Gammaproteobacteria; order Enterobacterales; family Enterobacteriaceae. The sequence continues at coordinate 3,371,143 of AP025685.1, forward strand.
CGGCTGCGTTACCTGGTCTGCCTGACGGTAGCCGATATTTGCGCCACCAATGAAACGCTGTGGAATAGCTGGAAACAGAGCCTGCTGCGCGAGCTCTATTTTGCCACCGAAAAACAGCTTCGCCGGGGCATGGAAAACATTCCGGATATGCGCGAGCGGGTTCGTCATCATCAGCTCCAGGCCCTGGCGCTGCTGCGGATGGACAATATTGATGAAGAGGGATTGCATCGCATCTGGTCGCGTTGCCGCGCCAATTACTTCGTGCGCCATACGCCGAATCAGCTGGCATGGCATGCCCGCCATTTACTGGAGCACGATCTCACCCAGCCGCTGATTTTATTAAGTCCGCAGGCGATTCGCGGCGGCACAGAGATTTTTATCTGGAGCCCTGACCGGCCATATCTGTTTGCCGCTGTCTGTGCCGAACTGGACAGGCGGAATCTGAGCGTCCACGATGCACAAGTTTTCACCACCCGCGATGGCATGGCGATGGACAGCTTTATCGTACTGGAACCGGATGGCTCACCGCTGTCTGCCGACCGTCACGACGTCATCCGTCACGGCCTGCTGCAAACCCTGACCCAGCACACCTGGCAGCCGCCGCAGCCGCGCCGACAGCCTCAACGCCTGCGTCATTTCACGGTCGAGACTGAAGTTAATTTCTTACCGACTCATACCCCACGCCGCTCCTTCCTTGAACTGATTGCCCTCGATCGCCCAGGGCTGCTGGCTCAGGTAGGTAAAATACTGGCAGAGTTGGGGATTTCGCTGCACGGCGCGCGAATCACCACTATCGGCGAACGGGTGGAGGATTTGTTTATTTTGGCCACCGCCGATCGTCGGGCGCTGGATGAAGCATTGCAGCGTGAAGTGCAACAACGGTTGACAGAAGCCCTGAATCCAAACGATAAAGGGTCATAAATTTTTCACATGAGTAACCAGGAACGAGTCCAACATGCATCAGCTACAAACCATCATTGAATCTGCATTCGAGCGCCGCGCGGAAATCACCCCGGCGAACGTAGACACCGCTACCCGTGACGCCGTCAATCAGGTTATCGCCCTGCTGGACAACGGCACCCTGCGCGTATCCGAGAAGAAAGATGGCCAGTGGGTCACCCATCAGTGGCTGAAAAAAGCCGTGCTGCTGTCGTTCCGTATTAACGACAATCAGGTTATGGAAGGCGCTGAAAGCCGTTACTTCGATAAAGTTCCGATGAAATTTGCCGACTATGACGAAGCACGCTTTCAGAAAGAAGGCTTCCGCGTTGTTCCTCCGGCCGCCGTACGCCAGGGTGCATTTATCGCCCGTAACACCGTGCTGATGCCGTCTTACGTAAATATCGGCGCTTATGTTGATGAAGGTACTATGGTTGATACCTGGGCCACCGTAGGCTCTTGTGCTCAGATTGGTAAGAACGTACACCTGTCCGGCGGCGTTGGCATCGGTGGCGTACTGGAGCCGCTGCAGGCGAACCCAACCATTATCGAAGACAACTGCTTCATCGGCGCACGTTCCGAAATCGTTGAAGGCGTTATCGTCGAGGAAGGCTCGGTTATTTCAATGGGCGTTTACATCGGCCAGAGCACCAAAATTTATGACCGCGAAACCGGTGAAGTTCATTATGGCCGCGTACCGGCAGGCTCCGTGGTGGTTTCCGGCAACCTGCCATCCAAAGATGGTAAATACAGCCTGTATTGCGCAGTTATCGTGAAAAAAGTCGATGCCAAAACCCTGGGCAAAACCGGGCTGAACGAACTGCTGCGTACTATCGAATAAGAGTCCAGCATCAATTTGTTCATCAGAGCGCGGCCCAGGCCGCGCTTTTTTATGCCTGTGGTGGCAAAACTTTAGTTTGCCGGTAATTATCTAATGATAATGACTGCGCTAAAAGGAAGCCGCTATGTATGACAACCTGAAAAGTCTTGGCGTTACCAACCCGGAAGAGATTGACCGCTACACCCTGCGTCAGGAAGCCAACAACGACATTCTCAAAATCTATTTTCAAAAAGGCAAAGGGGAGTTCTTCGCCAAAAGCGTGAAGTTCAAATACCCGCGCCAGCGCAAAACCGTGGTCGCCGATGGTCCGGGAGGCTACCGTGAGGTGCACGAGATTAGCCCTAACCTGCGCTATGTGGTCGAAGAGCTGGATAATATTTGCCAGCATGACCAGAGTGAAGTGGATCTGAAGCAAAAAATTCTCGATGACCTGCGCCATCTTGAAAGCGTTGTCACCAATAAAATTGCCGAGATCGAAGCCGATCTGGATAAACTGACCCGTAACAAGTAATCGCCTCATCGGGGCGGGTTATCTGCCCGCTCCTCTTCAGGATCCCGCATGAACAGCGTTATCAAGGAAGCAACCGCCCGCCAGATAGTTCACCGGGCCATGAGTATTATCGACCACTCCGTCAACGTGATGGATGAACATGGCACCATTATCGCCTCTGGCGATCCGCACCGTTTACACCAGCGCCACGAAGGAGCCGTTCTCGCCTTAACGGAAAACCGGGTTATTGAAATTGATGCCGCTGCCGCTCGCCAGCTGCGCGGGGTTCGCCCTGGAATTAATCTGCCGGTTCTGTTCCACAATCAGATTGTCGGCGTGGTTGGAATCTCCGGCGAGCCCGACCAGGTACGCGCCTACGCCGAACTGGTACGCATGGCCGCTGAGCTGATTCTCGAGCAGTCGGCCCTGCTGGAAAAAAGCCAGTGGGAGAAGCGTTACCGTGAAGAAATAGCGCTACAGCTAATCGCTCCGTCTCGTGATAACGCCGAGCTGTCTGCCATGGCGGCATGGCTGAATCTGGATCTCAGCCGTCCGAGGATTGCGGTCATCCTCCAGTTGAATACCCAGCAACACGACAACCTGCGCCAGCTAATGGAGTTATTTGCCAGCCACAGCTCGGATGCGCTGGTGACTTTGCATGGGTTTAATCAGCTGGTAGTGCTGGTTCCCATCGTGTTATCCGCCGGAAGCGACGAAGGCCACCAGGCGCTGAAAAAATGGCTACGACAGCAGCAACACCTCATGGGCCGACAACAGGTAGCGCGTATTTACACTGGGGGGTTATTTAGCGGCCCGGATGCCGTGCACCGTTCTTGGCTCAGCGCTCAGGCCGTACAAGCTGCCAGCCAGCGTCTGGGGTTTGATCAGCGCATCGTGCATTATCATGAACACAGCCTGCCCGCCTTGCTGAATGATTTTACCGCTACCTGGCAGGCCGCAGAGCTCAGCCGCGGCTGGGAAAAATTGCTGGAGGCAGACCCGAGGGGCATTCTTACCCAGACCCTGAAGGCATATTTTACCGAGAATTGTGATCTGTCTCAGACAGCCGGGAGACTGCACATTCACGTGAATACCCTACGCTATCGATTGAATAAAACCGAGCAGATAACCGGTTTAAAAATCAATGAATTAACTTCATCGCTGCAACTCTACATTGGGATGCTGATGCACTCCTGATTTGGATCTTCCTCCAAAAACCCCCGTTCACCGGGGGCGATAATTTGTTCATTCCTCCCAAGATTTTCCCCTGCGGCTCTCGTAGTTTGTGCCTGACCCTACTCAGGCCTGAGAGCCTAAAAAACAATAACAGGAGTGCCCATGACTACGGTTTCTACCGCCGGTGCGCTGGTTGCACTGGTTGTCGCTATCTTTCTTATCCTGCGTAAAGTACCGCCGGTATACGGCATGCTGGCCGGTGCGCTGGCTGGAGGCATTGTCGGCGGTGCTGACCTTGTGCAAACCATCAGCCTGATGATTACCGGCGCACAGGGGATAACCAATGCCGTATTGCGTATTCTCGGTGCGGGCGTGCTTGCCGGCGTGCTTATTGAATCCGGGGCGGCTAATCGTATCGCCGAAACCATTGTCCATAAAGTGGGCGAAAAGCGCGCCCTACTGGCGCTGGCAGTAGCGACAATGCTGCTGACTGCCGTCGGTGTGTTCGTTGATGTGGCGGTAATTACCGTCTCTCCGATAGCGCTGGCCATTGCCCACCGGGCAGATATTTCGAAAATGGCGATTTTGCTGGCGATGATTGGCGGCGGCAAAGCCGGGAATGTGATGTCACCAAACCCGAATACCATCGCCGCCGCAGAAACTTTTCATGTCCCACTCACCTCGCTGATGGCAGCCGGTATTATCCCAGGGCTATTCGGCCTGGCGCTGGCTTACTTCATCGCCCGCCGCCTTAAGCACCGTGGCAGCAAAGTAGAAAGCAAGGAACTGGTTTTGACCCAGAGCGGGAGCCTTCCTTCTTTCACGGCGGCAATCACGGCCCCGGTAGTAGCGATTATTTTACTGTCATTACGCCCGATAGCCGGCATCGCTATCGACCCATTACTGGCGCTCCCCCTCGGCGGCCTGGCGGGAGCGGTGGTGATGGGCCAATGGCGCAATGCCAATAAGTACATGATTTCGGGTCTATCGCGTATGGCCCCGGTCGCCATCATGCTGCTTGGCACCGGCAGCCTGGCCGGCATTATCGCGAACTCAGAATTGAAGGATGCGCTGATTCAGGTACTGAGCGGCTCCGGTATGCCGTCCTATCTGCTGGCTCCAGTTTCCGGCGCACTAATGTCGATGGCCACCGCATCCACCACAGCGGGTACTGCCGTTGCTTCAGCGGTATTCAGCAGTACGCTAATGGATATGGGTATTGCCGCATTAGCCGGTGCCGCAATGGTTCACGCCGGGGCAACCGTACTGGATCATTTGCCGCACGGTAGTTTCTTCCACGCAACCGGCGGCAGCGTCAATATGCAGGTGCACGAGCGTCTCAAACTCCTGCCCTATGAAACGCTGGTTGGGCTGATGATTGCCTTTGTGTCTACGCTGATGTTTGGCGTGTTTGGTCTGGCGGGTTAAGGAGACTCCGGATGAAGATTGTTATCGCACCCGATTCATTTAAAGAGAGCCTGAGCGCGATGCAGGTTGCCATGGCCATCCGCAATGGTTTTATGGAAGTGTTCGGCGACGCTCAGTATGTGCTGCTACCAATGGCCGATGGCGGAGAAGGCACCGTGGACGCAATGGTTGATGCCTCTCACGGCCAGCGGCTCACAGCCCAGGTAAAAGGGCCGCTGGGTGAGCCGGTAACCGCATGTTACGGCTGGCTTGAAGAGAGTAAAACGGCGGTTATCGAGATGGCCGCCGCATCCGGCCTGCATCTGGTGCCACCGATCCGCCGTAATCCGCTGCACACGTCTACTTTTGGCACCGGTGAACTTATCCTCGCCGCACTAGAGCGGGGGGCGCAAAAAATTATTCTGGGTATTGGCGGCAGCGCCACCAATGACGGCGGTGCCGGGATGATGGCGGCGCTCGGTGCACAGTTGCAGGATGATAAACAGCAGTCTTTGGCTCCCGGAGGTGCGGCGCTGCAACATCTGGCACATATCGAACTGAGCGGGCTGGATAGCCGTCTGGCCCAAACCGATATCCTGGTCGCCTGTGACGTTAATAACCCTCTTTGCGGGGATAAAGGCGCTTCGGCAATATTTGGCCCGCAAAAAGGGGCGACGCCCGAGATGGTGCGCCAGCTTGATAGCGCGCTGCGCCATTACGGTGAAATGATTGAACAAACGACCGGTTCAGCTGTTCTGGACGTGCCTGGCGCTGGTGCCGCAGGCGGTATGGGGGCAGCGCTGTTCGGATTGCTTAATGCCCGCCTGCAGCCGGGTATCGAAATAGTTACCGAAGCCCTGGACCTGGATAGTGCGGTTCGCGGCGCAACGCTGGTTATCACCGGTGAGGGCCGTATCGATAGTCAGACAATTCACGGCAAGACGCCTGCCGGGGTCGCCATGGTAGCCCAACGCCACGGGGTACCAGTAATTGCGCTGGCTGGCAGCATGAGCGAAGACTACGATGTGGTTCACCAGCACGGGCTGGACGCCGTATTTTCGGTATTACCGCGAATAACCTCACTGCCCGACGCTCTGCTGGCGGCGGAAGACAATATCAAAGTGGCGGCACGTAATATCGCCATGGTGTGGAAACTGGCCAAAGCCAGCCGCAGCTGACCACTTTTTGCCGGCACGGTGTTTTCCGTAAAAGACTTCGCGCCGGGGATATAACTATTGGACGTAAAAAGAGTTAAGTCTGGCAATTCCGCTCCCCGGAAGCGGTTTACGGACTGCAACAAAAAGGGCCGCTAATGCGGCCCTTTTGGTATTCACGGCTGATTACTGCATCAGCAGATACAGCGTGCTATCACCGCGCTGCACGTTAAGCGCCAGCACCGATGGTTTGCTGTCGAGGATTTTACGCAGTTCCGCGATATTGCTGACCGGCTGCTGGTTAGCGCCGATAATCACGTCCCCTTTCTTCAGCCCAATCTGAGCCGCAGTCGAGCCCTGTTTCACGCTGTTAACTACCACACCTTTGACCTTACCGCTGGCGTTATTCATTTCTGCGCCGTCGATACCGTTAAAGATGGTGGAAGAATCAACCTGAGTCTGTTTGCTCTGCTGCAGTTCCAGATTTACCGAGACCGGCTTACCTTCGCGCAGCAGGCCCAGCGTCAGTTTGCTGCCTACTGGCATAGAACCCACTTCAGCACGCAGGGCGGCGAAGCTGCTGATAGGCTTGTTGTTCATCGAAACGATAACATCACCGGCTTTTATACCGGCTTTAGCCGCCGAAGAACCCGGCATTACCTGGCTTACAAAAGCACCGCGCTGGGCATCCACCTTCATTGCTTTAGCCAGGTCAGAGTTCAGTTCAGTCCCCATAATGCCCAGCTCACCGCGGCGAACCTGGCCATATTTCACCATCTGCCCGCTCAGGCTGCTGACCATGTTGCTTGGGATAGCAAAGCCAATGCCGATGTTACCGCCGTCCGGAGCCAGGATTGCGGTATTGATACCAATCAGCTCGCCGTTAAGGTTAACCAGCGCACCGCCGGAGTTACCGCGGTTGATGGCCGCATCGGTTTGAATGTAGTTCTCGTAATTATCGTTGCGCGCAAGGCCGCTACGCCCCAGCGCCGACACGATACCTGAAGTTACAGTCTCGCCCAGGCCATATGGGTTACCAATGGCAACCGCATAGTCGCCAACCCGCAGATTATCGGAGTCAGCCATTTTAATCGCGGTCAGGTTTTTCGGATCTTTAAGCTGAATAAGTGCGATATCAGAACGCGGATCTTTGCCGACCATTTTGGCGTCGAACTTGCGGCCATCGCTCAGCTGAACGGTAATTTTAGTGGCATTATCCACCACGTGGTTGTTCGTCACCACATAGCCTTTAGCCGCATCAATGATGACGCCAGAACCTAACGCCATAAATTTCTGCTGACGGTCACCGCCGCCGCCCTGAGCTCCGCCCTGACACAGCGGCGAGTTCATAAACGGAGAGCCTTCCTGGCAGAACGGAGAGTCCTGGCCGAAGAATTGTTGGAAGTTTGGTCCCATCCGTGAGTTGGCAACTGGCGTGCTGCCTTCGATGTTGATGCTGACCACTGAGGGCATCACTTTTTCCAGCATCGGCGCCAGGCTCGGCATCTGAGAGGATGCAACATTGGCGGAAGAAGCGGCCTCTGCGGCAGTGGCAGACAGAGGGCTAAGCGCTAATCCAAGACTCAGGGTTAATGCACTCAATGCTAAAGAGGTTTTTTTCATCATCATCTATCCAAAATAAAAAAAGTGACAAACTTGCTGCGTTGATAACGATAAGAGTAATTTTACAATCCGAAGTTCCCTGGAAGGTAGCACGCAAAGCGTAAAAATTTATTGAGCATCTTTACAAAACAATGGAATTATTCCACCGCCATAAGCCGCCGGTATTCATCCCACGCGTAAAGGTCGGTCATACCGCTGATATAGTCCTGAATAAGCCGGCAGCGATAATAATATTCCCAAATTAAAAAATCAGGATCGGCGGGAGATATAGCACTAACCGCTTCACTATATGCCAGGCAATAGCGCGTCGAAAGTTTATGATATAGCCGGGTTTCAATCGGCCATTGCCTCAGATTATTTCCTGCCACCAGATTATGAAAATCTTTAACCGGCATCAGTAACAACGGGCTATAAATATCAAGAAGACCGCGAATTACCCGGTAACCTTGTAATTCAAGCTGCTCGACATCAGGATGGTTAAACACCTGATTAACGGCAACTATCTTAAATATCTCCAGCAACTTTCCGTAAGCACTTCCATCTTCAAGCAGCGCTTGATTAAAATTTCCGTGATATACCTGCTCAATATTGTCGATAAATCGCTGGGCAGCGTAAGGCACCAGATTATTCAGAGCATTCACCCGCAGATACATAAAGAACTGGTCATCGGCGCTAAGCTGCATTTCATTAGCCGTCGCCTTAACCCACGCCGCGCGTATAACTTTATCAAATAAGTCACCCGGCTCCACAATACCCCAGGCTTGCTCCAGATGTTGATATAACTGCGGCGTAGTGAATATATGTTTTTCTACGGCATCTTCAAGGTCTGCAATGCAATAAGAGATGTCATCTGCGGCTTCCATTATCCAGGTCAACGGAAAGCGACAATATTCTTCAATCTGCAGTTCTTTACGCAACTGGACAATATACTCTTCCTCGGAAAGATAAAATCCAGGCTTCTTCATCAAATAGCGATGACTTTCCGGCGCGCTGCCCTCAAACCAGGCCGGGCGGGTATATTTCAAAATACAGCCAACCTGCGACCAGGTAAGATTCATTCGCAGCAGGCTATGAACCAACCGCACCCCCTGAGCATTACCTTCAAAATGGCAAAGATCCTGACGCATTTTACGGCGCAAAGCATTTGCACGCTCTTCGCCGGGTGCCAGGCGCAATATGCCTATCTGGCAGCGATCGCCCTCTTCATCATCGCAGGTTGCCAGATTTACCCAGCGGGAAAACCAGTCATTAATCGCCGACTCCCCAAAATGACCGAATGGGGGATTACCGATGTCATGCATCAGGCAGGCCATTTCGACCATGCTTTCAAACGGGCCGGTAAGCTCCGCCAGCCCATATGCATCCAGAAGGTTCTGTTCCTTAAGGCGGCTAAGCACCTCTTTAGCGATATAGCGCCCTACCTGCTGAACTTCCAGTGAATGAGTCAGCCGGGTGCGAACCGCCGCATTGCGTTCCAGCGGAAAAACCTGAGTCTTTTGCTGCAAACGCCGGATAGCCGGAGAATTCACAATCCGCCCGCGATCGCTTTCAAATATGCGCGTTAGCTCGTGTTCGGTTAACTGCCGCTCGGGATTTGAGCTGTAACGGCGGCGACCGTGAATACGGCTGCGAAAGTCTATTTCTGTCATGCCAACTCCTTAAGCATGGATTTATCCGGGGCGCGAGTTGCATTCCGATTGATAAGCTGATTAATGCCCGTTTATCAGCCATGATAGACTATGACGCGTTCCCCATACTATTAGCGAGAATTTCTATGAAAGCAGGCATTATTGGTGCAATGGAAGAAGAAGTGACATTGCTGCGGGAAAAACTCAGCAACTGTCACACTACCCGCATCGCGGGCTGCGAGATCTACACCGGCCAACTAGATGGCGTAGACGTAGCGCTGCTGAAATCTGGTATCGGCAAAGTCGCTGCCGCCATGGGCGCAACCCTGCTCCTTGAACACTGCCACCCTGACTTTATCATCAACACCGGCTCTGCCGGCGGCCTCGATCCGTCGCTGAAAGTGGGTGATATTGTGGTTTCCACCGAAGTGCGTTATCACGATGCCGACGTCACCGCTTTCGGTTACGAATACGGCCAGATGCCAGCCTGTCCGGCAGGCTTTGCCGCCGATAATATGCTGATTGACGTAGCTGAACGCTGCATTAGCGAATTGGATCTGCATGCTGTGCGCGGCCTGGTTGTTAGCGGCGACGCTTTCATCAATGGCTCCTCGGGTCTGGCGCGCATTCGCCATAACTTCCCTCACGCCATTGCGGTAGAGATGGAAGCCACGGCTATCGGCCACGTTTGCCATAACTTTGGTATTCCATTTGTGGTTGTTCGCGCTATTTCTGACGTTGCCGACCAGCAGTCACATATCAGCTTTGATGAGTTCCTGGTTACCGCCGCTAAACAGTCCACGCTGATGGTTGAGCGTCTGGTTCAGAAACTGGCCCATGGCTAAATCCTGGGTAAAGAGCATCGGGCTATGCGGCCTGATGCTTCTGCTACCGGCGTGGCTATACGCCGCGCCGCGCGTAGTGAGCCTCTCCCCGGCCAATACCGAGCTGGCTTTTGCCGCAGGTATTACCCCGGTCGGGGTGAGCGCATTTTCCGATTATCCTTCCGCCGCTAAAAATATTACTCAGATTGCCGACTGGCAGGGTATTAATAGCGAACGTATTCTGGCCTTACATCCGGATGTCGTGCTGGCCTGGCGCGGCGGCAATCCTGCCCGACCAGTAGCCCAGCTCCAGGCATTGGGGCTAAAAGTCATCTGGATTGACCCGGAACGTATCGAAGACATTATTGGCGCATTGCGCGACTTAGCCCCTTACAGCCCGGAGCCACAGCGGGCTCAGCAGGCGGCGGATGAACTAGAGCAACGCTGGAATAAGCTTCTCACCCGTTACGCCAGTACGCCTCGCCGCAAGGTCTTTTTGCAGTTTGGCTCCAGTCCGCTGTTTACCAGCAGTCAGCACACCCTGCAAAACGAAATAGTCAGCCGCTGCGGTGGGGATAATATTTTTAACGACAGCCGCGTCCCCTGGCCCCAGGTTAGCCGTGAGCAGGTTCTGGCTCGTAAGCCCCAGGCCATTATTTATCCTGGCAATGAGCAAAAATCCTCCCAAATCCAGACTTTCTGGGCGGGACAGCTCACGGTTCCTCTGATTGGCATTAAAGATGACTGGTTTGCGCGCCCCGGCCCACGTATTATCCTCGCCGCCGAGCAGATATGTTCCGAGCTGGAAAAAATATCTAAAGGCTAAGGCCAGCATCAAAACGTTCATTGCTATCGCTCACCAGATTCAGCTTCGCCAACTCCGGCGCAAAGCTGAATTGAGTGGTATGTATCTGTCAGCCATCCCGGCTTATATGGCATACAGTGCATATAGCAATGATCGGGCCTGATAAGAAGATTTTCGTCGTCGGAGGATAAAGGGTGTTGATTTACTGGCTGGATATTCTCGGGACTGCCGCTTTCGCTATATCAGGCGTACTGCTGGCGGGAAAATTACGTATGGATCCGTTCGGCGTGCTGGTGCTGGGCGTGGTGACTGCGATTGGCGGCGGCACTATCCGCGATATGGCTCTCGACCATGGCCCGGTATTTTGGGTACGCGACCCGACCGACCTGGTGGTTGCCATGGTGACCTGCCTGCTAACCATCATATTGGTACGTCAGCCCCGCCGCCTGCCGAAATGGGTGTTGCCGGTGGTAGATGCCGTGGGCCTGGCAGTATTCGTGGCTATTGGGGTAAATAAGGCCTTTGGCGCAGGAAGCGGCCCGCTGGTCGCCGTATGTATGGGCGTGTTGACCGGTGTCGGCGGCGGGATTATTCGCGATGTTCTGGCTCGTGAAATTCCAATGATTCTGCGCACCGAAATTTACGCAACGGCTTGTATTGCCGGTGGTATTGTTCACGCTACTGCCTGGTACTCATTCCATCTGCCGCTTGACCATGCCGGTATGCTAGGCATGGTGGTAACCCTCGCTATTCGACTGGCGGCAATTCGCTGGCACCTGAAGCTACCTACCTTCGCGCTAGAGTCCCCGCCATCCAAATAACCTCTGGTTAAAGCATGAGCCCGGCGTCCTGGCAATAAAAAAGCCGCATTGAATAATGCGGCTTTTTTTATCGCGATAGCTGATGGTCAGATGCTGAAAGAGGACCCACAGCCACAGGTGCTGGTTGCGTTAGGGTTATTGACCACAAACCGCGAACCTTCCAGGCCTTCGGTATAATCAACCGCACCGCCAACCAGATATTGCAGACTCATCGGGTCAACGACCAGCGCAACGCCTTGTTTCTCAATGGTCATATCGCCTTCGTTAATTTTATCGTCGAAGGTAAAACCATACTGAAAGCCGCTGCACCCGCCCCCGGTGATATAAACCCGCAGTTTGAGCTCCGGATTATCTTCATCTGCTATCAGGCTTTTCACTTTGTTGGCTGCTGCATCGGTAAACTGCAGCGGCAGGGCTACGTCATCACTCATTTTTTGCTCCCGTGTACTCACGTATCGGACAAAAATACCCCGATTGTTACGGTTATTATCCAATACCCTGGTAAATCGTTCAAGTATTCTGCGCGGCCGCCGCCGCTTTATCAGCCTCAGCTTTCGCTAAAGTGCGGGCCAGTATAGCCGAATACAGCGGCTTGCCGCCTAAAAATTGTGCTAACAAAGTGGCACCAAGGCAGGTAATTATCATTGGCAAAATGAGCTGATAGTTATCTGTCATTTCAAGCACCAGCACAATGCCGGTCAGCGGTGCGCGAACCGAAGCCGCAAGCAGTGCCCCCATCCCAGCTACCGCAAACGTCCCGGCTTCCAGATGCCACTGGGGGAACCAGGCCATGCACAGCATGCCGAAAGCGGTACCCAGTAAGGTTCCCAGCGCCAGCATTGGTGCAAAAATACCGCCCGGCGCGCCTGATGAAAAGCACAGAATTGTGGTCACAACCCGGGCTATAAAAATAAATAACAACATACCGACGGTATAGTTCGCCGCGGCCGCGATAGGGATAAGGCTAAAACCGCCGCCTGCCGCTGCCGGCTCAATAAAGCCCAATATCCCGCACATACCGCCCAGCAGCCCGCCAATCAGCACCCATGGGCCAATTTTCCCTTTATGAATTCGGGCAAACGCATCCTGAGCCAGAAAGATAAGGCGGTTAAACACCGGCCCTACTACGCCAAAAATCATGCCCAGAACCAGATAAAGCCACAGCGTATTAACCGGTGCATCGGCCAGGCGACCAACTTCGATAACCGCGCCCTGACCGTTAAAAATCCGGAACACCACGCTGGCCATAATGACGCCCGTGAAGACGGCTTTAATGGAAATGAGGTTATAGCGAAACTGCGGGCGCATCTCTTCGAGGATAAAGAGTATCCCAGCCAGCGGTGCGTTAAACGCCGCAGCCAGGCCGGATGCCGCACCGGTCGCCAGCAGCGTGTGGCGAGCTTCCGGGCTACGCATGCGGAATATATCCAGCACCATGCGGCCAACGTTGCCGCCGAGCTGCACCGTTGGCCCTTCACGGCCCAGAACCATCCCAGCCCCCAGGGTACCCATACCACCAATGAATTTAACCGGCAGCACTCGCCACCAGCGTACCGGCCGCAGCTCTTCCAGCGCCCCTTCGATTTCCGGGATCCCGGAACCACCGGCCTCTGGCGCAAAACGCCTCACCAGCCAGTAGCCCACCATTGCCAGCAGCGCCGAAGCCAGAAAAGCCAACGGCCAGACAAGCCAGGGGCTATCCGCATGGGTAATCAGCGCCCCGATGCGTATATGTTGTACAGCAGTGACCGCTTTTTCAAAGGCCACGCCGATCAGCCCCGCCAGTGTACCGACCACTGCCGCCGTCAGCAGCACGGCCAGCGGAGTCTTATCGCGATGAATTAATTGACGTATCACCTGCCCGCGCCGCAGCGCGGAAACTTTGTTTGCCCCATAAGAGGGAGATTCAGGATTCATAAACCGATCATCTATTGGTATGACGAATAACCCGATAATTCTACCGTCAGGTGATGGTAAACGTCACGATGAATCCCCATCCGATGGTTTAGCATCAGGAAAACTTTCACCACCGGGCCAGAATCCTTAGAATGGCGCGTTGCCCATAATTAAAGAATCAGGAGCCGATTCATGAGTAAGTCTGACAACCTGTACGCTGCCGCCCGCGAAGTAATCCCCGGCGGCGTAAACTCGCCAGTCCGGGCATTTACCGGAGTCGGCGGCGTTCCGCTATTTATCGAACGTGCGGATGGCGCATATCTGTATGACGCCGATGGAAAAGCGTATATCGATTACGTAGGCTCCTGGGGGCCGATGGTACTGGGCCATAATAATCCGGAGATTCGCAGCGCGGTTATCGAAGCCGCCAGCCGTGGCTTGAGTTTCGGTGCTCCTACCGAAATGGAAGTAAAAATGGCTCGTCTGGTCACCGAGCTGGTGCCGACCATGGATATGGTGCGGATGGTTAACTCCGGCACCGAAGCAACCATGAGCGCTATTCGCCTGGCGCGCGGTTTCACCGGCCGCGATAAAATTATTAAGTTTGAAGGCTGCTACCACGGCCACGCCGACTGCCTGCTGGTGAAAGCCGGTTCCGGCGCGCTGACCCTTGGCCAGCCTAACTCTCCGGGCGTACCCGCTGATTTCGCCCGTCACACCCTGACCTGTACCTATAACGATCTGGCATCAGTGCGTGCGGCTTTCGAGCAATATCCTGAAGATATCGCCTGCATTATTGTCGAGCCGGTTGCCGGTAACATGAACTGCATTCCGCCGCTGCCTGAGTTCCTGCCGGGGCTGCGCGCGCTGTGCGACGAGTTCGGCGCACTGCTGATTATTGATGAGGTAATGACCGGGTTCCGCGTAGCGCTGGCTGGCGCTCAGGACTATTACGGCGTGGAACCTGATTTAACCTGCCTGGGTAAAATTATCGGTGGCGGTATGCCGGTAGGTGCTTTTGGCGGTCGTCGCGAAGTGATGGAAGCTATTGCACCAACCGGGCCGGTTTATCAGGCCGGTACGCTGTCCGGTAACCCAATTGCTATGGCTGCGGGTTACGCCTGCCTGACCCAGGTCGCCCAGCCTGGCGTTCACGACACCTTAAACAGCCTGACCACTCGCCTGGCGACTGGACTGCTGGAGGCGGCTCAGGAAGCGGGCATTGGTCTGGTGGTGAATCACGTTGGCGGCATGTTCGGGCTGTTCTTCACTGATGCACAAACGGTAACTAACTATCAGGACGTTATGAGCTGCGACGTTGAACGCTTCAAAAAATTCTTCCACCTGATGCTGGAAGAAGGCGTTTATCTGGCTCCTTCCGCGTTTGAAGCAGGCTTTATGTCTATCGCGCATAGCGAAGAAGATATCGATAACACTATCGATGCGGCGCGTCGGGTATTTGCCAAACTGAAATAAATAACGACTTTGGAAGCAAAAACCACCTCCAAATGAGGTGGTTTTAAAAGAGCAATAATAAGGGCTTCACTGAGTGAAGCCCTTTTTTTACCGCGCCTGGCGGCGCAGCAGCCAGATAAAGTAAGGCGCGCCGATAAACGTCGCCAGCAATCCGGCCGGGATCTGGTTAGGGAACAGAATCATGCGCCCGCACCAGTCGGCAAACACCATTAACGCCCCGCCAATAATCGCCGCGATAATTAGCTGCGGCATCGCCCGCCTGAAACCCAGCATGCGGGCTATATGCGGAGCCATTAGCCCAACAAAACTAAGCGGTCCAATGGTTAGCGTGGCCGCCGCCGTGAGAATCGAAGCTAAAGCCAGCAGCGCAATACGTGAACGCGTAAGAGACATACCCACTGCGCTGGCCGTCAGCCCGCCGAGCGGCAAAATATGCAGCCAGCGGCGGCATAGCGGAACAACCAATACCAGCACGGCCATAATGCCGAGCGTGCGCAGCGCCTGCGTGCCGGTCACGTTATAAGTAGAGCCGGCAATCCAGGTCAGCAGACGCGCCATTCGCGGATCGCCACTCGCCAGCAGCATCATCAACAGCATCGTGAACGCGGTACTCAGCGCCATCCCTGCCAGCAACATCCGCTGTGGTGAGAACCCACCGCGCCCGGCGGCAATCATAATGATGACCAGCGTCAATGCCGCACCGAGACTCCCCGCCGGCAGCAGCCAGCCGAAGGCATCACCCGGCACCATAAACAGCATAATAACCACGCCAAATGCCGCCCCGGAGCTAATCCCTAATACTTCCGGACTGGCCATCGCATTGCCGGTCAGCCGCTGGATTATGCAGCCCGCTACCGCCAGCATCGTTCCGGCGCCCAGTGCCGCCAGAACTCGCGGCCAGCGCCACGGCAAGAGGCCATCCAGCTGAATGCCCGAAGCCCAGAACCAACCGCCAGATCCACGGCCCAGCGCCAGCGCGCCGGCCAGGATAACGCCCAGTACCAGCAGGGCAATCAAGGTATAACTCAGCACGTGCTGGCGCTCACTCGCTACCGCACGAGCAGGCCCCATCTCCGGCGGCTGCATGGTACGCAGGCGCGGCAACAGCCACAGCAGCAGCGGAGCGCCCAGCAGGGCGGTAATGGTTCCGGTCGAAATCTCCTGCCAGCGGCGGGCCAGCCACAGCACTATCTCGTCTGAAAGCCAGAGAATTAGCGCCCCTAGCAATGCCGAAAGCATCATCCGCATCAGCAGGCGACGTGCGCCCAGCATCTTCGCCAGCAACGGAGCAAACAGGCCGATAAAACCAATCAGCCCTACCGCATTCACCAGCAACGCGCTGATAACGATAGCCAGCCCCAGCGCTGCCAGACGAGCCAGTGACAGCCCAAGCCCCAGATTGCGCGCCACGCCATCGTCCAGCCCCATGAGAGTTAGAGGTCGCAGCAACAGCAGCGCCAAAATCAATCCACCCAGCAGCCGTGGCCACAGGCCGTCTACCAGCCGCCAGTCAGTCTGGGTGAGTGAGCCTGTACTCCACAAAAACATGCTTTGTAACTGTTCGTGGTGAAACAGTGCCAGTAGCTGATTCAACGCTCCGCAATACAGGCTGACCACCAGGCCTGCCAGAATAAGCGTAACTGGCGAAAGGCGTTTGCCCCACGCTACCCCGAAGACAATCACTCCCACCAATACTGAGCCGACAAGCGCCGCAAACTCCTGCATTAGCGCGCCGCCAGGCAAAGCCCAGAGCGTTGCGACAGTCAGCCCGAGCTGCGCGCCGCTGGCGACGCCGAGTGTGGTTGGCTCCGCCAGCGGATTACGCAGTACCTGCTGGAATAGCACACCGCACAGCCCCAGCCCGCTCCCTACCAGCAGCGCCATAGCCAGACGCGGTAAAGCGCTGTAGTAAAACAGCATGGTATCGATGGCATCCGGGTTTGGAGATTTCAGTGCTCCGCCCCACTCCGCACGCGGCAGTACTTCATTGAGATTAAAGAGTGTCATCACCAGTGCGGCCGCAAACAGCGTACTGATAATAACAATGGGGAGAATGCGGACTCTGCCAATCATGAGCGTTCTCCCAGCGTTGCTTCCAGAATGTGGCAAAAACGCATCGCCGATAACGTCGCGCCATAAAACCAAACCTGCGGTGCCATATGGAAGCGTCCGTGGCGGATAAAAGGCATCGCCTTCCACAGCGGGGTATCCATAACCTTTTGCATCATGCCATTAGCACCGTGACCAAAGCAGATAACGTCCTGTGTTTGCACTGCGGCCAGACGCTCAACGCCAACGATGGCACTGCCCCAGAAATTCACCTCACCCTGCCAGGCATTTTGCAGCCCCAGTAAGTCCATCACCTGTTGAAACAGGCTATTACGCCCGATCACCAGCGCATGGCGCTCATCGAGGAAAGTCATTAGTAATAACGGTCGGTTGCGATACGGGGCCAGCCGCTGTTTCAGCTCAACGATAAATTGATCGAAATCCGCCAGATGCCGTTGGGCGACATCGGCCATACCCAGACGAGCACCGACTTCGGTTATCGATTTACGCGCGGCCACCAGCGGTTGAGAGCCATCGGTAAAGGTAACGGGCATACCGGGAGCAACCCGATTTATCTGCTGAACCGATGGGCCAAAACCCGGCGAATAGAGAATCAGCGATGGCCGCATTTCAATCAGCAGCTCCATATTCGGTTCGGTGCGCAGGCCAACATCAATAGTCTGTGGCGGCAACGCCGGCTCCCCGACCCACTCGCGGTACGTAGCAATATCAGAAACGCCGTAGGGCGCAACGCCCAAAGCCATCAGAATCTCGGTTGGCAGCCACTCCAGCGCCACTACGCGTTTAGGGTCGACAGAAGCAGGCGCCGCATGAGCAAAGCCAAACGGCAGCAAACAGGAGGACAGAGCCAGGGTTTTTAATATCTGACGCCGTTGCAAAGAAAAGGTGTTGTTCATCAGTACACAAAACTTATTGGTGCACTGCCGCCCGGATGCGGCAGTATCCCCATAGGGATGCCATAAACCTGCTCCAGAACCTGGCTTGTCATCATCTGCGCCGGTTCACCCTGGGCAATCATCTCTCCTGCCCGTAGCGCCACCAGATAATCGCAATAACGCGCCGCCATATTGATATCGTGCAGCACGGCGATAACGGTCAGTTTCTTTTGCTGGCTTAAGCGATGAACTAAAGCCAGAACATCGACCTGATGGGCGATATCCAGTGCCGAAGTTGGCTCATCCAGCAGCAGCACCCGGGTATCCTGAGCCACCAGCATCGCTATCCACGCCCGCTGCCGCTCACCGCCAGACAGGCTATCCACCAGCCGTTGGGCCAGCGGCTTAAGCCCGACCAGGCCAATCGCTTCTTCTACCTTTTCCCTATCCGCCGCGCCAAAACGCCCCAAAGCGCCGTGCCACGGATAGCGGCCAATAGCCACCAGCTCGCGCACCGTCATACCTTCCGCAGCCGGAAGCTGCTGTGGCAGGTAAGCTACCTTGCGGGCAAATGCTTTGCTTTTCCAGCTTTCAAGCGGCTCAGTGCCCAGCAGAATTTCGCCAGCGCTGGGTAGCTGATGGCGGCCAAGCATTTTGAGTAGTGTGGATTTTCCCGAACCATTATGGCCGATGAGCCCCGTGACTTTGCCAACCGGAAAAGTCAGGGTCAGGGAGTGGAGTAACGTGCGTCCCGGAACGCTAAAACTAACGTCACGTAGCGCAAAGGTAATATCGCTTTCTGTGTCCTGCATAATAACCAGCGTAAGAAGGGGCACGCCGAAGCGTGCCCAAATAACGATTAGAAACGGAATGTCGCGGTTGCGGTAACCTGGCGCTCTGCGCCCCAATAGCAGGCATAATCGCGATAGCAGCTGGAGACATATTCGCGGTTAAACAGGTTAGACACATTCACGCCCACCGATGAACCAGGCATACCAAAACGAGCCAGATCGTATTTAACGGTTGCATCCGCCACGGTGTAGCTCGGCACATTAAAGGTCTTGTTGGTCTTATCACCGGTGGTGTAGAAGCTGGAGGTATCGCCAATATAACGAGCACCAGCCCCTAAAGTCAGGCCGCTCAACACCGTTTCGTGGAAGGTGTAATCCAGCCACAACGAGGCCATATTACGCGGAACTTCGACCGGGCGTTTGTGCTTGAAGTTGGTGTCATCGGTATATTCAGCATCGGTGTAGCTATATGCCGCCGTCATATCGACGTTTGCCGTCAGCGCGGCCTTTGCTTCCAGCTCAAAGCCCTGAGAACGGATTTTTCCGCCCTGGGTCGAGTAAGCGCTGTCCGTAGGGTCCGCCGTCAGGTTTTTGTCTTTAGTAATCTGGAATACCGACGCGGTCAGGCTAATCGGCTTATCTTTTGGCAGATATTTCACCCCGGCTTCATACTGCTTGCCGCGTGAAGGATCGAACGCTTTACGATCTTTTGAACGACCGGAGTTTGGCTCAAAAGATTCGCTGTAGCTGAAGTACGGCGCAATCCCATTATCAAACACATAGTTAAGACCACCGCGCCAGGTAAAGGCTTCGTCGCGATTCATATTAGTACCCGCCGCAGCGTAGCTGGTAGCACGGCTGTAAACGCTGGACTTGGCGAAGTCGTAACGACCGCCTAAGGTCAGCACCCACTTATCCCATTCAGCCTGGTCCTGTACATACAGACCGGTCTGCTCCAGACGGTTAATAACCTGGTATTTATCGGCGTAAGGATAGATGTTGGAATGGTGATTACCCTGGTTCAGGTGCAGCGGATCGGCAGCGCCGTACTGGGCATCTACGTCGTTACGGCTACGCATGTAGTCCACCCCGGTCAACAGGGTATGATCTACCGCGCCCGTGGCAAACTTGCTTTGCAGCTGAGTATCGACGTTAAAGTCAGTCAGATCTTCATCAGAACGAACATACGCGCGGCTAATCTGAGCCGGAGCGACGTAACCGTTGCCGTATACCGAGCGATACAGGGTATGAACCCGGGTGTAGCGCAGGTTCTGACGCACGGTGAAGGTATCGTTAAAGGCGTGTGCGAAAGCGTAGCCGACCATCTGCTGACGGCGCTGCATTTTGTTATCCGGATCGCCTTCGTTGAAATCGGTCGGCAGCTTATGAGAATGGCCGTTGGCATCAACGTAAGGCACCACGGTACCGGTACGCGGCAGCCAGCCGTAATATCCCGCCTGCGGATCGCTCTGGAAGTTACTCAGGAAGGTAAAGTCGGTGTTCGCATCCGGACGCCAGCTAAATGACGGCGCAATCGCGTAGCGTCGGGAGCGAGCATTATCCTGCTGAGCGTCCTGGCTGTTAGCCAGACCAGTCAGACGATAGGAGTAAACGCCATCGTCATCCAGCGCATCGCTGAAATCGAAGCCAGTCTGGAACAGGTTGTGTGAGCCGGCCTTGAACTGAATCTCGCGCAGCGGTTCAGTGGTCGGGCGCTTGCTGACCATACTCACTACCCCGCCCGGGTTACTGTTACCGTACAGCACCGATACCGGGCCGCGCAGCAATTCAACGCGCTCAAGGAAATAGGGATCCATCGAGACTTCAGAGTAGTTATTACCCTGAAGTTTAATGCCATCGAGATATTGGTTGGTGTTAACCGTCGATGGCGAAGTAAAGCCGCGAATAGATACCACATCATAGGTGTTAGAACTACCGCGGGTGGCAAACACGCCCGGCGTGTAGCTCAGCGCCTCTTTAACGGTGGACGGCTGACGCATATCCATTTCTTCGCGGGTGACCACGGAAATAGACTGAGGAACCTTTTCAATTGCGGTATCGGTTTTGGTACCGGTTGCGCTGCGCTTAGCGGCAATGGTCATCGCCGGGCCCCAGGCACTTTCCTGAGGTACGTTGGCGGCATCGGCGCTAACGGTGATGGTGTCTTCCTGGGCTGCCTGGCTGGTATTGGCCGTGGCCATAAAGGCACCGGCAATGAGCAGTGCCAACGGGCTGATACGTAGCTGGGTTGTGTTTGAACGCGCCATGACTTTTCTCTGAATGAAATATAGAACGATAACGTAAACGAGAATAATTATTATGTCGGCACGGATGATATGCGAAACGGATAAGGCCAGGCAAGCTCTGTGAAGTGGTGAATAGGTCAGACCGTGGATAAATTTTCTGAGTGAATAGAATTCATTCAACCATAAAAGAAAGTGTTCGTTTTTTCAGCACTGGGCCTTTTCTTGCCCTCAATCAGTTTTCAAAGCAGAGAGTCAATATCGGCAGAAAAGCGTTATTACATTGATAATAAAGAACTCATGACCTATCGACACAGCTCTGAGCCGGTTCAGATATCAGAATATCGGGTCACCGATAGAAAAATATGGTCGATGAATCCGCGAGCAAAACGAGAGCAAGATGCTGAAGGCAGAGCACAATAAACTCACATTTACCAATAAGCACAGAGTTGCTCCAGCCATAAAAAAAGCCCCATCCCGCCGGAATGAGGCTTTTAACATCATGATATCTGCGGTTAGTTATTACCGAACATATCCTTGATCCATCCGGCTACGCCGTCTTTGTCTTTTTTCTGGTCATCCTGCTGAGCCGGTTGCTGCTGACCCGGCTGCTGCTGAGCCGGCTGCTGCGGATTGTCGCCGCTGAATGGGTTGCCGTTCTCTTCTACCGGCGCTTCCTGCTGGCACAGAGACTCCGGATGGCTGCTCCACACCGGCATGGTGCGATAGCCACCGCCGCAGCGGAATATACCGCTACCGTCAACGCCCAGAGTGCCGATATCTTCCGGAACCGTCAGATCCAGAGGGATTGGCGACTGATTCTTCAGATAACGCTGGTAAATCGACATTGCACCGCTAGAACCGTAAAGACGGGTTGGCTGGTTGTTATCACGACCTACCCAGGTGATAACCACTTCGCGCCCATCGATGCCCGCAAACCAGGTATCCACCTGATTGTTGGTCGTCCCGGTTTTACCGGCCAGATGCAGGTTCGGGAATTGTGCCGCCAGCGCATGGCCGGTACCACGAGCCACAACCTGCTGCATGGTGTATAGCGTCAGATAAGCCGCCTGAGCAGGCACCGCACGCTCGGACTGAGGGAAACTCTGGTATAGCACCTGGTTGTCCTCAGAAATCACCGAACGCAGCACCGACAGATTGGCGCGATTACCACCGTTAGCAATGGTCTGGAACGCCTGAGCCACTTCAACCGGCGTCAGGTTCAACGCCCCCAGAAGCATGGCCGGAACGCCGCTAAGCTGGTTTTCCGGAACACCTAGTTTCACCCAAGTGTTGGAGACATTCTTCAGCCCCAGCGCCATCCCCAGGTTCACCGTCGGCACGTTCATCGAGCGAGTCAACGCATCAATCAACATCACCTGGCCGGTAAACTGGCGATTATCGTTCTGCGGCGACCAGGTCTGGCCGTTCGGCAGATGCAGAGTAATCGGCGCATCGGCAATCCAGGTATTCAGGCGATAAGTGTTAGGCTGGCTCAACGCCGTTAAATAGGTCGCAGGCTTAGCCAAAGAGCCGATAGAACGACGGGCCTGCATCGCACGGTTATACCCGGCGAAATCAGGGTTAGCGCCACCGACCATCGCTCGCACTTCACCGGTCATCTTATCGACCACGACCATTGCGGTCTCCAGATCTTTCAGCCGACGCTGTTTCATCAGCACCGGAATACCCTCTTTCGCCGCCTTCTCCGCCGCATCCTGAGATACCGAGTCAAAGGTGGTAAAGATTTTCACGCCCGAGAGATCTTTTACCTTATCGCCCAGCTTGTCATGCAGCTCCTGGCGAACCATCTGCATAAAGGCTGGCTGTGGAGATATAACCCCGCCGCGCGGCTGCACGCCCAGAGGACGAGCGCTCAGCATGGTATACAGCTCCTGGTCGATAACCTTCTGCTCTTGCAGCAGGCGCAGCACCAGATTACGGCGCTCCAGCGCCAGCTTCGGATTACGCCATGGGTTATACAGCGAGGCCCCTTTCACCATCCCCACCAGCAACGCCTGCTGGTCGAGGCTCAGCTCTTCCACCGGACGGCCAAAGTAGTAGAGGCTGGCCAGCGGGAAGCCGCGAATCTGATCGTTCCCAGCCTGGCCCAGATAGACCTCGTTGAGATACAGCTCCAGAATACGGTCTTTGCTATAGCGAGCATCCATGATGACCGCCATATAAGCTTCGTTAGCCTTACGCCAGTAAGAACGTTCGCTGGACAGGAACAGGTTTTTCACCAGCTGCTGAGTCAGCGTACTCGCCCCCTGCACCGTGCGCCCGGCCGTCATATTAGCCAGCACCGCACGCCCCATAGAGTAGAGGCTTATCCCATCATGCTCATAGAAGTGGCGGTCTTCGGTCGCAATCAGCGTATCCACCAGCAGTTCCGGGAAGCCGGAGCGAGCAACGAACAGGCGCTGTTCGCTATTGGTGGAGGAAAGCATGGTGATAAGGCGAGGATCGAGGCGGAAGAAGCCAAAATCACGGCCGGTATCGAGATTTTTAATCTCGCTTAAGCTATTGCCATCAAAAGTCAGGCGTGCGCGAATCTGCCCTTCTTTGCCATCCGGGAAATCAAACGGACGGCGCAGCAGGTCGACGCTGTTCCCCTGCACGGTAAACTCGCCCGGACGGGTGATTTTACTCACCTCACGGTACTGAGTTGCTTCCAGCAGGCGAACGATCTCGCTTTTGTTATATGGCATATCCGGCTCAAGGTTGACCATACGGCCATATACCGCCGCCGGCAGCTGCCAGACCTTACCGTCGATGCGGCTGCGGATTTTTTGATCCAGATAAACACCATAAGCAATGATGATGGCAAGTCCCACCAGGCCCAGTTTAAACAGGAACCATAAGAAGCGGCGCTTGCGGCGCGGCGGCTTACCATTGCCGTATCCTCCACGACCTTTACGGGCCGGGGGAGCGTCGTCGTAATCATCATCTTCGTAGTCATCGTCGTAATCGTCACTGCGACGACGGCCTACGGATTTTGCTGGCCGCGAAGGTCGCCCTTTACGGCCAATTGGTTCGCGGTTATTCCCCGCCATGCTCTCTCTCCACAAACATTCAGGCGCAACGCCCGATTCTCTGTTCTTTCCCGAATGAGGAAAGAAGAAATCTCTCAAAACGGCTAATGGTTACTGATACTTTTTTGTTCGCCGGGTGGGGGCGGTATTTGCCGGATCGTCCGGCCAGAGATGTTTGGGGTATCGCCCTTTCATCTCTTTTTGAACTTCCCGCCATGCCCCCTGCCAGAATGCGGCTAAATCGCGGGTTATCTGTAATGGCCGCTGGGCCGGAGACAGTAACTCCAGCACCAACGCCACCCGGCCCTCAGCCACCACTGGCGAGCGCGCTTCGCCATACATCTCCTGGATCCTGACCGCTAAAACAGGATGTGTATCAGGTGCATAACGAATGGCTATTCGGCTGCCGGTCGGCACAGTGTAATGAGTTGGCAACGCACTATCCAGCCGCGCGCGCTGTGACCAGTCGAGAAGATTCCCCAGCGCCCGGCTCAAATCCACCTGGCGCAAGGCCTGGAGGCTTTTTACGCCTCCCATTTCCGGCAGCAACCATTTTTCCAGATTATCCAGCAGCGCTTCATCGCTCACATCCGGCCAGGCTGTATCATCCAGCCATTGAGCGGCACACTGTAGGCGGGTACGCAGATTGCTGACATCAGCAGACCAGTTTAGCACTCCCAATCCACGTTCGCGGATCCCGTTCAGCATCGCGGCATGGAGCTCATTCTCATCAGGCTTAGCCAGCACCTGCGTTTTTAGCGTTAAAGCGCCTATTTGCCAGCGTCGCCGGGCATTAAGAGTGCCTTTATCTTCGACCCACTCAACGGTATCCGAGCAGGTAATTAACCAGGGGCACTGCTCCGTTAATTGCTCAATATCCACCGGCAGCGCCTGGAGTATACGTGCGTCGGGGTTTTGGTTGCCCTGCAATAAAGAAGGCGCAATCAGCCATTCATAACGCCCCAGGCCGCTGTCCCGATTGAGCACCGCGCCGCTGCCGCTGGCAAGCTGATAGCGCCCATCCTCTCCGCGTTTACGGGCGATGCGATCGGCATAGCCGCGCGCCAACAAACCGGCGGCAAGAGAAGGATCCGCTTCTGCGCCGCTCGCGCCACAGCGCTTCATTAACTGACGGCTTCTTTGCTGCCAGTGCGGCAGGCGGCGAGACAGCGCATCAATTAATGAACCATCCCCGCTGCGCTCCGGCTCTTCTATACGCGCAATCAGCGCGGCGGCTGTCGCCCGCTCATCGTCACTGGATGCCTGAGCCAGCATCGCCGCGCAGCGCGGCTCCAGGCCAGTGCGGGCCATATCGCGCCCTACAGCATTAAGCCGCTGGTTATCATCCATTGCCCCCAGGCGTTCCAGCAGCGCTCTGCCAGCCGCCAGGCTGGCGGCCGGAGGCATATCAAGCCAGGTTAACTCTTGTGGCTGATAGCAGCCCCATTGCGCCAGCTCCATCACCAGCCCGGCCAGGTCGCTATGCATAATCTCCGGATCGCCCTGTGCCGCCGCCCGCTCGGCCTGCTCTAACGCAATCAGGTGCAGACAGATACCCGGCTCCAGCCGCCCGGCACGTCCGGCGCGCTGAGTCATCGAAGCCTGGCTCACGCGTTGAGTAATCAACCGGGTTATTCCGCTACGAACATCAAAGCGAGTGGTTCGCTCCAGAGCGCTATCCACGACCAGGCGGATGCCTTCAATCGTCAGACTGGTTTCAGCGATATTGGTCGCCAGCACTACTTTTCGTTTGCCGGAAGGCGCTGGCAAAATAGCCTGTCGCTGGGCCGCTATCGGTAAAGCGCCATATAAAGGACACAGCATGACGTCGCTATCTACGCGCCCGGCCAGCTGCTCCTGCACGCGCTGTATTTCGGCAACGCCGGGTAAAAAGAGCAGCAGCGATCCCGACTCGGCGCGCAAAAGCTGGCTGACCTGCTGAGCTACCGCCTCTTCAAAACGCGCATGAGCCGCCAGCGGCGTATAACGACGCTCAACCGGGAAGCTACGCCCCTCAGAAACTACCAGCGGTGCATCCGGCAGGCGCTGGCGCAGCCTGTCGTCATCCAGGGTTGCCGACATAATCAGCAGCTTTAAGTCATCGCGCAGCCCCTGCTGCACATCCAGCAGCAGCGCCAGCGCCAGATCGGCCTGGAGGCTGCGTTCGTGGAATTCATCGAGAATCACCAGCCCGACGCCGCTCAGCTCCGGGTCTTTTTGCAGCATCCGGGTCAGAATACCTTCGGTGACCACTTCCAGGCGGGTATTCGGCCCGACGCAGGTTTCGGAACGCATTCGGTAACCTACGGTGAGCCCGGGCTTTTCCCCCAGCAGTTCTGCCAGCCGCTCGGCCACATTCCGCGCCGCCAGCCGCCGGGGTTCTAGTAGTAAGATGCGCCCCGAAATTTGGGCCTGCTCCAGGAGTTTGAGCGGTAGCCAGGTGGACTTCCCTGCCCCGGTCGGGGCAATAAGCAAGGTCTGCGGCGCCTGATGCAGCGCGCTAAGCAATTCGGGGATAACGGCAGCAACCGGTAATGACGACACGCCAGGCTCCAGGGGTTAACATTCACAGCCGCGCATTGTAGCATTCCCTCTCTTCATTACCGAGAATCCCGCATGTCCGCCACCCGTCGTCTCTTTTTCGGCCTCGAACTGCCCTCCGCGCTCCAGAAGGAGATTATCGGCTGGCGGGCAGAGCAATTTGCTCCCGATGCCGGTATCCCGGTTGCGGCCGCCAGCCTGCATATCACGCTGGCTTTTCTGGGTGAGGTTAGCGCGCAAAAACAGGCCGCGCTAATGGCGCAAGCTGGGCGCATCCGCCAGCCTTCCTTTACGTTAAACCTCAACGATGCAGGCCACTGGCCGCGCTCGCGCGTGGTTTGGCTGGGAAGCAATAGCCCGCCGCGCGGGTTATTACAACTGGCCAGCATGCTCCGCGCCCAGGCAGCTCGCAGCGGTTGCCCGCAGCCTTATGGCGCTTTTCACCCTCATGTTACGCTATACCGCCAGGCCCCTTCCGATGTGAGCCTGCCGGCCCCCGGCTTTTGCTGGCACCATGAAGTGGAAGAATTTGTACTGTTTGAGTCTGGAGCCAGCGGCGGACGTACCCGCTATCGAACCCTGGCACGCTGGCCGCTGACTTCATCCCGCCCTTCGGAGACATAATGGAATTTTCCCCCGCACTGCAACCCGCGACGCTTATCGCCCGCTATAAACGCTTTTTGGCCGATGTGCGAACCCCGGATGGAACCCTGCTCACTTTGCATTGCCCCAATACCGGAGCCATGACGGGTTGCGGTACGCCGGGCGACCAGGTGTGGTACTCAACCTCAACCAATCCTAAACGTAAGTACGCTCATACCTGGGAGCTGACAGAGACCCAGGACGGCGCGCTCATTTGCGTGAATACCCTGCGAGCCAACCAGCTGGTTAAAGAGGCTATTGCTGGAGAAATTATCCCGCCACTGAGAGGATACTCCGGGCTACGCAGCGAAGTGAAATACGGGGCGGAGGGTAGCCGGATAGACCTGCTGTTACAGGCAGATGACCGGGTTAACTGCTATATTGAAGTCAAATCCGTTACGTTGTGTGAACAGGGAGGCGGCTTTTTCCCCGATGCAGTCACCGCGCGGGGTCAGAAGCACCTGCGGGAATTAATGAGCGTAGTTCGCGAAGGACAACGCGCGGTTCTACTTTTCGCCGTGATGCACTCGAAAATCACCGCAGTCAGCCCCGCACGTCATATCGATCCTGTCTACTCGCAGCTATTAAATGAAGCTCATTTGCTGGGGGTTGAAATCATGGCGTGGCAGCCCCATATTTTGCCCTCAGGTATGACACTGATAAAGCCGTTGCCCGTCCTTTTTTGACTGGTCTATAAGCGCTTATTGATGTGTTGTTAACCGGGCTGAATACGCTTTTCCTCACAGCCTTGTCAAGAGGCTAATTTATATAATTGCCATCAGGAAAAGCATCTGTTATTTATAGCGGCCTGTTTTTTCCCCCGATATGGGGACTGATAATGCGTGTTAAGGAGAAACGACATGCAAGAAGGGCAAAACCGTAAAACATCGTCCCTGAGTATTCTCGCCATCGCTGGGGTGGGTCCATACCAAGAGAAGCCGGGCGAAGAGTATATGAATGACGCCCAGCTGGCTCACTTCAAGCGTATTCTTGAAGCATGGCGTAATCAGCTTAGGGATGAAGTTGATCGCACCGTGAGTCACATGCAGGAAGAAGCCGCAAACTTCCCTGATCCCGCCGACCGTGCGACTCAGGAAGAAGAGTTCAGCCTCGAGCTGCGTAACCGCGACCGCGAGCGTAAGCTGATCAAGAAAATTGAGAAGACGCTCAAAAAAGTAGAAGACGACGACTTCGGCTACTGCGAATCCTGCGGCGTCGAAATCGGTATCCGTCGTCTGGAAGCCCGCCCGACTGCCGATCTGTGCATCGACTGCAAAACTCTTGCAGAGATCCGCGAAAAGCAGATGGCCGGCTAAGGCAGCACCAAACTTACACGTACAGGCGGGAGCATATCCCGCCTTCATTTTTTAATGGCACAACCACACTATATTGGGCGCTTTGCCCCCTCACCTTCTGGTGAGCTTCATTTCGGATCCCTGATTGCCGCCCTTGGCAGCTATCTTCAGGCGCGCGCCCATTCGGGCACGTGGCTCGTCCGTATCGAAGATATCGACCCCCCGCGCGAAATCACCGGCGCCGCCAGTGCTATCCTCCATCAGCTGGAGCATTACCGGCTGCACTGGGATGGCGAAGTCCTTTGGCAGTCTCAGCGCCACGATGCATACCGCGAACGCCTCGAGTGGCTTAAACAGCAGGGCCTTAGCTATTACTGCACCTGTACCCGCAGCCGCATTCGCGAGTGCGGAGGACATTATGATGGGCACTGCCGTAACTTAAACCTTGGACCACAGGGAGCCGCACTGCGTATTCGTCAGCTACATCCGCAGGACGGTTTTTACGACGAGTTACGCGGCTTTATTAACGCCGATAGCGCTCTGGCCTATGAAGACTTTATTATTCATCGCCGCGACGGGCTTTTCGCCTATAACCTGGCGGTAGTGATTGACGACCATTTCCAGGGAGTCAACGAGATTGTGCGCGGTGCAGACCTTATCGACCCAACGGTACGTCAGATATCGCTCTACCGCCAGTTTGGCTGGCCGGTTCCACGCTATGTGCATCTGCCTTTAGTATGTGGTCAGCCAGGCACTAAACTTTCTAAACAAAATCATGCCCCTGCCCTGCCAGGTGGCGATCCGCGCCCGGTATTAATTGCCGCGCTTAATTTTTTGAACCAGCCAGAAATTCCCGGCTGGCTCGATTTAACACCAGAAGAATTGCTGGCTACGGCGGTGAGCAACTGGGCGCTGAAGCAGGTGCCCCTAGACGTGCCCGCTAATCCAGCATTCTCAAATGCCTTACTCTGAGCTATGATTACCCGCTGTTTTTTCTGGCCCCTGACTGATACAACCGAGGTGCACCATTTTTACCCGAGTCGCTAATTTTTGCCGCAAGGTGTTGAACCGCGAGGAACCACCGGTCGGTATGCTCGCGGACAAGCCGCATCTGGCGGTTATTCCCCGCGAGCAACACAATATCTCTCGCAAAGATATCAGCGAAAATGCGCTCAAGGTGCTCTATCGTCTGAATAAGTCCGGCTACGAAGCCTACCTGGTCGGCGGCGGCGTTCGCGACCTGCTGCTGGGCAAAAAGCCTAAAGATTTCGATATCACCACTAACGCCACGCCGGATCAGGTTCGTAAGCTGTTTCGTAACTGCCGTCTGGTTGGCCGCCGTTTTCGCCTGGCCCACGTGATGTTTGGGCCAGAGATTATCGAAGTTGCAACCTTCCGTGGTCACCACGAAGACGATGCCTCTGACCGCCAGCAGTCTCAGCGCGGGCAGAACGGCATGCTGCTGCGCGACAACATTTTTGGTTCCATTGAAGAAGACGCTCAGCGCCGTGACTTCACCATCAACAGCCTCTATTACAGCGTGGCTGATTTTACGGTGCGTGATTACGTAGGCGGGTTGCAGGATCTGAATGACGGCGTGATTCGCCTGATAGGCAATCCGGAAACCCGCTACCGGGAAGACCCGGTGCGCATGCTGCGCGCCGTGCGCTTTGCCGCCAAACTGAATATGACCATCAGCCCGGAGACGCGTGAGCCAATCCCACGCCTGGCGGCCATGTTGAAAGACATTCCGTCTGCGCGCCTGTTTGAGGAGTCCCTCAAACTGTTGCAGGCAGGCTATGGTTACCAGACTTATCGCCTGCTGTGCGAATATCAGCTGTTCCAGCCGCTGTTCCCGACCATTGCCCGCTACTTTACCGAGCGCGGCGATACGCCGATGGAGCGTATTATTGTTCAGGTGCTGAAGAATACCGATAGCCGTATCAGCAACGGTATGCGGGTGAACCCGGCATTCCTGTTTGCGGCTATGTTGTGGTACCCACAGCAAGAGATGGCACAGAAAATCGCTCAGGAGAGCGGGCTGACCTATTTCGATGCCTTTGCGCTGGCAATGAACGATGTACTGGATGAAGCCTGCCACGCGCTGGCGATTCCAAAACGCATTACCGCGGTTATTCGTGACATCTGGCAGCTTCAACTGCGCCTGTCGCGTCGCCAGGGCAAACGCGCCTGGAAGCTGATGGAACTGCCGAAGTTCCGCGCCGCTTTCGATCTGCTGGAGCAGCGCGCCGAAGCAGAGAGAAACCCAGAGCTGCAACGTCTTGCTCACTGGTGGGGAGAGTTCCAGGCCGCACCGCCTCCGCAGCAGAAGAATATGGTCAATCAGCTGGGCGATGATCCAACCAGCAGCCGCCACCGCCGTCGTCGTCCGCGTCGCAACGGCCCGCGCCGGGAAAATACCGGCCAGTGACCCGCGTCTATCTCGCTATTGGCAGTAACCTCGCTTCGCCGCTTGACCAGGTCAACGCGGCGATTGAGGCGCTGGCGGCAATCCCTGAGACCACATTGGTTGAGGTATCGCCGTTTTATCGCACTCCGCCCTATGGCCCTCAGGATCAGCCAGATTATCTGAACGCCGTGGCGGTGCTCGACACCGGGCTGGCTGCCGAAATTTTGCTGGATAATACCCAGCGTATCGAACTGGAGCAGGGCCGGGTGCGTAAAGCCGAACGCTGGGGGCCGCGCACGCTGGATCTCGATATTCTGCTGTTTGGCGATGAGACGATTAACTCCCCGCGCCTGACCGTTCCGCACTACGATATGCGTAACCGAATGTTCATGTTGTGGCCACTTAGCCATGTCGCGCCGCAGCTGATATTTCCCGATGGTGAAACTCTGGCCGATTGCCTCGCCAGACTGTCTGAAAATCCTCCAGCGCGCTGGTAACTGGCTTTATAAAGTTCCGTATTATTCGCCTTTCGGCAGGATTTTTTCCTAATATTGCGCCTTTATGCGGAATACCCTCAAATTATTGGCATTCTTTTATCATATAATTGAGAATGCGCTATCACTCAGCCCTATGTTGACAGGGGATAGCATGAAACCAACCACTATTCATAATCTGCGTCAGTTCAAACAACAGCAGAAAAAATTTGCCACCATCACCGCCTACGATTTCAGCTTCGCTAAGCTGTTTGCCGACGAAGGCATTGGCGTGATGCTGGTCGGTGACTCCGTCGGTATGGCCGTACAGGGGCACGACTCCACTTTACCCGTAACCGTTGACGAGCTGGCCTATCACACCCGCATGGTACGCCGTGGCGCACCATCCTGCCTGCTGATGACCGACCTGCCGTTTATGGCCTACGCGACTCCAGAACAAGCTTTCGAAAACGCAGCTACCGTGATGCGCGCCGGGGCTAATATGGTCAAAATTGAAGGCGGCCGCTGGCTGGCTGAAACCGTGCGTCTGCTTACCGAGCGTGCGGTTCCCGTATGTGGACATCTGGGCCTGACTCCACAGTCCGTCAATATCTTCGGCGGCTATAAAGTACAAGGCCGTGGTGATGAAGCCGCTCAGGAGCTGATGGAAGATGCGCTGGCTATCGAAGCCGCAGGTGCTCAACTTCTGGTTCTGGAGTGCGTTCCTGCCGAATTGGCAACCCGCATTACCGAGCGTCTGACCATTCCGGTTATCGGAATTGGTGCCGGTAACGGCACCGACGGGCAGATTCTGGTTATGCACGATGCTTTCGGCATTACCGGCGGTCATATTCCTAAATTCGCTAAAAACTTCCTGGCTGAAACCGGCGATCTCCGCGCTGCGGTACGCCAGTATGTGGCGGAAGTGGAGTCCGGGGCTTATCCTGGCCCTGAACACAGTTTTCAGTAAGAGGAGAAAGTTGTGCTGATTATCGAAACCCTGCCCCTGCTTCGTCAGCAAATTCGCCGCTGGCGTCAGGAAGGTAAACGCATCGCGCTGGTTCCAACTATGGGTAACCTGCACGACGGACATATGAAGCTGGTTGATGAAGCCAAAGCCCGCGGCGACGTGGTTGTGGTCTCCATCTTCGTGAACCCGATGCAGTTCGACCGGCAGGATGACCTCGCTAATTACCCGCGTACTCTGCAGGATGACTGCGAGAAGCTGAACCGCCGCGGCGCTGACCTGGTATTTGCCCCTGCCGCCAGTGAAGTCTATCCGCACGGTATGACCGATCAGACCTTTGTTGAGGTGCCGGTGCTTTCCACCATGCTGGAAGGTGCCAGCCGCCCAGGTCACTTCCGTGGCGTCGCGACCGTCGTTAGTAAGTTGTTTAACCTGGTTCAGCCGGATTTAGCCTGCTTCGGAGAGAAAGATTTCCAGCAGCTGGCGCTTATTCGTAAAATGGTTGCCGATATGGGTTACGACATCGAAATTATCGGTGTGCCAATCGTACGCGCTAAAGACGGTCTGGCCCTCAGCTCCCGTAACGGTTATCTCACCGCAGCCGAGCGTAAGCTGGCTCCAGCATTGTTTAAAGCTATGCAGGGTGTCGCTGACAAACTGCGCGCGGGCGACCGTGAGCTAGATGAGATGCTGACCATCGCCGCCAGCGAGCTAAACGACGGTGGCCTGCGCGCTGATGATCTGCAAATCCGCGATGCCGACACTCTTCAGGAAATTACGACTGAGAGTAAGCGTGCGGTAGTTCTGATGACCGCCTGGCTTGGCAAAGCGCGTCTGATAGACAATATGCAGGTCGAATTAACTCAGTAGACAGCGTACAAGAAACAGGCAATACTGCCTCGGTAATGTGGTTCGGGACGGCGCCCGCCGTCCTTTTACAATGCAAGGTTAAACTATGATTCGCACTATGCTGCAAGGCAAACTCCATCGCGTCAAAGTCACTCAGGCAGACCTGCACTACGAAGGCTCCTGCGCCATCGACCAGGATTTTCTTGACGCAGCCGGCATTCTGGAAAATGAAGCCATCAATATCTGGAACGTGAATAACGGCAAACGCTTCTCTACTTACGCGATTGCCGCTGAGCGCGGTTCTAAAATCATTTCCGTCAACGGCGCTGCTGCTCATTGTGCAGACGTTGGCGATATCGTCATTATCGCCAGCTTTGTCACCATGTCTGACGAAGAGGCGCGCCGCTGGCAGCCAAAAGTCGCTTACTTTGAAGGCGACAATGAAATGAAACGCACCGCTAAAGCGATTCCGGTTCAGGTTGCCTGAGCCGACAAGGTTCCCAAACATCCGTGCGGGAACCTTATTGTTGTCCTCCCCGCTATCCCTGAGGCTGATTAGCCAGCATCTGCGCCATCTTTTCCAGCGAATCAGTACGCAATATATATAGCCGTTTTAACCGCAGCGGATCGTCGCCCGGCTTCACCTTACCCTTCACCGTAGTTACCGCCAGATGGAACCCAGCTACTTTGGCCGCCTCTACTGCCGACGCGTTATAAATGCCAAACGGGTACGATAAATAGCGAACGTGCGGATTGAACTGAGTTAACGCCCGGCGCGAGCGCTCGAAATCAAACAGGATATTGTGGTAGCTGCGGCTAAGTAATACCGCGTGATGCGGGCTGTCGAGCCGGTGCAAAAAGTGAGTGTGCGATTCAATCTCGAATACATCGCTAATCACTTCCAGCTCGGAAATACTCATAAATTGCAGCGAACGAGGATTCCATGCCTGCGGATGGCGCTTAATCCGCGATGAAACCACAAACGCCGTCGCCTTAAACCCATATTGATGCAGCAGCGGATAGGCATAGCGGTAAACTGACTTCAGCCCATCATCAAAGGTGATAACCACCGCTCGCGCCGGAAGGTTCTCCCGATACTTCAGATAATCCTCCAGCTGGCCCATCGTCAGCGTGGCGTACCCCCGATCGCGTAGCCAGGTCATCTGATTATTGAAGGCCTGCACCGAGGTCGTGGTTGAAGTATGGCGAAAGCGCGTGTTTTCCTTATCGCGCAAAATATGGTGGTAGGTTAGCACTGGAATGCCATTATCCGGCTGCGCATCCAGCCCGCTAACGTAAGCCAGCCGCCCGCCAATGTTTATCTCAAACCAGGTCTGATTAAGGCGATCGCGCAGCACGCTTAAGATCGGATAACGCAGGTTTTCAGCCAGAACGCCTACTTCATCGCTCTCAGCCTGCGGTTTACTGTGCACCGGCGTGGCCTGCCAGGTCACCAGATAGGAATGCTGCCCGGTTTTAGCCAACTCCCCCAGCCGGTCTACCGGCACATCCCGGCTTGATGGGTTCTGGAGATGATCAAGGTCGATATATGCCTCGCCATTACCAAAATGAAAAGTGCCATACCCTTCCGGCTGCGGGCGCACGGCCAGACGCTGGCCCTGAAGAATCGTCCCGACGCTTCTCACCTCGTTTCCAACTTTGGCCCACACAGAGGCAGTTTCACGGGTTTCATAATAGCGTACAGAGGAAGCCGGTGGCGGCAACATGCGGGCCATAAGCGGGCAGCTGCTCAGCGCGAGCAGTGTGACAACCAGGAAGCGTGGCAACATAGCGGAGAATACAGATAGATATGGGAGGCTTATCTTATCAGACATCTATGGCCTCCCCAACGTTACGGTATCAGATGGCCGGAGGGATCAGGACAAATGGCGGGTTTTTCTGCTGCTGATGCCACAAGCTAGTGACCGAGTCGCCTCCCCGCGCCACGATAGCCTGCCGGAAACGCTGGCTGCTCATCACGCTGCGCCACGGCAGCATATCAAGTAACAAGCCGAAGCTTATTCCTGAGATAACTTCACAGTGCGGGTGCTTGTGGCTCATTAGCGCAGCGGCACAATAAGGTGCGGCTCCAGCTTTATCAGTCAGAAATATGACGCCCTGGCCTGAGTCAGTCTCGTGCATCGCATCGCACATCATTCGGCCAAGCATATTGTGGCTCAGCCCTTCCCAATAGTTGATTGCCCGGCACTGAGGCATCGAACCGCCGTACTCAGTTAACCGCTCGAGGAACTCTTCTGCTTTATAGCCATGGCAGGCTATGACCCAACCCAGCATAATCGCCTCCTTAATCCGGCCTTGAGTTTAAGCCGTGGCAATGAAAAGGTGCTGACATGCGTCAAAACGCGCCAAAAAAAAACGGCCCGCAGGCCGTTTTATTCACACAATTGATATCAAAATCAGCTTCTCAGACCGCGTCCGCGCTGAATCAACATCCAGCACAGAATATAGAAGCCAATAATAAATACTCCCAGTACCCCGAAAGTGAGCGGTAGCGCCACATCGTGGATCCCCAGGAAGCCATAGCGGAATCCGCTAATCATATAAACGATAGGGTTAAGATGCGACAGCCCCTGCCAGAACGGCGGCAGCAGCGTCAGCGAGTAAAACACGCCCCCCAGATAAGTCAGCGGCGTCAGCACAAAGGTTGGAATCAGGCTGATGTCATCAAAGGTTTTCGCAAATACCGCATTCAACAACCCGGCCAGTGAGAACAAAATAGCCGTCAGTACCAGAGTCAACGCGACGAATATCCAGGAGTGAACCTGGAAAGGCACGAAAAATAGCGAAATGGCGGTAACCATAATTCCGACGCATATTCCGCGCGCCACGCCGCCGCCTACGTATCCGGCGATGATGACATGAGTCGGTACCGGTGCCACCAGTAGCTCTTCAATATTGCGCTGAAACTTAGCGCTAAAGAACGATGAGGCTACGTTAGCGTAAGCGTTGGTAATAACCGACATCATAATCAGCCCCGGCACGATAAACTGCATATAGCTAAAGCCATGCATCTCACCAATTCGCGAGCCGATAAGATTACCGAAAATAATAAAGTACAGAGTCATGGTAATAACCGGCGGCACCAGGGTCTGCACCCAAATACGCATAAAACGGTGGATCTCTTTGGCCCAGATACTTTTCAGGGCTACCCAATATAGTTGCATCATGCCGGGTTCCCCTCTTTACCGTTGACCAGCGTTACAAATAGCTCTTCGAGCCGGTTAGCTTTATTGCGCATACTCAACACCTGCACACCCTGTGCAGTTAACTGGTTGAATACGCTGTTGATGCCCTGCTCACGCAATACTTCCACTTCCAGAGTAGAAGTATCCGTCAGTCGATAGTTGTAGCCTTCAAGTTTTGGCAGCGGGCTTTTTGGCGCTAAATCGAGAATAAAGGTTTCCGATTTCAGCTTCGACAGCAACTGCTTCATCGATGTGTTCTCTACCAGCTCCCCGCTCTGGATAATGCCGATATTGCGGCACAGCATTTCCGCTTCTTCCAGATAATGGGTGGTAAGAATTATCGTGGTGCCGCTATCGTTAAGATCGCGTAAAAAAGTCCACATCGAGCGGCGTAATTCAATATCCACCCCGGCGGTGGGCTCATCCAATATCAGTAGTTTTGGCTCATGCATCAGCGCCCTGGCAATCATCAGACGCCGTTTCATACCACCGGATAGCATTCGCGCACGAACGTTGCGCTTTTCCCACAGATCGAGTTGTTTTAGATACTTTTCGCTGCGTTCCAGAGCATCTTTGCGCTCAACGCCATAATAACCCGCCTGGTTAACCACAATCTGTTGAACTGTTTCAAAAGGGTTAAAATTAAACTCCTGCGGCACCAGCCCAAGCTGACGTTTGGCATTTACCACATCGCTGGTCAGGTCATAACCAAACACGGTTACCTTGCCCGCCGTTTTATTCACCAGCGAACTGATAATGCCAATCGTGGTAGATTTACCCGCTCCGTTTGGCCCCAGCAAAGCGTAAAAATCACCCGCTTCTACCCGTAAATCAATACCTTTCAGAGCCTGGACACCGCCCGGATAGGTTTTAGTCAGTTGCTCCAGTTCCAGTGCATATGTCATATGGAAACGATCACTCCAGGTTTGTCGCACAAGTTATATGGTTTAAAAAAAAGTAAAGTTGCCCTATATTAGCGCAACGCACTAGCTTGGTTACAGGTCGTTAACCTCCAATGAAAGATATTGATACCCTTATCAGCAACAATCGCCTATGGTCAAACATGCTGAGAGAAGAGGATCCTGGATTTTTCCAGGGATTGGCGCAGGCTCAAAAACCGCGCTTTCTATGGATTGGTTGCTCAGACAGCCGGGTTCCGGCAGAACGTTTAACCGGGCTGGAGCCGGGCGAGCTGTTCGTTCATCGTAACGTAGCAAACCTGGTCATTCATACCGATCTCAACTGCCTGTCGGTGGTGCAGTATGCCGTCGACGTTCTGGAAGTTGAGCACATCATCATCTGCGGCCACTATGGCTGCGGCGGTGTGCAGGCTGCGGTAGAAAACCCGGAGCTTGGCCTTATTAATAACTGGTTACTGCACATTCGCGATATCTGGTTTAAACATAGCGCTCTGCTGGGCGTGCTGCCTGAGGAACGGCGTATGGATACGCTTTGCGAACTGAACGTGATGGAGCAGGTTTATAACCTGGGCCACTCAACGATTATGCAGTCCGCCTGGAAACGCGGCCAAAAGGTCAATATCCACGGCTGGGCCTACGGTATTCACGACGGCCTGCTGCGCGACCTGGATGTCACTGCCGATAGCCGCGAGTCGCTGGAAGACCGCTATCGCAATGGCATATCGCTGTTGCAGCGCACCCACATTACTCATAAATAACAGCCGGGGCTTATGCCTCGCTGTGGCTGAGCATTCAGCAATAAATTAAGGGCCATCAGGCCCTTTTTTATTTGCTGTAAACATCAACTCTCACAGAGCGAATTATTACTCGTCCAGCAGTACGACTTTACCGACGTAAGGCAAGTGGCGATAACGCTGAGCATAGTCAATACCGTAGCCCACGACAAATTCGTCGGGAATCGAAAAGCCAATAAACTCTACCGGCACATCAACTTCACGGCGGGACGGCTTGTCCAGCAAGGTACAAATAGCCAGAGATTTTGGCTCACGCAGGCCCAGGATTTCGCGTACTTTAGATAGCGTATTTCCTGAGTCGATAATATCTTCAACGATAAGCACATCTTTCCCGCGAATATCTTCATCAAGATCTTTTAGGATTTTGACGTCACGAGTAGTAGACATTCCGCTGCCATAGCTGGATGCCGTCATGAAATCGACTTCATGAGGGACTTCAACGGCGCGGCACAGATCGGCCATAAAGATGAACGAACCGCGCAGCAGACCAACCAGCACCATATCGCTGCCGCTGTCGCGGTAACGCTCGGTGATCTCCTGGCCCAGTTTGGCAATGCGTGCTTTTACTTCCGCTTCCGGAATCATCACTTCAACAGTGTGCTTCATTTATTCAACCATCTGATTTTCATCTTAAAAATCAAACATCGCCGGCGCGTGGCGAGTTTGCATCGCGGGCCGCATTATATCAGCATTTCACTGCGACTGGGCCATCAGGCCATAAAAACATCTAAATGTGTCCAAAAACACAGGTGTAAACACCGATATGCAGATAAGAACGTTGCACGACAAATGTTATAAAAAAGAAGTATGGCAGATGGCTATGTAATCATTGCGGCGGCCGGGTAAAACGGCAGCCGCATAATCATCAGGCCACGGTAAAGCCCAGCATCATGCCAGTATCTTCATGCTCCAGCAGATGGCAGTGAGCCATATATGGCGCAGATTTATCTGCTTGATGCATAAAGCGCACCAGCACCTCGCTGCGTGCCCCTTCTACGTTGACAATATCTTTCCAGCCCTGGCGATGTGCGGCTGGAGGCTTGCCATTTTCGGACAGAATGCGGAACTGAGTGCCATGAATATGGAATGGATGGCGCATCATGTCGCCCTCCCCCGAAATCGTCCAGCGTTCATACTGACCGCGCGGCACGTCAAAGGCTGGTTCACTCATATTAAAACTCTTACCGTTGATACTGTTGGCATGCATCAAATCCATATGATCGCCATTTGCAGCCATCCCCGCCATATGATGCATTCCCTGTGAACCGTGCATATCCATCATATGGCCTTTCATACTGCCCATCGCCGCAGCGCCATAGCGTTTTTGCAGAGCCTGCATCCCCATCATATCGAGCATCGGATCCATCATTAGCTGTAGCCAGCGTGTAGGCAGATTATCAGGCGCCACAACCGCAGGCAGCTTGACCAGCGTATCCGGCATCGTACCGGAAGCGTGCAGAATAATCGGCTGAATATGGAGCACCGGCACTGGTTTATCGAATGGGGCAATATTCATTCCCATCTGGTTTACCGGCAGCGTCACCATATCAAACTCTTTACCGTCTCGCGCCTCAACCAATACCTCAAAACGCTCGCCCGGCAGCATCGGTAACTCTTCAACTTTTACCGGTTCACTCAGCAGGCCGCCATCGCTGGCGATGACATACATTGGGCGCCGATCGCTGGTAGCTATGTTGAGCGAACGGGCATTGCAGCCATTAAGCAGGCGCAGACGCAGCCAGCCGCGCGGGGCCGCATGCTGCGGATAGTTCACCCCATTGGTTAACAGCAAGTCGCCAAACCAGCCGACGGCAGCGCTCATCACATCGAGCTTATAATCAATCTCACCCTGGGAATTGAGCCTTTTATCTTGAATGATTACCGGTACATCATCCGCGCCCCATTGTTGAGGCAGCAACAGCTTACCGGCTTCAAAGTCGTTTATCAGAACCAGCCCCGCCAGCCCCATCGCGACCTGATACCCGGTATTGGAGTGTTGATGCGGATGAAACCAGCAGGTTGAAGCCGGCTGGTCAGGAGTAAATGTGACCTGGCGGTGTCCCCCTGCGGCAATTATCTGCTGCGGGCCGCCGTCAGCTTCACCTGGAATCTCCAGGCCATGCCAGTGCAGAGTAGTGTCCTGTGACAGCCGGTTATAAATATCGATGGTCACGGGCTTGCCGCGCTGCAAACGAATAGCCGGGCCTAAAATTGGGCCGTTGTAGCCCCAGGTAGTGGCATTTTTACCGCCTAATGCTGTGGTCCCCGCCTGAGCAATCAGCTTAATACGGCCGCTAATATCTGGTTCCAGAATCGCTGGGACGGGAAGCGCCGGACGCCCGGCACTTAGTGCGCTTTTGCTCCATGCCGGTAACAGAGTCAGGCCGCTAAGTGCCGCGGAATATTTGATAAAATCACGACGGTGCATAGTGAATTCCTTTTTGTTCTGCCAGGCCGGCAGCTTAATCCTTAACCTAACGGTAAGGTCAAGCAAATGAGACCATAATATATTCGTCCCGTTGACCGGAATATGCTACCGTTTGCTATCGTTCTAAATGT
The DNA here is from genome assembly GCA_022846635.1 of Salmonella enterica subsp. enterica serovar Choleraesuis. Lineage (GTDB taxonomy): Bacteria > Pseudomonadota > Gammaproteobacteria > Enterobacterales > Enterobacteriaceae. Next base: position 3,411,893 of record AP025685.1, read on the forward strand.
GGTAGCCACGATGAAGAAGTTTGCCAGGGTGTTGGTAGTGGGATGTTTACTGAGTTTTTCCGCTAGCAGTCAAGCACTTAGTGAATCAGAAGCTGAAGATATGGCCGATCTTACGGCGGTATTTGTATTCCTGAAAAATGACTGTGGCTATCAAAATTTACCCAACAGCCAGATTCATCGCGCTCTGGTATTCTTTGCCCAGCAAAACCAGTGGGATCTCAGTAACTACGATAACTTCAATATGAAGGCTCTGGGTCAGGACAGTTATAAGGACCTCAGCGGCATCGCTATCCCACTTAATCGTAAGTGTAAATCACTGGCCCGCGACTCTCTAAGCCTGCTGGCATACGTTAAGTAGTCAGTATTACCGGGCGGCCAGACTCTCTTTGTCATCACCTCCGCCCGATAGCCCACACTTCTCCGGATGTACGATGCCGCGTCGTCTGCGCTGAATATGCGCCGCGATATTAGTTTCAAATATTGACGACTAATATTCTGATGCCCTCTTTTCATTTTGGCTGACTGACCAATAATTCGTTCGCTTATCCGTTTATTGTGAAATATATATTTACCGTCTACTCCCTAAAACCAGAAGCGATATGCTAAAGCGCCCAAACGGATAAAAATCCGCTGGAATTACTGGTGCTGCGGAATTACTGTTGCTGACTCATATGATATAATCCGTTCGATTTATTACGTAATATGAGACTCCAAATGTCAGACGCATTAAAAGTATTGAGCAATATTCGCACGCTGCGCGTACAGGCTCGTGAACTGGATTTAGCTATTTTAGATGAGTTGTTAGAGAAATTTACGGCAGTTGTTGAAGAACGTCGTGAAGAAGAGAAACAACAGGCGGCCGAGCAAAACGAACGCCAGGAAATGATTGCCCAATACCAACAGATGATGATTGAAGATGGTATTCGGCCTGAAGACCTGCTGAGCATCCTGCAAGGCACCGTCACTAAGGATAAAAAGTCCCGCGATCCGCGCCCTGCGAAATATAAATATGATGATAATGGGGTGACTAAAACCTGGACCGGCCAGGGCAGAACGCCAAAGGCTATTGCTGAGCAGATGGCTGCTGGTAAAACGCTGGAAGATTTTGCTATCTAAAGCAGCGATGACGGGCGCGATAATCTATTGCGCCCGCATGTAAACCACAATTTATAACAGCATACCTCACTGTTTATTTTGGCAAAAATGAAAATATAACTTCTTGCCGTATTTACCTTTTATAGAAATATCTCGCTATTAATTTTACTTTAAAAACATCCAGCCATAGTAGATTTATATCTTTTAACGAAACTTAAAAGTGTTGTAAAACTGAGCCAAAGCATGTGCATGTTAACCACTGAAAATTATCATTAGCTGTGAAATAGTGAATAATAATCTGCTCAACGCTTTCAATTTCTACCCAGCCATATATCCCATTCCCAGACCTTTTATCTCGACTTTAAATTACAGGATGAGTTAACAGCCTTCGATACCGAGCTCTGGTTCAGGCCCCCGCGTTTTTGGGGAACACTTAAGCTCCATTGTTAGCCAGCATCAGGCAGCAGGTTTATCCCCGCACATGCGGGAAACACTTTCAGATACTCACCATCGGTTATCCCGAGGGCGGTTTATCCCCGCGCATGCGGGGAACACTGGTAGCCCCATACGCCACGATTCTGGTATTGCGGTTTATCCCCGCGCATGCGGGGAACACGTACATAAACAGGTTACGAAAATTACCGGGGCCGGTTTATCCCCGCGCATGCGGGGAACACGAGGCACGGTCGCGCAGGATGGTCAGCCCGTTCGGTTTATCCCCGCGCATGCGGGGAACACCTCACCGGTCACGCTGTCGATTTCGTTGTATACGGTTTATCCCCGCGCATGCGGGGAACACCCCTGATTAAAGAAATCTGCCAGATAGAAATGCGGTTTATCCCCGCGCATGCGGGGAACACTACACGCCAGAACGCTGGCAGGTGCAGCCAATCGGTTTATCCCCGCGCATGCGGGGAACACTACGCAGCCCAGGAAACGAAGCTGCTGTCCATCGGTTTATCCCCGCGCATGCGGGGAACACTCAGGGGTTAGATCATATTTCGACGCCCAGCCAGCCGGGACATTGACCCGATTAAGTGCTAATACTTCAGGTCGGGAATATTCAGACAGCGAGTCGGGTAGCGAACCATCCAGTAACTGCTTTCCGGCGGAGGTATCAACATAAGGGACTAAAGGCAGGCTCATCTCTCCGTCACGGGTAACGGCCTGAACGTGGACATCGGTATCAGCAAAAGGAGTGGCTCGTTGAGCATCGTTTAACATCAAACGAGCGGCTGAGCGCTTAGTAAACTCTTTTTCTTCAAACTTATCTTTCCCTTCAGAAACCCAGCCCGGAATATCCTCGCCCACTCCCGGCTCCCGATAAGCGTCATTAATCCAGGCACGATAGGCATGTGGAAAAATCAGCGGCTCATCAGCCAATTTCTCAATGAGCCGTTGGGTACGCCACAGACAAAGCGTGTTGGTATAGATGTAATTACTCTTACCGTAATCGGTGGTGTCAGGCAGCAATACCGTCAGGCGAGGTGCTTCAAAACCTTTTGGGCGAGTCTGGCGGACGTGGCGATGTAGCCTCCCGGCCCGTTGAAACAGCAAATCTACCGGGCAGTGTTGGGTTATCAGCCAGTCAAAATCCACATCAAGCGATTGTTCAACCACCTGAGTCGCAACCAGAATGCGCCCCTGACTCCGCTCATCATTATCGGGGCCAAAATGCTCCAGAGTCGCCTTTTCTATTGCAGCCCTATCGTGGAAAGTAAAACGTGAGTGGAACAGCTGGACGTTAAGAGAGGAAACAGTGCTCAACTGCTGGTAGACCCGCTGTGCTACATCTACCAGGTTACAGATAAGGCACACCTGAGCACCAGCCAGCGCGGCGGCGATTATCTCATCCAGCAGCACCTGGTCTGGCTCCATAAGGCTCATGTAACGCCGATCGATACCAAGACTAAAAGATGGTGGCAAATGTTGTGGCATCGAGGAAAGATCGAAACTACGCCACCGGGCCTCAGATTGCCAGATAACCAGCGGATAGTGGTCTGGTATCTCACTACTGGCTTCACCACCGTAAGTTTTCAGCAACCGCCGTTTAAGCTCCGGTGGTAAAGTCGCCGATAACAGTAACGCGCTCTGCCCGGCCTGACACTGCTGGCGCAGTACCTCTTCCAGCAGATTATTCATGTAAGTGTCGTAAGCGTGAACTTCATCAACTAGCAATACGCTGCGACCTAATCCGAAGCCACGAATAAAGCGATGCTTTACCGGTAAAACCGAAATTAGTACCTGATCGATAGTACAGACGCCTATTTGGCCCAGAAACGCTCGCTTACTACTAAGGCTTAGCCATTCACAACACTGAACCCACGCCTCTTCTTCCTGCACCGACTCTCCGCGCAGTTTGATGGCGGAAAATTCGCTGTTATAACGCGACTGTCCGTGCGCCAGAATCAGATTTGGATTATCAAAAATTTTATCCGCAAGTTTTTCCAGTCGGGCTAACATCGCATTGGCGGTCGCCTGGGTGGGAAGCGCAAAAATGATGCTGTCGGCATGCCCTTCGGCCAATAACCGCCAGGCATAGGCCAGCGCAGTCTCGGTTTTACCCGAGCCAGTAGGCGCCTCAACAATTGTAAGACCAGGTTCAGCGGGTAAACCTTCAACCAGAGTCTGCAATTGACGCGGTGAAAATCCCTCTTTCAGTAGTGCTTCTACCCCGCCCCAATTGCGGACTCGGCTAATTAGCCCGCTGCGCTGAATAACCGCTGGTGCGTCTTCGCTGTAGCGGCGAGAAAAGTAAGCATTAAGTGGTTCGGCAACCGACTGATAATGGAAGGTAGTTTCGGTGCTCCAGGAACCCAGCCAGTCACATACCGAGCAAAAACCAGCTAGCAGAGGAGAAAGTTCAGGGGGATTATCGTTTAGAGAGAGGCCAGCCGGGGTTAAAAAAAGCGTTTCGAGCTGCGAGATAAACTCTTTTCGAGCCTGCTTATCGATATTCGCTCTTTTTTTAATACGCAGTGGAATAGCCCGCTCATCAATTTCACCGCCATCAACATATTCAGGCTGCATCACGTACCCGTGATGCCCGGCCACCGCAGCCATCCACGGAAGCCAGCTCTGCTTAGGATGATTCGAAGCAAATATATCTTCCTGGCTGCTATCAGCCCCGGCATAGTCTCTTTTCAGCCAGTACAAACCACCCTGGCCGTGATCCCATTTATATTTTTCTAGTCCTGCTGCTGTTTCATCTGAATTAAGTGACTGCCACGCAGTCCAGCATTTAGCCTGAAAACGAATATCCCATTTACCTAAATCATGTAGTGAGATAAAAAATAATATCCACGCGCGGTAAATTGGTTCCGGATAATGCCCATAAAATAAAGAGCGCAGACAAGGGTCGTTATCCCACCAATATGCAGCCACAGACGAGACATCCAGGCAATGATAAGCCAGAAGATGACACTCTGGAGACAACTCGCCCTGTGATTTAGTTGCCTTTCCCCAGTAGCGATAAATTAATTTTCCCGCTGCAACCATTTCGTGCCACTACCTTCCATGAGAATATATTTTTATGTTTTATACGCCCATGCAAATATGATTTTCAACATATTTTTAATAAAATTAAGAAAATCACATATTAATTAAAATTATATATGCAGTGATAAACCTTAACCCGGTAAAATTATTTCAATAAGAAATATTTAAAGTTACTCCTGCTTTTACGGGGATCATAATTGCTCAATATGCTGACTCACAACGCAGATCGGCTTATCCCCTGATATCGGAGGAACTTTATGAAAAATAATATATTCCATGGCATAAAACTATCTGAATATATGATAGTAAGATATTGTACCACCGTTATCATAAGCATTACTCTTTAAGCATCCTGAGGGTGAAAATTAAGACTCTTAAAGCCTCCGGTGATTGCCAGATTTAGGCTTTGTGCTTGTGGAAAGTATCCGGGCATCCAGAGGGAAACACTGACTACTGCAGGCGTCCTAAAATCGGTTGCCCGGTTTATCTCCGCGTATGCGGGGAACACAAAAACTCCAGTGACCGCCGGCGCTGTTCGCGCGGTTTATCCCCGCACATGCGGGGAACACCTATCAAGTGGAGTTCCATCCTGGCATCCTGCCGGTTTATCCCCGCGTATGCGGGGAACACTCTATAACAGCAATAAATTCGTGGGGGACATCAGGTTTATCCCCGCGCATGCGGGGAACACAAAGACTATTGGCAGTTTGTAGCCAGGCCGAGCGGTTTATCCGCGCGCATGCGGGGAACACAAAACCACTGGCTCCAACTGGCATGCGCTTCTGCGGTTTATCCCCGCGCATGCGGGGAACACCGTGCCCTTTATGCGCATGACATCTTTGATATCGGTTTATCCCCGCGCATGCGGGGAACAACCCATTGGCTGATGATGAGGTTATCGGAACGGCGGTTTATCCCCGCGCATGCGGGGAACACTTCTTGCGGGTCAATAACTCCGTCAGCCGTCGCGGTTTATCCCCGCGTATGCGGGGAACACGTGTTGATAGCGTCGAGAAGGCTGAGGTTCTTCGGTTTATCCCCGCGCATGCGGGGAACACTATAACGGCAATTACGGCAGGCTGTTAACCTGCGGTTTATCCCCGCGCATGCGGGGAACACGTGATAAGCGGTTAACTAGCCGGGTTAGGGAGCGGTTTATCCCCGCGCATGCGGGGAACACTTGTTTGAGCGGACAAGATTATCGAGTACCCCCGGTTTATCCCCGCGCATGCGGGGAACACCCCTTCACTCGTACCTCAGCTCGCCCCTGCATATCGGTTTATCCCCGCGCATGCGGGGAACACTAAAGCCATTAAAAAAGCCACCCGGAGGTGGCCGGTTTATCCCCGCGCATGCGGGGAACACACCCGGACGCCACAGATAATTGCCCTCGGCGTCGGTTTATCCCCGCGCATGCGGGGAACACTGCCAGCCATTCGTTGTTTTTGATGCCGCATTCGGTTTATCCCCGCGCATGCGGGGAACACGCTGATATAAGCTGCCCTCATCGCATCCTTCCCGGTTTATCCCCGCGCATGCGGGGAACACTCTAAAATTATATATTTGAATTATAAAACTTTTTAAAGAGGTTGAAATTCTACCGTTCGATGAGGCCTGTTTTAATGCCCTCATCCGGCTGCCTGCCAGGCTACTTACCCGCAATAAATTCCCGATACGAGGCAATCAGGCTTAAGAAGTCATCGGTGCCGCACATCGCCAGGCTTTCTTCATCGTAATAGAACATCCCTTCCTCCAGCTCGTCATTTTCAAAAGCCAGCTGGTTGGCGCGAACCATTACCTCGTCTTTATCCACCATAATCGTGTACTCATGGCCGATATGCTGCCACTGGCGCTCGCTACCGCGTACTGAGGCAATGGCCTGTTCTACCTGGGTTAACAGCTCTGGGTTGCCCGCGGCTTCTTCATTAATCCACTGGCCCACCGCCTCATGGCCCATCGACAGGCGCACTTTCACCGTTCCTGTGATATCGCGTAAAAATTCGTGTTCCATTAGTTTTCTCCGTTGGCCCCGAACATAGTCATTATGAGCGTTATAACCGCGTTGTGCATGGCCGCGCATTATGAAAGTGCTAACTTAGCTCTGCAAGTCTCAGGCGAACAACCCGCGCAATTATCAGCTTCAGGCATCAGAGGATTAAGCATCAGCTTTGGCAATCAGAAGGGAAATATGGAATAAAAAAAGCCAGCTCGTTGAGCTGGCTTTATCTGGGGATGCGTTAATCAGACCGCAGTCTGGAAAATCACTTCATCCGCTTTTTCAGTGTACTGAGTCAGGCGGTCAAAATTCAGATAGCGGTAGGTATCCGCCGCCGTCTTATCAACCTGATTCATATACTGCTGATACTCGTCCGGAGTTGGCAGTTTGCCCAGCAGAGAAGCTACCGCTGCCAGTTCCGCCGAAGCAAGATAGACGTTAGCCCCGGTACCCAGACGGTTCGGGAAGTTACGGGTTGAGGTGGAAACCACCGTCGCACCGTCGGCTACGCGCGCCTGGTTACCCATACAGAGCGAACAGCCAGGGATCTCAATACGCGCACCGCTCTTACCGAATACGCTGTAGTAGCCCTCTTCAGTGAGCTGCGCCGCGTCCATCTTAGTCGGTGGAGCCACCCACAGGCGGGTTGGCAACTGACCTTTATGGCTGTCCAGCAGTTTACCCGCCGCACGGAAGTGACCGATGTTGGTCATGCAGGAACCGATAAACACTTCGTCGATCTTCTCGCCCTGAACATCAGACAGCAGGCGAGCATCGTCCGGATCGTTCGGCGCGCACAGGATAGGCTCTTTGATATCGGCCAGGTCAATCTCGATAACCGCTGCGTATTCTGCATCGGCATCGCCTTCCAGCAGCTGCGGATCCGCCAGCCATTTCTCCATACCCTGAATACGACGCTCCAGAGTACGACGGTCGCCGTAACCTTCGGCAATCATCCACTTCAGCAGCACGATATTAGAGTTGAGGTATTCGATGATCGGCGCTTTATCCAGCTTGATAGTACAGCCCGCAGCCGAACGCTCCGCCGACGCATCAGACAGCTCAAACGCCTGCTCGACTTTCAGATCCGGTAAGCCTTCGATCTCCAGAATGCGGCCAGAGAAGATGTTCTTCTTACCTTTCTTCTCTACGGTCAGCAGGCCTTGCTTAATGGCATACAGCGGAATGGCATGAACCAGATCGCGCAGGGTGATACCCGGCTGCATTTTGCCTTTGAAGCGAACCAATACCGACTCCGGCATATCCAGCGGCATAACGCCGGTTGCCGCGGCAAACGCGACCAGGCCGGAACCCGCCGGGAACGAAATACCGATAGGGAAACGGGTATGTGAGTCACCGCCGGTACCCACGGTATCCGGCAGCAGCATACGGTTCAGCCAGCTGTGGATAATGCCGTCGCCCGGACGCAGCGATACACCGCCGCGGTTCATAATAAAATCAGGCAGAGTGTGATGAGTGGTCACGTCTACCGGCTTAGGATAAGCCGCTGTGTGGCAGAACGACTGCATCACCAGATCCGCAGAGAAGCCCAGGCACGCCAGGTCTTTCAGCTCGTCACGGGTCATCGGGCCGGTTGTATCCTGAGAACCTACCGAGGTCATTTTCGGTTCGCAGTAAGCGCCAGGACGGATACCCGCTACGCCACAGGCGCGGCCAACCATCTTCTGAGCCAGTGAGAAACCACGGTTGCTTTCGGCTACGTCTTTAGCTTTACGGAATACATCGCTATGCGGCAGATTGAGTGATTCGCGAGCCTTGCTGGTCAGACCGCGACCAATGATCAGCGGAATACGGCCACCGGCGCGAACTTCATCCAGCAGCACGTCAGTCTTGAGCTCAAACTCAGCCAGCAGTGCTCCGGTCTCGTGGTTACGAACTTCGCCCTTATACGGATAGATGTCGATAACATCGCCCATGTTCAGGTCATTCACATCCACTTCAATTGGCAGCGCACCGGCATCTTCCATGGTGTTAAAGAAAATTGGCGCAATTTTGCCGCCCAGCACCACGCCGCCGCCTTTTTTATTCGGCACGTTCGGGATGTCTTCACCCATAAACCACAGCACGGAGTTAGTCGCAGATTTACGCGAAGAACCGGTACCGACAACATCGCCAACGTAAGCCAGCGGATAGCCTTTAGCCTGCAATGCTTCGATCTGTTTGATTGGGCCAACGGCACCCGGCTGATCCGGCTCGATACCTTCACGAGCGTTTTTCAGCATCGCCAGAGCGTGCAGAGGAATATCAGGACGGGACCAGGCATCCGGCGCCGGAGACAGATCGTCGGTGTTAGTTTCACCGGTCACTTTGAATACGGTTACGGTTAGCTTTTCAGCCAGTTCAGGGCGCGACAGGTACCATTCAGCGTCGGCCCAAGATTTGATAACCTGCTGTGCGTAGGTATTACCGGCTTTCGCCTTCTCTTCTACGTCATAGAAGTTATCAAACATCAGCAGAGTATGGGACAGCGCTTTAGCCGCCACGGCAGCCAGCTTATCATCATCCAGTGCTTCAATCAGGGGATGGATATTGTAACCACCCTGCATGGTACCCAGCAGTTCAATCGCCTGAACCGGAGTCAGCAGTGGGGAGGTGGCATCGCCTTTGGCAACGGCAGCCAGGAAACCAGCCTTCACGTAGGCCGCTTCGTCAACGCCCGGCGGTACGCGGTTAGTCAGCAAATCAATCAGGAAATCTTCTTCGCCCGCGGGCGGATTCTTCAGCAGCTCAACAAGCCCGGCCATCTGGGTTGCATCGAGGGGTTTTGGGACAATCCCTTCGGCGGCACGCTCAGCAACGTGCTTGCGGTAATCTTCTAGCACGACGGTTCTCCTCGCTCTCATTATCATTCTTCTGAGGCCAGGCCATTTTCTTCATGCTCCGGGTAGGCAGCAGTTTGTAGGGTAAATGCCCGGTCCACGTCCGGCAGCATATCAGGATTTGAGCAATATGTTAATCCGTTTACAAATAGGCAACAAAAAATTGTAGTTGATAAATATGGCTTCAAACCCCCACCCCACGCGCCCCACCGCCGATTACTCGCTCAATAGGGATATGGTTTTTCCCTAAGCCACGGTTATACAAGGTGCTCTTTTAGATAACTCATGATTAAGGGCTGATGCGGCTTAACGGCGGGTTCTCATAGTGCTCAGCGCCGTCAGACGCCATATAGATAAGATGAAAATATGACCAGAGCCACAATTCCCAACCTTTTTCGAAAAGTGCAGGTTTTGCTGCCAATCTGACCTTCTTTTTCCCCCTGTCGCCGACAAAAATCCCAATCGAACACAAACAAAACAAATTGCCAACAAAAAACAAACATATGGCGTAAGGGGGAGCAATGCGAACACAGGTGGTCATCATTGGCGCTGGCCCATCCGGGCTGCTGCTTGGCCAGCTCCTGCAACGAGCCGGTATCGATAATATTATTCTTGAGCGGCAAACGCCGGATTACGTATTGTCCCGAATCCGGGCAGGCATTCTCGAAAGCGGTACGGTGGATCTGCTCCATGCCGCCGGTGCCGCCGGACGACTGGAAAGCGAAGGGCTGATACATGAAGGCGTGGAGTTTCTGTTTGACGGCGAACGCATCCCGGTCCCCCTGAAAGCCCTTAGCGGTGGTAAAACCGTTACCGTATATGGTCAAACCGAAGTGACCCGGGACCTGATGGCTGCTCGTGAAGCCAGCGCTGGCACTACCTTCTATAACGTCACCGATGTGGAGCTCCACCAGCTTAATAGTGACTCTCCGGCCGTCAGTTTTTGGCGCGACGGCCAGCCACAGCGTATCGAATGCGATTTTATTGCCGGTTGCGATGGGTTCCACGGCGTCTCACGCCAGTCGATTCCGTCTCATCTGCTGCGCGAATATCAGCGCAGTTACCCCTTTGGCTGGCTGGGGCTGCTGGCCGATACGCCGCCGGTTAATGACGAACTTATTTATGCCCATCATGCGCGCGGTTTCGTGCTGTGCAGCCAACGCTCGGCATCCCGTAGCCGCTACTACCTGCAAGTACCGTTAACCGAAAAGGTAGACGCATGGAGCGATGAACGCTTCTGGGACGAACTGCGCACCCGCCTGCCCTCAGAGCTTGCCAACCGTCTGATTACTGGCCCGGCATTGGAAAAAAGCATCGCCCCGCTGCGCAGTTACGTGGTGGAGCCGATGCAGTATGGCCGCCTGTACCTGCTGGGCGACGCCGCGCATATCGTCCCGCCAACCGGTGCCAAAGGCCTGAACCAGGCCTGTGCCGATGTGAATTACCTGTGGCAGATACTGAAAAAATATTACCACCAGGGGCGTGACGATCTGCTGAGTGAATATTCGGCCTTAGCCCTGCGACGAGTATGGAAAAGCGAGCGTTTTAGCTGGTTTTTGACCAACCTGCTGCACGACTTCAGCGAACAATCGCCTTTCGATAAACGTATGCAGCAGGCCGATCGCGAATACTACCTGCGCTCACACGCCGGGCTGACCACCATTGCCGAAAACTACGTCGGCCTGCCGTTCGACCCCGTGAACTAAAGAGGCCCCTATGAACCAGCAACCTTTAACCGATTTAACCTGCGATGTGGTCGTGGTCGGCAGCGGCGTCGGCGGGCTTTCTGCAGCGGTCACCGCCGGGCATTTGGGCCTCGACGCTATTGTTATCGAGAAAGCCCCGGTATTTGGCGGCACCTCGGCCTTTTCCGGCGGCGTTTTGTGGATCCCCGATAACCACCTTGCCGCCGCTCAGGGGGTTAGCGATAGCCGGGAGGCGGCGTGCACCTATATACGCCAGGAGGCCGGCCACAGCTATCGGCCCGAGCTGGTTGATGCCTTTCTGGATAACGCCCCACAGATGCTGAAATTCTTCGAACAGAATACCCATCTTAAGTGCCAGCTCTACGGCTATCCGGACTACCACCCCGATGCGCCCGGCGGGGTGCAGCAGGGCCGTTCGCTGGTGCCTGCACCATTTGATATCCGAGCGCTCGGCCCGGATATGGCCCGGCTGCGCCGCCCGCTGCGAACCATCACCTTTATGGGCATGATGTTCAGCTCGTCGAATAACGATCTGAAGCATTTTTTCAACGCAACCCGCTCACTGCATTCGTTATGGCACGTCACCAAACGGCTCAGCCGCCATATGGTAGAGCTGGCGCGTTACCGGCGTGGAATTACCGCCCACGGCGGTAACGCGGCGGTCGCCCGGCTGGCTCGCTCTGCCCTGGATCTTGGCATTCCTATTCACACCGGAGTGACGGCTCAACGCTTAATTACCCATGACGGCGTTGTGCGCGGCGTCGAGGTCAGCCACCGGGGGCGTACTTTGCGCCTGATGGCACGCCGGGGTGTAGTGCTGGCCAGCGGTGGGTTTGCACATGACAGCGCCCGCCTGAAACAGCTCTATCCCCACGTTGCTCGAGGCGGCGCTCAACTGTCGCCAACGCCTGAGGATGGCCCGTGTGGAGAAGGTATCGCTATGGCGGAGCGCGTCGGCGCGCAGTTTGTTAGCGATTATGCCAATGCCGCGGCGTGGATCCCGGCCTCAAAAGTACCCCTGAGCCGCCAGACCGGCGTATTCCCCCATCTGGTTGATCGCTACAAGCCAGGACTGATCATGGTTACGCCTGATGGCAAGCGCTTTTGTAATGAGGCCGACTCTTATCACGATGTGGGCATCGCGATGATTGCCCATTGCCAGCACCAGCATCAGACCTTCGCATGGCAAATTTGCGACCACCGGGCGCTGCGCCGCTATGGTATGGGCTTCGCTAAACCGGCTCCGGTACCCATTGGTGGTTATCTGAGAAGCGGCTATCTGGTTCGCGGACGCACCCTGAGCGAACTGGCGTCAAAACTCAATATTCCAGCCGCTACGCTGGAAAATACCGTCAAAACCTTCAACCAGGATGCGCAAAAAGGCCTGGATAGCCAGTTTGGCCGCGGCGCGTCTTCTTATAACCGCTATCTGGGCGATGCGGAGCACCAGCCCAATCCTTGTCTCGCGCCGCTGGAACAGGGGCCGTTTTACGCGGTACGTCTGGAAATGGGCGACCTTGGCACCTTCTGCGGTCTGAAAACCGATGGCAAGGCACAGGTTCTGGACAATCACGACCAGCCTATTCCCGGCCTGTTCGCGGCGGGTAACGAGATGGCCAGCGTCATGGGCGGAAGCTACCCGGGTGCCGGGATAACTCTCGGCCCGGCGGCAACTTTTGGCTATATCGCTGCCCACAGTCTGGCCCAGCGCCCGGCCAGCACCAGTTTGCCATTAAACTCAGGAGATTCTTATGACTCAACTTTTCAGCCCACTGCGGCTCGGACCGCTAACGCTGGCTAATCGCATTGTTGTTCCGCCAATGTCTCAGTATTCGGCGCAAAACGATGGTCTGGTGACGCCGTGGCACGCCCAGCATATTGGCCGCCTGGCCATTTCCGGGGCCGGGATGGTGATTGTCGAAGCTAATGGTGTCTCCCCGGACGGGCGCATCACGCCTCATTGCCTCGGCTTATGGAATGACGACCAGCGCGATGCAGCCAGGGCATTGCTGACCGACTTGCGCAGTTATAGTCAAACCCCGGTGGGCGTGCAGCTCAACCACGCGGGACGGAAAGCCGGCACCAATCCACCGTGGCAAAACGGCGGCCAGACACTGACCGATCGACAGGGGGGCTGGCCGACCATTGCGCCATCGGCCATGGCCTGGAAGCCAGGCTGGCGGATACCGCAAGAGCTGGATGAAGAAGGAATGGCGCGCATTGTCGATGACTTCGTCGCCGCCGCACGCCGCGCCTGGGAGGCTGGATATGACTTTGCGGAGCTACACGCCGCGAATGGCTATCTGCTTAGCCAGTTCCTGTCACCGCTGAGCAATCAGCGCACGGATCAATACGGTGGCACCCCGGAAAACCGCATGCGCTTTCCACTTCGCGTCGCCCGGGCGCTACGCGAAGCCTGGCCGCAAGACCGGCCGCTGGGAGTACGCTTTAACGGTGGAGAATTTGCCCCTGGTGGCCTGGCGCTGGACGAGGCGGTCGCTTTCGCCCGCGAACTTCACGCGCTGGGTTACGACTATCTTCACGTCTCCGGCGGCTACAACATTTACAACCAGCAGCCGCCCGCTGACCAGCCGGGATATATGGTGCCTTTTGCCGAAAGCGTTAAGCGCGCCTTGCCCGATGCGGTAGTCATTACCGTCGGGTTAATTTATCAGCCACAGCTCGCTGAGAAGATCCTCAAACAAGGTTCTGCCGATCTGATTGCCGTGGGGCGCGCAATGCTTGACGATCCTAACTGGCCAATTCACGCCGCCATCGCGCTGGGAGAAAATGCGCCCTGGCCGCAGCCTTATAACCGGTTCGGCGCTGCTGGCTGGCCAACGCATCAGACGCAGGAGGCATAATGGATAATTTTCTGGTCGATCATCGCATTTACACCATCCGGCTGCGCAAAATGCCGGAGTTTCTTGATGTATTTCACCGGCTGGCAATGCCAATTTTGATAGAGACGCTGGGACAGCCGCTGGGCTTTTACACCAGTCTGGTCGGCCCTCAGAACCAGTTTGTGCATCTGTGGCGTTACGAAAACCTGGCCGACTATGAACGCCGCAGCCAACTGCGGGATAGCCACCCGGATTTCCCTGCCTACCTCACCGCCTCAGAAACGTTAATTGTTTCACAAGAAACGCGATTGATCCGCAGCGCATCGATAATGATGCCGTATGTTCAACGCTGAGAATTTACACTGATACCCAGGCGGCAATAATCTTGCCGCCAGCCACAGAGGACAATTAACGGTGCCCTGCGTAATTCCGGTGTGTAAATTGTACGGTGAGCAGCAGCCCTGGCCCGGGGCCGAACTGCTGCATTGCGAATCGATCCATAGCCGCAGCAGCCTGCATGCCTGGACTATTCAGGTGCATCAGCATTCTGATTTAGTGCAAATTATTTACGTGCGGCGCGGTAAGGCGGAGATTGAGATCGAAGGGGTTACTCAGCGTCTTGAGGGGCCGTTTTTGCAGGTGATCCCTTCGTTATGCGCCCATGGCTTTCGCTTTTCTCCGGGTACTGAAGGATATTCCTTATCGTTAGCGGCACCGCTGTTGACGCAATACGAGCAACAGTTTAGCCGCCCTCTGCATACTCTGACCCAGGCCCACCGCTTCGCCATAGACCGTGCGGCCCCGGATGATGCCCCAGGACAGCTGCTAGGCCGCCTGTATATGGAGTATCAAGGAGATGATGCAGCACGCACCATGATGATCCACTCCCTACTCAGCGCGTTATTTGTCTGGCTGGAACGTCAGGAGACAGATGATGAAACCCGTTCTCCTCCTCAGGCCCGCCGCCAGCGCACAATACGGCGCTTTAACCAGCTGGTGGAAAGCCATTATCGCGAGCACTTTTCGGTAGCGCGTTACGCCAGCATGCTGGGGATGTCGACAGTTCATCTCAATACGCTGTGCCATGAGTTTCACGGCTGTAGCGCGCTGAACGTTATCCACCAGCGCCTGCTGCTGGAAGCCCGGCGGAGCCTGCGTTATACCAGCATGACCATCGGCCAGATTTCCGATTATCTGGGCTTTAGCGATGCGACCTACTTTTCACGTTTTTTTCGGCGCGCCTGCGGAAGTCCGCCGCGCGCCTGGCGGGAAGATTAATTAGCGGGCGCTAAAACCGGGACGCGGAATTTTGCCCATTAATACCTGCGGCAGGCCTCCATCGACCCCAATATCCGCGCCATTGATATATCCTGAACGGCTGCTGGCAAGGAACAACACCGCATCGGCAATATCTTGCGGCAAACCGATACGACCGCTGGCAGTGAAAGCTTCGCGCGCCTCACTGACGCCCGGCTGCTGGTACCAGTCTGCCGTCATAGCGGTTTTGATCATTCCCGGTGCCACTACATTACTGCGAATACCGCGCGGGCCCCATTCCACCGCCATCTGTTTAGACAACAGCGAAACCGCCGCTTTACTGGGGCTGTATGCGCCGCTGAACGGCTGAGGGAAAGTACCAGAAATAGAGCCAATATGGATAATGCTGCCGCCGGTCATCAGCCCGATAAACGCGCGGGCGCACAGCAGATATCCGGTCAGGTTCACCGCCAGCTGCCGGTTCCAGTCTTCAACGCTAATCTCATCCAGCCCGCCGGTATGCAAGATCCCGGCTGCATTGACCAATGCCTGGCAACTTCCATAAGTTTCTTTTACCGCAACCACAGCCTGCTCAATCTGATCTGGACTGGTGACATCACAGGCCAGCGCCAGATGCCGCCCCGAAGTGCCAGACAGCGCCTCAAGTTGAGTAACGCAGCCTTCGCGATTGCGATCCAGTAATACGACATTCGCCCCCTGCGCAGCCAAAGCGTTGGTAATAGCAGCCCCGATACCGCTAGCCGCGCCGCTAACCACACAAACCTTTCCGGCCAGACCCAGCCAGTCCCCTTGCAGACCCTGTTGGGCATAAGCGTCACTCTTCATTATCGACATATATCCTCCACTTATAGTTGTAGTTTGGACATTGTCGACTCTGAGCAAAAAGCAGCCAATGGCAGAAACCAAAGGAGACCTGGACTTTTGGAAAAGAGAGAGTGGAACTGCGAGATTAGGCGGGTTTAATGGTTATTGGTTAGCCCCGCGTATGCGGGAACACTGGAAACTGGCGAACAATATTGAGACGGCAATCGCGTTAGCCCCGCGCATGCGGGGAACACCGTCTCCGTATACGTCGCCGGAATGTTGATTACGGTTTATCCCCGCGCATGCGGGGAACACACCCGGTTTGCCTGAGTTGTTATAGCCCAGCCCGGTTTATCCCCGCGCATGCGGGGAACACTGGTTTAGTGAGCCTAACAAAACTAATACAGGCGGTTTATCCCCGCGCATGCGGGGAACACGCCAGCACTGGCGGTCTGAACGACAAACGATCCGGTTTATCCCCGAGCATGCGGGGAACACTCCGCATCCTGTACCAGTAAAATCACTCCGTGCGGTTTATCCCCGCGCATGCGGGGAACACGGGTCATGCTGAACACGAAGCCCGGATAAAATCGGTTTATCCCCGCGCATGCGGGGAACACGTCAAACAGGTTACATCCGCCGCGCACCGCGTCGGTTTATCCCCGCGCATGCGGGGAGCACGGTGAGATATTAGCGTCAAGTGTGTCTGTTACCGGTTTATCCCCGCGCATGCGGGGAACACCGGCGGCACTAGCCCATCATTTACCGCATTTCCGGTTTATCCCCGCGCATGCGGGGAACACATGGCCGAGCAGCCAGCCGAATATCAAGCGTACGGTTTATCCCCGCGCATGCGGGGAACACCCGCTGACCCGGTTAGATATATACACAGCCCCCGGTTTATCCCCGCGCATGCGGGGAACACACCTGCAAACTGTTATCGATGCTGCCTATGAGCGGTTTATCCCCGCGCATGCGGGGAACACAATCTGCCGCAATCTGCACATTATAACGACTGCGGTTTATCCCCGCGCATGCGGGGAACACGTATGGGTAGCACTGGTAGAACACGTCGCCCTTCGGTTTATCCCCGCGCATGCGGGGAACACTTATTATCCGAATGGGCCGCCGGACCAAACGGCGGTTTATCCCCGCGCATGCGGGGAACACTCTAAACTTATTTAATTGATTTAGAATGATTTTTCAAGGGTATGATTTTCTACCGACTATTTGAGCCATTTTTTAATCAGGTAATTTTATGGCTAGAGAGGTCTCTCAGCCAGTGAGGAAGTTGGTCTTTCTGAAGATTTAAATACCGGGCACAGGAAAGATGCGCCCGGCAAAGAATGGCTATAGCGTCAGGAAAAACCGGTTATAGCCGGCCTAAATCCCGGGCTGAGCGATCGAGTGCCCGGCGGGTTTTATCCAGCAGTTCATCAATTTCAGCATGGTTAGCTATCAGGGCCGGCGCCATAATCATGCGTCCCTGAGTTGAACGAATGATAACACCCTCCTCAAACCCGTAGCTGCGGCACTGCCAGGCAATTTCATCCTCTTTAGCAAAACGTTTGCGGGTTGCCTTATCTTCAGCCAGCTGCAGCGCGGCGACCATGCCAGCCCCCTGAATATCGCCAACCAGCGGATGGTCGGTAAAGATTTCACGCAGGCATTTTTGCAGGTACTGCCCGGTATCATTCTTCACGCGCTCAACTATTTGCTCATCGCGCAGTGCTTTAAGGTTAGCAATGGCTACCGCCGCCGCAACCGGATGCCCGGAGTAGGTCAGGCCGGATGCAAACACGCCACCGCGCTCCACCAGCGCATCGGCCATTCTGCGAGATAACACCAGGCCGCCCATGGGTACATAACCAGAAGTCAGCCCTTTAGCTATCGACAGCGTATCTGGCTCGAACCCAAAGTGCTGATGCGCAAACCACTCGCCGGTACGCCCAAAGCCGCCAATCACCTCATCGGCACAAAGCAGTACATCATACTTACGACAGATGCGCTGGATCTCAGCCCAATAATTCGCCGGTGGGAAGATCATGCCGCCCGCCCCCTGGAATGGCTCCGCAACAAAGGCCGCCACGTTATCGCTGCCCAGCTCCAGAATTTTGTCTTCCAGCTCGCGGGCGCGCGCCAGGCCAAATTCTTCCAAAGTCTGATTGCCGCCCTGCGCATACCAGTACGGTTCGCCAATATGAGCAAAGTCCGGCAACATGCCGCCCATCTCATGCATCGGTTTCATGCCGCCAAGCGCGCTGGTTGCCAGGGTGGAACCGTGGTAACCGTTCCAGCGGCCAATCATAATGCGTTTTGACGGTTGCCCCACCACCTGCCAGAAACGGCGAACGGTACGTACCAGAACCTCGTTGGATTCAGAGCCTGAGTTGGTATAAATCACATGACTGTAGCGGTCTGGCAGCAGACTGAACAGCAGCTCCGAAAGCTCGATGACCGCCGGGTTGGTGGTATGGAAAAACATGTTGTAGTAGTTCAACTGTTCCATCTGGCGGGTTGCCGCCTCAATCAGATCTTTACGCCCGTAGCCGAGCTGGGTACACCACAGGCCGGACATACCATCCAGGTATTTTTTTCCTTCGCTATCCCACAGATACATCCCCTGCCCCTGTGTGATTACACGCGGCCCCTCTGCGTTAAGCTTCTTCTGATCGACAAAAGCGTGAATGTGGTGTGCCGCGTCCATGGCCTGCCAGGATTTTGTATCGCGCTGCTCGTTAGCTTGCATTTTCATGTGATTCTCCTGATTGGTAGACGATAGTCTGACTCTGGGAATAATTTCTTATTGGTGAAGCAACCTGCTGATTCAGCACGTGTTCAATCGGCTCCGGGCGGAACAGAGGCTTACGCATAACAAACTTGACCCACAGCGCGGCAATAATTGCCACCAGCGCCAGCACACCGCCTGCGATACCAAAAATTTCGCCGGTCATGTCTGGGGATGGCGAGGCTTCCCACATGGCATATAGCATGCCGCCAATGCCAAACAGCTGAGGTAAAGGGTAAAAAGGGGTACGGAACGGACGCGGTAAATCTGGGTAACGATGGCGCAATACCATGACATTAATATGGGCCACGATATAAGCCAGTAGCCAACACAGGGCGGCGGCCAGCAGCAGAATACTGACGGACTCCGCGCTCATAAGCAGCATTGGCAGGCCGGTTATCAGCGCCACAAAAACCACCGCCACCCATGGGGCACCGGTACGAGCGCTATGAATTTTGAAACAAGTAAATGCCTGACCATTTTCCGCCATACCGCTCAGCATGCGGGAGATAGTCGCCAGCGACGAGTTAAGGGTGCTACAGGTAGCGGTAAATGCCGCAGCCAACAGCAAGGCTTTGCCGGTAGTGCCAAATACATTTAGCGCATACAGATAGTGGGGCAGACTATTATTCGCCAGCTCCTCTCTCGGCACTACCAGCAGCGCGCCCAGTCCGTAAACTAAAACTGTCACGAAAATAATGCTCAGCCCAATCATCATCGCGCGGGGAATATTGCGCTCCGGGCGCTCGGTTTGCTCCACCAGCGGGCAGACGAACTCTGCACCAACAAATCCCCAAATTCCCGAGGCCACTAGCACAATCACGCCCCAGCCCATTGGAGCCAGGTTTTCTTTACTCCATAACGCCTCGATCGGCTGAGCGTGGGGACTGCTGATAGCAAAGAAACCCAGAGCCAGCAGTGTGACAACCATCACTGCCGCGAGGACAAACTGCAGGCGGGCAAACACATCAATATTAAGTAGATTCAGCAGCGTAAATACCAGCAACACCGCCGCACCAATCATCAGTGGTGGGATAGCAAGACCGGGAAACAGGCTGCTGACGACTAAATCAAGTAGTAACAATTCGGCAGAAAGCGCAAACATCGCTACAACGATATAGCCAGAAAATGTGGCGACAATAGCCGTAAACTGCCCAAGGGCAACCTCGGTATAGCTACTCAGACTACCGGCTTTGGGGATCATCAGCGCCAGTTCAGAAAAAGAGCAGGCGTAGGTGAGTGCCAGCACCCAGGCGAGAGCCAGGGGCCATACAAAACTTAGCCCGGCCATGCCCGCACCGTGCAGCATCATGACCATTACACCCTGAGAAACGACCAGCCCAACCGCCACTGCCAGTAAAGAGAGCAAGCCTAGTTTTTTTATCTGCATGGCTATGACTCCCGCGCTGGCGATGAGCTATGTTGCACAGTTTCATCAGGATGAAACTGTATCCAGGTCGTTTTAAGCTGGCTGTACTTATCAAAGGCATGTAGCGACAAATCGCGTCCAAAGCCAGACTGTTTGCCCCCACCAAACGGTACGCTAACATCCAACGCATCCACAGTATTCACGGAGACGGTGCCAACATTGAGTGCCTGTGCTACCCGATGAGCACGGTTGAGATCGTCACTCCATACCGAAGCGGCCAGCCCATACTGGCTATCGTTAGCCATCGCAATGGCCTGCTGCTCACTATCAAACGGCATTACCGCCAGCACCGGCCCAAAAACCTCTTCTCGCGCCAGCGTCATCTCAGGCGTTACGTCACTAAATACCGTGGGCTGCAAATAGTTATCCACGCCGTTGATAGCAACCCGCTCACCGCCGTAAACCAGCCTGGCCCCCTGCTGTCGGGCTCCATCAATATACTCTTTCACCCGGCCAGCCTGTTCCCGGCTAACCATGGCCCCCACCTGGCTGGCAGGATCGAGAGGATCGCCCGGCTGCCAGTTAGCCGAATGAGCAATCACCCGCTCAATAAATTCATCATAAATGCTGCGCTCTACCAGCAGCCGCGAGTTGGCAGAACATACTTCTCCCTGGTTGTAGAAAATCGCCTGAGCCGCTTTCTGTGCAGCCAGATCCAGATGCCGGCAATCGGCAAAAACCAGGTTCGGGCTTTTCCCGCCGCACTCCAGCCACACCTGCTTAAGGTTCGATTGCCCGGCGTACTGCATCAAATATTTACCCACCGCCGTCGAACCGGTAAAGACCAGACTGTCGATATCAGAATGCAGGCCCAGCGCTTTGCCGGTGACTTCACCGGTTCCAGGCAATACGCTGAATACACCTTCTGGAACCCCGGCTTCCAGAGCCAGCTCCGCCAATCGTAAAGCCGAGAAAGGCGACTGTTCCGCCGGTTTTAAAATAACGCTGTTGCCCGCGGCCAGCGCCGGAGCAATTTTCCAGGTCGCCATCTCCAGCGGGTAGTTCCACGGCACAATTGCGGCTACAACGCCAAGCGCACTGCGGGTAACCGTTGCCAGCGCATCGGGCGCGGTTGGCGCAACCTGACCGTAGAGCTTATCGAGGCTTTCGGCATACCAGTTGAAGATATAAGCCGAGCCAGGGACATCGACATTCCATGCCTCCATCACCGGCTTACCCATACAAAGAGAGTCCAGCAGCGCCAGTTCTTCACGGTTTTCGAGAATAAGCGCCGCCAGCCGTTGTAATACAGCTTTACGCGCCGACGGGCTTTGGCGCGCCCAGTCACCGCGTTCAAAACTTTGTCGCGCCTGACGCACGGCCAGGTCAACTTCCTGCTCACCGCTTTGAGTAACCTGAGCTAAAACCTGCTGCGTTGCCGGGTTAGTCACCGTAAAAGTTTGCCCGGACGCCGCATCGCGCAGCGCTCCACCTATCCAGGCCTGGGTAATAAAACGCTGCCGGCTGGCAGCCTGCTGCCACTCTCTCAACGTCAGCATGCTCTGCTCCTGTGATGAGTTATCGCACATGTGAATTTATTGTTTAAATATTGTTACATCAAGAGGAGATGCTACTACGCGGATAAAGAACGAATAAATAAGTAAAAATATGCAGGCAGACCATAAAAAAGCTGGTCAGTAAAGAATGGCTAGTGAGCTGGACGAAATAAAATAGAAGAGCTATGGATGAGCACCCGGCGTATGCGATAACTTGCAATTCCGCGATATTTACGGGCAATAGATAAAAAAAATCCGGCCCTTACGAGCCGGATTTGCTTATGCAGGTACAGTCTTTCTAGACTTTATGTCTTACTTCTTTTTTGCTTTCGGGTTTGGCAGGTCGGTAATGCTACCTTCAAACACTTCAGCAGCCAGGCCCACAGACTCATGCAGAGTCGGGTGTGCGTGGATAGTCAGTGCGATATCTTCGGCATCGCAGCCCATTTCGATTGCCAGGCCAATCTCACCCAGCAGCTCGCCGCCGTTAGTACCGACAATCGCGCCACCAATGATGCGATGGGTTTCTTTGTCGAAAATCAGCTTGGTCATACCGTCAGCACAGTCGGAAGCGATAGCACGCCCGGAAGCCGCCCACGGGAAGGTGGAGGTTTCGTAGCTGATGCCTTTTTCTTTGGCTTCTTTCTCGGTCAGGCCAACCCATGCAACTTCCGGCTCGGTGTATGCGATGGATGGGATAACTTTCGGGTCGAAGTAGTGCTTCATTCCGGCAATAACTTCGGCCGCAACGTGGCCTTCGTGTACGCCTTTGTGCGCCAGCATAGGCTGACCGACGATGTCGCCGATAGCGTAGATGTGCGGCACGTTAGTACGCAGCTGTTTGTCGACGCGGATGAAACCACGATCGTCAACTTCTACGCCAGCTTTGCCAGCATCGAGGTTTTTACCGTTAGGTACGCGGCCGATAGCCACCAGCACCGCATCGTAACGCTGTGCTTCACCCGGCGCTTTTTTACCTTCCATCGACACGTAGATACCGTCTTTTTTGGCTTCTACTGCGGTGACTTTGGTTTCCAGCATCAGGTTGAATTTCTTACCGATACGCTTAGTGAAAACCTTCACTACGTCTTTGTCAGCGGCTGGGATTACCTGGTCGAACATCTCAACCACGTCAATTTCTGAACCCAGCGCGTGATAAACGGTACCCATTTCCAGGCCGATGATGCCGCCGCCCATTACCAGCAGGCGTTTAGGAACTTCTTTCAGCTCCAGTGCATCGGTGGAGTCCCAAACACGCGGATCGTCATGTGGGATGAATGGCAGCTGAATCGGACGAGAGCCCGCTGCGATGATAGCGTTATCGAAGTTGATAACGGTTTTACCTTCTTCGCCTTCAACTTCCAGGGTGTTGGCACCGGTAAATTTGCCAAGGCCGTTAACAACCTTAACTTTACGACCTTTTGCCATCCCAGCCAGACCACCGGTCAGCTGAGTGATAACTTTTTCTTTCCAGGTGCGAATCTTGTCGATATCAGTCTTTGGCTCGCCGAAGACGATGCCGTGATCGGCCAGCGCTTTAGCTTCTTCAATCACTTTTGCAACGTGCAGCAGCGCTTTAGAAGGGATACAGCCGACGTTCAGGCAAACGCCGCCCAGCGTGTTGTAACGCTCAACCAGTACGGTTTCCAGACCTAAATCAGCGCAACGGAAAGCAGCAGAGTATCCTGCCGGGCCTGCCCCAAGTACCACGACCTGGGCTTTGATTTCAGTACTCATCATGACCTCTTGTAGTATTTCCGGCGGGTCTGACGTTATACCCACTTTCTTTTGAACAACACGGATGTTTCACATCCATGAGCCGCCGTGCGGTAGTCCAAATTCAAGCGGGGAATATTTCGCTAACGCCCATTATCCACCGGGACGTTTTAGTCCGCTAAAGTCTACAGAATTGTTAACAATTTTGAAACAACAAACAGCACATGAAGTTTAGTAATCGCAGCAAATGCACCGGTTATAAGGCGTATTTGCTGCAAAAAGCCGGCCTCAAGGCCGGCTTTCGATTACATCACCAGACGGCGAATGTCGGACAGCATATTGTTAATGATGGTGATAAAGCGCGCACCATCAGCCCCGTCAATCACACGGTGGTCGAAGGAGAGTGAAATCGGCATCATCAGACGCGGAGTAAACTCTTTACCATTCCACACCGGCTCCATGGAGGATTTAGAGACCCCAAGGATAGCCACTTCCGGCGCATTAACAATTGGCGCAAAGTGGGTTGTACCCAGACCGCCAATGCTGGAGATGGTAAAGCAGCCGCCCTGCATTTCGCCTGCGGTCAGTTTGCCATCACGCGCTTTTTTGGAGATGGTGGTCAGTTCACGAGAAAGCTCGGTAACGCTTTTCTTGTTCACATCTTTAAAGACCGGAACCACCAGGCCATTTGGCGTATCTACCGCCACGCCGATGTTGATGTATTTCTTCAGCGTCAGACGCTGACCGTCTTCAGACAGCGAGCTGTTGAAGCGTGGCATCTGCTCAAGCGCGGCAGCAACGGCTTTCATGATGAAGACAACCGGGGTGTATTTCACATCCAGTTTGCGCTTCTCAGCTTCGGCATTCTGCTGCTTACGGAACGCTTCCAGATCGGTGATATCAGTTTTGTCGAAGTGCGTAACGTGCGGGATCATGACCCAGTTACGGCTCAGGTTAGCACCAGAGATTTTCTGGATGCGGCCCAGTTCGACTTCTTCAATTTCACCAAATTTGCTGAAGTCCACTTTCGGCCATGGCAGCATGCCCGGCAGACCGCCACCGGTAGCACCGGCAGGCGCAGACTCAGCGCGTTTAACCGCGTCTTTCACGTATGCCTGGACGTCTTCGCGCAGGATTCGGCCTTTACGACCAGTACCTTTCACTTTCGCCAGGTTAACGCCAAACTCACGCGCCAGGCGACGAATCAGCGGGGTTGCGTGAACGTAAGCGTCGTTTTCAGCAAATTCAGATTTGCCTTCCGCTTTAGCCGGGGCTGGAGCTGCCGCTGGCTTCTCGGCTTTCGCCGCAGCCGGTGCCGCTTCCTGTTTAGCCGCCGGAGCTGCCGCTGGTGCGGCACCTTCAACTTCGAACACCATAATCAGAGAGCCGGTAGAAACTTTATCTCCGGTGCTGATTTTGATCTCTTTAACGGTACCCGCGAACGGTGCCGGAACTTCCATAGAGGCTTTGTCGCCTTCCACGGTAATCAGTGACTGTTCCGCAGCAACTTTGTCGCCAACTTTAACCATCACTTCGGTAACTTCAACTTCGTCGCCACCGATATCCGGTACGTTTACATCTTTCGCACCAGAAGCTGCAGCCGGAGCGCTGGCCGCCGGAGCTGATTCCTGGGCCGGTGCCGCAGAGCCTTCGCCCGCAACTTCGAACACCATAATCAGTGAACCGGTAGAGACTTTGTCGCCAGTGCTGATTTTGATCTCTTTAACGGTACCGGCGAATGGGGCCGGAACTTCCATAGAGGCCTTGTCGCCCTCAACGGTGATAAGAGACTGTTCAGCTTCAACTTTATCGCCAACTTTGACCATAACCTCGGTGACTTCAACTTCGTCAGAACCGATGTCAGGTACGTTAACTTCTTTAGCAGCAGAAGCGGCAGCAGCAGCCGGCGCCTCTTTCTTCTCTTCAGCCTTAGCAGGCGCCGCGTCAGCGGCACCTTCGGCAGAATCGAAAATCATGATGAGCTTACCGGTTTCAACCTTGTCACCTACAGAGACTTTAATCTCTTTAACCACACCCGCCTGCGGGGAAGGTACTTCCATAGAGGCTTTATCGCCCTCTACGGTAATAAGGGACTGTTCGGCTTCAACTTTATCGCCAACTTTGACCATAACTTCGGTGACTTCAACTTCATCTGCGCCGATGTCTGGTACTTTAATTTCGATAGCCATTATTCTTTACCTCTTATGCCAGACGCGGGTTAACTTTTTCTGCATCGATATCAAATTTCTTAATGGCGTCGGCCACTACTTGCTTATCGATTTCACCGCGTTTAGCCAGTTCGCCCAGCGCCGCAACAACCACGTAAGAAGCATCAACTTCGAAGTGGTGACGCAGGTTTTCACGGCTATCGGAACGGCCGAAACCGTCGGTGCCCAGCACGCGATAATCATCAGCCGGAACGTAAGTACGAACCTGCTCAGCAAACAGTTTCATGTAGTCGGTAGAGGCTACGGCTGGCGCATCATTCATCACCTGAGCAATGTATGGAACGCGCGGAGTTTCCAGCGGATGCAACATGTTCCAGCGCTCGCAGTCCTGACCATCGCGGGCCAGTTCAGTGAACGAGGTTACGCTGTATACATCGGAGCCAACGCCATAGTCTTTCGCCAGGATCTCCGCCGCTTCACGTACGTGACGCAGGATAGAGCCTGAACCCAGCAGCTGAACTTTGCCTTTGCTACCTTCGATGGTTTCGAGCTTGTAGATACCTTTACGGATACCTTCCTCGGCACCTTCCGGCATCGCCGGCATGTGGTAGTTTTCGTTCAGCGTGGTGATGTAGTAGTAAACGTTCTCTTGTTTCTCACCGTACATGCGCTCCAGACCATCGTGCATGATCACGGCAACTTCGTACGCGTAAGACGGGTCGTAAGAGATACAGTTCGGGATAGTCAGCGACTGGATGTGGCTGTGGCCATCTTCGTGCTGCAGACCTTCACCGTTCAGAGTAGTACGACCGGAAGTCCCACCGACCAGGAAGCCGCGAGCCTGCTGGTCACCAGCCTGCCA
The DNA here is from genome assembly GCA_022846635.1 of Salmonella enterica subsp. enterica serovar Choleraesuis. Lineage (GTDB taxonomy): Bacteria > Pseudomonadota > Gammaproteobacteria > Enterobacterales > Enterobacteriaceae. Next base: position 3,438,412 of record AP025685.1, read on the forward strand.
GCACAGGTCACCGATACGCTGGAACCCGAACATGGAATAGTAGATGTAGAATGGGATCATCGGCAGGTTGTTGGTGCTGTAAGAAGTCGCAGCCGCCAGCCAGGATGCACCGGCACCCAGTTCGTTGATACCTTCCTGCAGAATCTGGCCTTTCTCGTCTTCTTTGTAGTAAGCAACCTGCTCGCGGTCCTGCGGAATGTACTGCTGACCGTTCGGGCTGTAGATACCAATCTGACGGAACAGACCTTCCATACCAAAGGTACGCGCTTCATCGGCGATAATCGGCACCAGGCGGTCTTTGATGGATTTGTTCTTCAGCATCACGTTCAGAGCACGTACGAACGCGATAGTGGTAGAGATCTCTTTGTTCTGCTCTTCCAGTAACTGGGAGAAGTCAGACAGCGCTGGCAGCTCCAGCTTCTCGGTGAATTTAGGCTGACGGGTTGGAACATAGCCGCCCAGTTTTTCACGCTGACCGTGCAGATATTTCATCTCCTCGGAGCCTTCCGGGAAGGTGACATATGGCAGTTTTTCGATATCGGCATCGGCTACCGGTACGCTGAAACGATCGCGGACGTAACGCACGCCGTCCATGTTCATTTTCTTAACCTGGTGAGCGATGTTTTTACCTTCCGCAGAATCACCCATACCATAGCCTTTGATGGTGTGAGCCAGAATTACGGTTGGTTTGCCCTGAGTTTCCTGGGCTTTTTTCAGTGCAGCAAAGACTTTCTTCGGATCGTGACCACCGCGGTTCAGGGCCCAGATCTCATCATCAGACCAGTCTTTAACCAGCGCTGCGGTTTCCGGATATTTACCGAAGAAGTGCTCACGTACGTAAGCGCCATCTTTAGATTTAAAGGTCTGGTAGTCACCATCAACGGTTTCATTCATCAGCTGAATCAGTTTACCGCTGGTGTCTTTAGCCAGCAGCTCATCCCAGCGGCCGCCCCAGATAACTTTGATAACCTGCCAGCCAGCACCACTAAAGATGCCATCCAGCTCGTTAATGATTTTGCCGTTACCAGTAACCGGGCCATCCAGACGCTGCAGGTTGCAGTTGATAATGAATACCAGGTTATCCAGTTTTTCACGGGTCGCAATAGTGATTGCGCCTTTGGATTCTGGCTCATCCATCTCACCGTCGCCCAGGAAGGCATAAACGGTCTGGGCAGAGGTGTCTTTCAGACCACGGTGCTCCAGATATTTGAGGAATTTAGCCTGGTAGATAGCACCGATTGGGCCAAGGCCCATAGATACGGTCGGGAACTGCCAGAATTCAGGCATCAGTTTAGGATGCGGATAAGAGGACAGGCCCTTACCGTGAACTTCCTGACGGAAGTTGTTCATCTGCTCTTCAGTCAGACGACCTTCCAGGAAGGCGCGAGCGTAGATACCCGGAGAGATGTGGCCCTGGAAGTAAACCAGATCGCCGCCGTCTTTTTCGGTACGAGCGCGGAAGAAGTGGTTGAAACACACTTCATAGATAGTCGCGGAGGACTGGAAAGAGGCCATGTGACCGCCCAGCTCCAGATCTTTCTTGGAGGCACGCAGTACGGTCATGATGGCGTTCCAGCGAATAGCGGAACGAATGCGGCGTTCAAGATCGAGGTTACCCGGATATTCCGGCTCGTCTTCTACCGCGATGGAGTTCACGTAATTACCGGCTGCAGCGCCAGCCGCAACTTTTACGCCGCCTTTACGCGCTTCGCTCAACAAATTGTCGATCAGGAACTGCGCGCGTTCTACGCCTTCTTCACGGATAACCGATTCGATCGCCTGTAGCCAGTCACGAGTTTCGATCGGATCCACGTCATTGGAGATACGTTCTGACATGGGTGTATTCCTTATCTATCTAATAGTTTGATGTTTCTGGAACCTGCCCCATTGCGTTCTGCGGACAAAGCGCAATAAGACAGGCTCTGGTTACGTTGCCGCACGGATTCCCGCGCTTTGGTGTTAATTTCCGCAATCATCGACAGCTGAACGACCCCATTTTGAGAAAATCAGCAATCAATAATCGGCAAAGCCTCGCGAAAAAACTTAATCCTTACGCTGCTGCAACCGGCGCAGAGAGCGTTCACGACGGCTCTGCTCACGACTGCGGTCCAGCAGTACTTCTTCAATAAAGGCCAAATGGCGGTGTGATGCTTCGCGAGCCTGCTCCGGCTGGCGCGCCATGATGGCTTCAAATATGCGCGAACGATGGTTGCTAACTTTGGGCAAGGTTTCGCTGCGCGCATATAGAGATTCAAAGTTCTGGCGTACGTTCTGAGCCAGAATAGGGTCCATACAGCGTAGTAGATGAAGCAAAACCACGTTGTGAGCCGCTTCGGTTACTGCCAGCTGATATTGCAAAACCGCGTCGGACTCGGCATCGAGATCGCCCGATTGCTGAGCCAGCTCGATGGCCTGATGACAGTCGCGAATCCGCGCCAGATCTTCATCAGTACCGCGCAGCGCTGCGTAATATGCGGCAACCCCCTCCAGAGCATGGCGAGTTTCAAGTAGGTCAAACTGGGATTCAGGGTGTGTGGACAATAGCTCTACCAGCGGATCGCTGAGGCTTTGCCACAGGTTGTTCTGCACAAAAGTGCCGCCCCCCTGGCGACGCAACAATAATCCTTTTGCTTCAAGGCGCTGAATGGCCTCTCGCAGCGAAGGTCGGGAAACATCAAACTGTTTCGCCAGCTCACGCTCCGGTGGGAGCTTTTCGCCAGGGCGCAAAGTCCCCTCAAGGATTAAAAACTCCAGTTGTTGCTCGATTACGTCAGATAATTTTGGTTGGCGGATTTTGCTGTAGGCCATTATTCCCTGCTCTGCCATTAGCTCGGAGTCAATTGGTCATACCAATTCCAAATTCGTGACGCTAAAGTAACAAAGTATTCACCTTGTGTCTATCCAGGTTTTGATTGAAATCATTAAATCGCCGTTTTGTAACGGTTTTTAAGCATTAAAGGCCTGTTAAAACAACATCAGATAAAATTTTACACTACGAGACCGGATGTAAATTTAACCAAATTTAAACACACAAAAATGACCATTTAACCGTTTCAGCATGATGAGATGGCGTGATTTATTCATCAAATGAGGCGATCTTGCAGAAACATTTCTGGAGCAAATTGGTTTTTTAGGTGATGTAGCAACAAGAGGCGGGCAGGAGAAGAGAAAGACAAAAAACGACCGGCAGCAAAAGGCGTTGCGACCGGTCGATGGGATTATTGTGCTTTAACGGTGCGGCTGTTTTTCTGTTTCATGGCATAACCAACGCCCAAGACCAGCAGCCAGAATGGAATCATAATGACCGATTCGCGCATCCCTGGCGTGCAGGCCATGATGACCAAAATTCCGCCCAGAAATGCCAGGCACAGCCAGTTAGCAAACGGATACCACAGAGCTTTAAAGCGAGTTTCTACACCCTGCTCCGCTTTTTTGCGGCGGAATTTCAGATGTGAGTAGCTGATCATCGCCCAGTTAATCACCAAAGCAGCAACCACCAGCGTCATCAGGAAACCAAACGCCTTGCCCGGCATAACGTAGTTAATCAGTACGCACAGCGCCGTGGCCAAAGCCGAAACGCCAAGCGCCACATATGGCACGCCGCGACGATCGGTTTTGAGCAGGCTTTTCGGGCCATTCCCCTGGCGTGCCAGGCCAAACAGCATACGACTATTGCAATATACACAGCTGTTATACACAGACAGCGCCGCCGTCAGCACTACCACGTTAAGAACATTGGCAATCATAGTGCTGTTCAGATCGTGGAAGATCATCACGAACGGGCTGCCGCCCTCGACAACCTTGCCCCATGGGTAGAGAGACAACAGAATAGCCAGTGAGCCGATATAGAAGATAAGAACCCGGTAAATAACCTGATTAGTGGCTTTTGGAATCGATTTTTCCGGATTGTCAGCTTCCGCAGCGGTGATCCCCACCAGCTCCAGTCCACCGAAGGAAAACATAATCACCGCCATCGCCATAACCAATCCACTGATGCCGTACGGGAAGAACCCGCCTTGCGCCCAGAGGTTGCTCACCGATGCCTGTGGGCCACCGTTACCGCTGAACAGCAGGTAAGCGCCAAACAGGATCATGCCAATAATCGCCACCACTTTGATAATGGCGAACCAGAACTCCATCTCCCCATAAACTTTTACGTTAGTCAGGTTGATGGCATTTATCAGCACAAAGAACACCAGCGCCGAGAGCCAGGTTGGGATCTCTGGCCACCAGTACTGAATATAGATGCCGACCGCCGTCAGCTCAGCCATCGCCACCAGCACATAGAGCACCCAGTAGTTCCAGCCAGAAGCAAAGCCCGCAAAATCACCCCAGTATTTATAGGCAAAATGGCTAAATGAGCCAGCTACCGGCTCCTCAACCACCATCTCGCCCAGCTGGCGCATAATAAGAAAAGCGATAAACCCGCCGATTGCATAGCCAAGAATAACGGAGGGGCCGGCCATTTTGATCGTATCCGCGATCCCCAGAAACAGGCCGGTTCCGATAGCGCCCCCCAGGGCAATAAGCTGTATATGGCGGTTTTTAAGGCCGCGTTTCAGCGTGTCGCCTTGCTGTTGACCTTCCATCATGAAACCTCATTTATGGTGGATATCCATACGTTTTATCGTATGTGTATTTTATTAATTACGCTGTCTGTATAAATTACTGTACGTGGAAATATTTTGAAATTTAACAATCGCACTTCCACGTAAGTGAGAATAGTGATAAGCACAAGCCAATGCATCAGATTTTTGTACAAATTCACGCCGTTCGCACAAAAAACGGTCATTAGTAAAGCTTGAAGCCTCTGGTAACCAATTAATTTGCTGTCGGGAAAATGGCAGGATGACTAATTGCGGAGACTGGCAAAGCGAGATGCTGGAAGCCGGTGAAGTTATATGGGGTCAAAGAAAGCTTGCCGCCGGCCAATCTGCAACCAGCGGCGGATGAGAGAAAAATTAGAGTAATGTACCGTATATGGTCAGCAGCGCCACAATCATGACAATAATCAGAGAGGTTTTTTTAGCCAGGCTTACCGCAGCGCGCGGGGTCTCAACATCGTCAAGATGCGGATCGCGGGCCAAAGAGAACTGAGCTAAACGGGTGAGAACCTGATATTGAGAAGTATGCAAATCGCCCAGCGATGCAAACCATGCTGGCAATGCTTTCTCTCCATGCCCTAACAGGGCATAACAAACTCCCACTAAACGCACCGGGATCCAGTCAATAACGTGTAACAGCCAGTCGATACCGGACTGTAATCGCTGATACGGTGTGTGATGGCGGGCAAGCCAGGTCTGCCATGCCCGCAGCACCGCATATCCCATTAATGTCGCCGGCCCATATGGCCCACCGGCCACAAAGCAGAGCAATGGTGCCAGGTAAAAACGGTAGTTAATCCATAGCAGCGCGTTTTGTAATTCACGCAGGAACAGCTCGCGAGAGCAATCAGGTGGCACGCCGTGAATGAGTGTCAGTTCGCTAACCATGGCATCGCGGGCGTTATCATCTCCTTTACGCGCTGCCTCAAGGTACTGATGATAATGTTTACGTACCACTCCGGCCCCGATGCATAAGGTGCCCACCAGGATCCAGAACACCACCAGCGGCAAATTGAAAAACCATCCCTGAAGCAGCCATTCACCGAGCGCTACTACCCCCACTGCCAGCAGGGTCATTAACAACGTTAGCAACAGTGAAAACCGGGTAATATGACGAAATAGCGGCTCCAGCCGGTGATCCAGTTGCCAATGTTCGCCTAGCTTAAACAAGCGCTCCTGAAGCATCACCAGCAATAACGTAAACAGCGTCATCTCTTCTCCTTAAGTCCCCAGGGCTGTACAGGCCGCCCGAAATCGTGGCCAGTCAAAGATCTCGCCGGGATCGGTTTTTCGGCCAGGCGCGATATCACAATGCCCGGTCATGTTATTGGCTATCTCCGGATATAAAAGTTGCAAAGCAACGGCAATTTCAGCCAGTCGCTGATATTGCTTATCGGTATACGGCAGCGTATCCGTGCCTTCAAGCTCGATACCAATGGAAAAATCATTACAGCGCTCTCGGCCCTGATAATTCGACACACCGGCGTGCCAGGCACGTTTATCAAAAGGAACGTACTGCACCACTTCACCATCGCGGCGAATAAGGCAGTGAGCCGACACTCGCAGATGAGCGATTTCAGCAAAGAAAGGATGCGCATCCGGGTCGATAGTGCCGGCAAATAAAGCATCAATCCACGGACCACCGAATTCGCCGGGCGGCAGGCTGATGTTATGCACCACCAGCAAAGAAGGCGTTACTCCTTCCGGACGTTCATCAAAATGAGGAGACGGCTGACGGCGCGCATTTTCAAGCCAGCCCTGATTAATCTGCATACTTAGCACCTTCTATCTGGAACCCAAAGCAGCTTCAATGTAGCATGTTTCAACCCCAGTATTATCAGCCATTTCGGAGTTTTAATATGCCGGCCCGTCGCTACAACCCAGAACGCCGACGCGAAGAGTTGCTCGAGCGAATAAACCTCGATATCCCCCATGCGGTATCCGTCGCCCTGCGCGAAGACCTTGGTGGTGAAATTGATCCCAATAGGGATATCACGGCTCAGCTACTGCCTGCTGAAAGCCGCTCTCATGCCCGCGTCATTACCCGTGAGGACGGTGTATTTTGCGGTAAGCGTTGGGTTGAAGAGGTCTTTATCCAGCTCGGTGGCGATACCAAAATAACCTGGCTGGTGGATGATGGGGATTCTATTAAAGCCAACCAGCCGCTATTTGAATTAACAGGCTCAACCCGGCTATTACTGACCGGCGAACGTACAGCCCTTAACTTCGTGCAAACGCTTTCCGGCGTCGCCAGCGTCGTTAATCATCATCTTGCCGAATTGGCCGGAACCAAAACCCAACTGCTGGACACCCGCAAAACGGTACCGGGCCTGCGATCGGCCTTTAAATATGCGGTTCTGTGCGGTGGCGGCAGCAACCATCGGCTGGGGCTGTCTGACGCATTCCTCATCAAAGAAAATCATATTATTGCCGCAGGCTCAGTACGCCAGGCGGTTGAAAATGCCTTTTGGCTTCACCCGGACGCACCGGTTGAAGTTGAGGTTGAGTCGCTTGAAGAGCTTGGCGAAGCCCTTTCTTCTGGTGCTGATATGATAATGCTGGATAACTTCAGCCTGGATGAAATCCGCCGCGCTGTGGCGATAACCGATGGCAAAGCCCAGCTTGAAGTATCCGGTAATGTAACTAAAGCATCCCTGCGTGAATACGCGTTAACGGGCGTCGATTTTATATCGGTAGGCGCGCTCACTAAACATGTCCACGCCCTGGACCTTTCAATGCGCTTTGTTCAGCCTTAACTATTAAGTACCACAGTGGGTCGTTCGGCGGCCCGCTTTTTTAGCCGCAACTCTCGCTTTTACGTGCATCATTCCACAATTTTTCTGCAAAATCGCAACGCTATTAGTTTGTTCTGAATCCCGCTTCCCCACTTCTATTTCTCTATTGGTGCCAACCCGCCAGCTTCTGTCATTTTTAGCCACGACGCTTAACCCAGGAGATGGAATGTGAATAGAGAACGCGGTTTTACCTTAATTGAACTGATGGTGGTGGTTGGTATTGTGGCAGTGCTAAGTGCAATAGGTATCCCGACCTATCAGAACTATCTACGCAAGGCAGCGCTTACCGACATGCTACAAACTTTTGTGCCTTACCGAACGGCAATTGCACTGTGTGCAATGGACACCGGAGGACTGGATGCATGTAGCGCAGGAACTAACGGTATTCCTTCGGCGAAGCATAGTCGATATGTCAAAGGGACCACCGTGGCAAAAGGTGTAGTAACCCTTACCGGGCAAAATTCATTATCAGGGCTGACGGTGGTAATGACACCCCAGTGGCAAATGTCGGAAGGCATTACCGGCTGGCGGCGCGAATGTAAAGCTGCTGATGCCGGTTCCTTAGTGCAAACCTGTGAAGCCATATTCCAGGATAATACTGGGGAGAGCGATGCATGATCACGGAGCAATTAAATCATATCTGCCGTCAGCATCAGGCACTACTGCTGGAGCCAGGGCCAAACAAATTACGTATTGCTGTCAGCAGTCCCCCAGCCGATGCTTTGATTCAGGCATTACGCTTCGCAAGCCAGCTACCTGTCGAAGTTGAAATATGGTCACCGGAACGAGTGGAAAAACAGCGTCAGCTTAGTGTGGATAGCTCCTCATTGCCTAACGATGGCGATGCGATAAGCGCGCTGGATGAGCTGTTCCGCCGAGCCATCGAGCGACGAGCCTCTGATATTCATATCGAGCCTGGGGCAAATCAAAGCCAGATTCGTCTGCGTATCGATGGGGTATTGCAACCCTTACCGCCAATTAATACTCAGCTAACAACGGCTATCTCCGCGCGCCTTAAGGTATTAGCCGGGTTGGATATTGCCGAACGTCGCATGCCACAAGATGGTCAGCTTAGATGCACAGTCTCTGGAGTCGATGTCTCTTTTCGATTGTCCACTCTTCCGTGCCTGTATGGTGAAACGCTAGTGCTACGGCTGCAGGAAAGTCAAAACCAGGCATCAACGCTGGATAATTTGGGCATCGGCAATGAACAGCTAAAAGTGCTGCGGGAATCCTTGCATCAGCCTCAGGGGCTAATTCTTGTTACCGGCCCCACTGGAAGCGGCAAAACGATGACGCTTTACGCCGCATTAAGCGAGCTAAACCATCCCGGCATGAACTTGTGCAGTGTCGAAGACCCGGTTGAGATCCCAATGGCCGGTCTCAATCAGGTCCAAATCAATAACAGAGCCGGACTTACATTTCAAAAAGTGTTACGGGCACTGCTACGCCAGGATCCTGACGTCATCATGATAGGGGAAATTCGCGATAACGAAACGGCCACTATCGCCCTGAACGCCGCACAAACCGGGCACCTGGTTTTATCCACCTTGCATACCAACTCTACTGCGGAAACGCTAACCCGCCTGAACCAAATGGAGACGCCGCCGTGGATGGTAGCCGCAGCGTTAAAACTGATTGTGGCCCAGCGCCTGGTGCGCAGACTATGCCCACATTGCCGCCAGCGTGGTACGAACGATATTAATCTCCCGCCTTCACTATGGCCGACATCGTTGCCGGACTGGCAGCCTGTCGGCTGTGAGCATTGTTATTCCGGATATTACGGGCGGTTGGCTTTATTTGAGCTTATGCCCATAACCACGCCACTGCGTGAAGCCATTCTATCCAAAAAGAGTGCCGGGGAGCTGACTGGTTTGGCGGTTCAAATGGGGATGCAAAGCCTGTGGCAATGTGGGTTCGATGCGGTGCAGAGTGGGTTAACCACTCTTGAAGAGATCTGGCGGGTCGTTGGGCTTCCTCATGGCAATGCTTAAACTTTGGCAATGGAAAGCACTGGATAAAGATGGAAACCTGCAACACGGCGAGCGGTTGGCGATAACGCATCACAAGCTACATCTGCAGCTTGTCACTGAATCGCTGCTACCGCTGGAGATAGGACGTAACCATCGGATAAGCAGTAACTGCTGGCAATTACGGGAGCAAATTTTATTTCTCCGTCAGCTGGCGGGACTTCTTCAGGCCGGAATATCACTGGCCGATGGTGTGGCACTCCTGGCCCAACAGCACCCGCAACCGGCCTGGAGAGCACTGCTCTTGGATATTGAAGCTCGCTTGTTGTGCGGGGAGTCATTTAGCCAGGCGCTAGAGCCATACCATACCCTCTTTGCACCGCTCACCCTTGCCCTGCTGCGCACCGGGGAGCTGACAGGTAAGCTGGACACCTGCTGCAATGAGTTGGCGCTAAGGCTGGAGCAACAGCGCCAGCTGACTGATAAAGTGAAGAAAGCGCTGCGCTATCCCCTTTTTAGCCTGATATTTGGCCTGCTGGTGACAGGAGCAATGACCGGATGGGTGTTGCCACAATTTACGGCTATTTATCAAAGCTTCAATGCACCACTTCCGGCGTTAACACGCATAGTTATCTCAATCTCCAATTTAGCCGCAGCCTGGGGCGGCCCTATGCTGTTGTTGTTCATAGTCATTATCATGGCCGGAGCCAGCTGGTTTAGACGCTCCACTGCTTTGCAATATCAATGGCAGAGCTGGATGCTGAAGCTGCCTCTGGTTGCGCCTCTGCTCCGAGGTTACCGACTCAGCCAGCTCTATACGACGCTCGCATTGACTCAGCAATCGGGCGTACCTCTGCTAGACGGGATTGCTCTGGCGACAGAAACACTGCCAGCCCCGCTCTGGAGCCAGGCTATTAGCCATATTGGTCAGCAGATTGCCGCCGGATCATCTCTTTCTCAAGAGATGTCTAACTCAACGCTATTCACACCGCTATGCACCATGCTGATGAAAGTCGGAGAAGAGAGCGGGACGATGGATACTATGCTGGCCAGACTTGCCCAATGGCATACGGCTCAGGTTAATGAATATGCCGACGGTCTGACCGCTCTGCTACAACCTCTCATTATGGCGCTGGTAGGCGGTATTGTTGGTGTCTTGCTGGTCGCTATGTATCTGCCGGTATTCCAGCTAGGGGATGCTATGAGCCTCGGGTAATTTAGCCTGACCCCAAAATGCATATGCTATCTCCGATACGGCGCATTGCCTGTTTGAAATAAATGAGTGGAAGACCTGATCTCCTGCTGATGCTTAAAATTCACGCGTTCTCACTGGGCTGGGCTGGGCTGGGCTGGGCTGGGCTGGGCTGGGCTGGGCTGGGCTGGGCTGGGCTGGGCTGGGCTGGGCTGGGCTGGGCTGGGCTGGGCTGGGCAATAAATAATAAGGCAGTAACTTTGGCGAATGTAATAAAAAAGCCGCCATGATAGGAGGCGGCTTTGGCATTGCAGAATTACCTTACAGGCTATTGAAAACCCGGTTTTCCTGCTCCTGCACACGAATAAAGGTAGTGCGCTTAGTCAGCTCTTTCAGGCGCGCTGCGCCGACATAAGTACAGGCAGAGCGCAGGCCGCCCAGAATATCGCGGGCAGTATTTTCGACCGGGCCACGCAGCGGTAGCTTAACGGTTTTGCCTTCCGCTGCACGGTACTCAGCAACACCACCAACGTGGCGGTTCATAGCGGACTCAGAGCTCATTCCGTAAAACAGCATAAATTTCTCACCGTTTTGCTCAACCACGGTGCCACCGCTTTCATCATGGCCAGCCAGCATGCCACCGAGCATGACGAAGTCTGCGCCGCCGCCAAAGGCTTTAGCGACGTCGCCCGGCATTGTGCAACCGCCATCACTGACAATTTGACCGCCCAGGCCGTGCGCGGCATCGGCACATTCAATAACGGCAGACAGCTGCGGGTAACCTACGCCAGTTTTTACGCGTGTAGTACAAACTGAACCTGGGCCTATGCCCACTTTAACGATATCGGCACCGGCAAGAATCAGCTCTTCGCACATTTCACCGGTAACCACGTTGCCAGCACAGATAACTTTATCCGGCCAGGCTTCACGCGCTTTAGTTAAAAAGCGAACAAAGTGCTCGGAATAACCGTTTGCCACATCAATGCAAATAAACTTAAGTGCCGGGCTTAAGTTCAAAATAGCTTTGGTACGCGTAAAGTCGGCATCTGACGTGCCGGTTGAAACCATGACATGACGCAGTACATCTTCAGAGTTGTCGGTAACAAAAGCCTGCCACTGTTCTACGGTGTAATGCTTGTGCACAGCGGTAAGGATATCGAAGCTTGCCAGGGCTTTGGCCATAGAAAAAGTACCGACCGAATCCATGTTGGCTGCAATAACAGGTACTCCTGACCAGGAGCTACCAGCATGCTTAAAGGTGAATTCGCGTTCCAGCTCAACATCGGAACGGCTTTTAAGGGTAGAGCGTTTAGGGCGGATAAGAACGTCTTTAAAGCCTAACTTCAAATCTTCTTCGATACGCATGTAGGGTTTCCTGGTAAATGGCGATGAGCCCGAACAAAAATATCCGGCGATATAACAACCAACTCCAGTGACGCTATCATACGCACTATTAATGCGTCCGCAAGACTGCGAAAACCATCTTGTTTAGGCTACAATCCCATAAATTTACCTGTTACAGGGTGGGTTTTCGGCTGCAAAAAATCTTGAGCCACGCCCCACTCACGAAAAAAAAGCTTCTGAGTTTTTCATCAGAAAAGCTATCGTATTGAAATGAATAATCTTAAGGTGTACAGCCCATGGGCCTGACGGTTGCTCTGACCGGGGGTATCGGCAGCGGTAAAAGCACGGTCGCCGATGCATTTGCCCGGCTTGGTGTCACTGTAGTTGACGCAGATATCATTGCCCGCCAGGTTGTTGAGCCGGGCACTCCCGCGCTAAATGCCATTTTTCAGCGTTTTGGGCCAACGATGATGACCCCGGAAGGAACACTCGACCGACGGGCTCTCCGGGAGCGGATTTTCACGCATCCTGAAGATAAGCAGTGGTTAAATGCCCTTCTACATCCCCTGATTCAACAACTCACCCAGCAACAATTAGCAGAAGCTACTTCTCCATATGTTTTATGGGTCGTTCCATTGCTGGTGGAAAACGAGTTGCATCAAAAAGCAGACCGGGTTTTGGTCGTCGATGTTTTACCCGAAACGCAGATTAAGCGCACCATGGCGCGCGACGGCGTATCGCGGGAACACGCTCAACAGATCCTGAATGCTCAGGTAAATAGAACATCTCGTCTGGCTGTCGCCAATGATATTATTAATAATGATGGTCCGCCTGCGCATATAGATGCGGACGTCGCCCGCCTGCATAATCAATATCTAACTTTAGCTTCGCAGGCTGCTGCACAGGAAAAAGAGTAATGCAATCACAGGTTCTTTTTGAGCATCCGCTGAATGAAAAAATGCGTACATGGCTGCGCATTGAGTTTCTTCTAAAGCAGATGCACTCCGCGCTACCGGTAAACGATAACGCCAGCGCCCTGTACTTCTTTCGTAACATCAGTGATTTGCTGGATGTATTCGAGCGCGGCGAAATACGCACCGATATCCTAAAAGAACTGGATCGCCAGCAACGCAAGCTTCTGGCATGGAATGACGCTCCGGGAGCTGACCGCGGCCGAATCGAAGCGCTTGCCCAACAATTAAAATCATATGCAACCAGTCTGATGTCAGCTCCGCGCCTGGGGCAGTCATTGCGTGAAGATCGTCTGATAAGCCTGGTTCGCCAGCGGTTGAGTATCCCTGGCGGGTGCTGTAGCTTCGACTTACCGACTCTGCATATCTGGCTTTATTTATCCCAACAACAGCGTGATGCTCAGATATCTGGCTGGATAGAGAGCCTGCAACCGCTGGAACAAGCTTTGAGTTTAATACTGGAGATTATCCGTAATTCGTCGCCATTGCAGAAGCAAACCAGTTTGAATGGGTTTTATCAGGGCAATGGTGAGGAAGGCGAGCTGCTACGTCTTAACCTGGATATCAATCAGCAGGTTTATCCTCAGGTTTCTGGTCATAAAAGCCGTTTCGCTATTCGCTTTATGCCGGTCGATAGCGAGCGAGGTACGGTTCCTGAACGCCTCGATTTCGAGCTGGCCTGCTGCTAAGGAGTGAAGATGAGCGAAGTAACTTATGTACCTTGCCCAACTTGTGGCAAAGACGTGCTATGGGCCGAAAGCAGTCCATTTCGTCCATTTTGTAGCAAGCGCTGCCAGCTAATTGATTTAGGTGAATGGGCGGCAGAAGAAAAACGTATTCCAAGCCAGGGTTCAATGTCGGACAGCGATGACTGGAGCGAAGACCCCCAGCAGTAATTTCTCCTGATGCGCGCCCTGACTTCGGGTCGCGCATCTGGGACATCGTTAATTAATTCTGTTGTAAAAGCCGGGCAATCACCGGCTCATTTGCCGGAGGAAATTGCGCAGCGTCAAGCTGACTGCAAGCCAGCCATTGCCCTGACTGCCCTTCTTTTCCCCACGGCTCGCCATCCCATGCGCTAACCAAAAAAAATGAGATAGCCACCAGACGGTCGCTAAACTGATGCTCAATTTGCTGGTAGAGGCTAAAGGATTTCGCAGTAATGCCGACCTCCTCACGCAATTCGCGCACCAATGCCTGCTCTGCGCTTTCGCCCTGTTCTACCTTTCCACCGGGAAACTCTAACTTTCCCCCCATGTGAACATCCGCATTGCGCCGGGTAATAAAAATCTCATTCTGAGCGTTACGGATAATGCCTACCGCAATATTTAACTGCTTCATAGTGTCTTTCCTCAGATGAAAAAAAAGCGCAGCAAGCTGCGCTTTTATAACCTGTGGTCTATTAATTCAAGCGCCCGTGGCACTGTTTGAATTTTTTACCTGAACCACATGGGCAAGGATCGTTACGTCCTACTTTGCGAGATTCATCTTCTTCACCGGGGCGAGTGATGGTTGGAGTTGCGCTGTTATCAAAGCGCGCTTCCAGGATTTCATCATCACCTTCGTGGCTAAGCTGTTGCATCTGAGCCAGACGTTCAGCTTCTTCACGACGCTGATTTTCCATCTGCTCAACCTCTTCCGGCTCACGAACCTGTACTTTACTCAGGGTGCTGACTACTTCATATTTCAGCGATTCCAGCATGGCAGCAAACATAGCGAAGGATTCGCGTTTATATTCCTGCTTTGGATCTTTCTGTGCATAGCCACGCAGATGGATCCCCTGACGCAGATAATCCATCGCCGCCAGGTGCTCTTTCCACAAAGAGTCCAGAGTCTGAAGCATGACGCCTTTCTCGAAGTGGCGCATCATCTCAGCACCAACGATCTCTTCTTTATGCTGATAGTTTTCAATCGCCTTATTCAGGATACGCTCACGCAGAGTTTCCTCATGCAGATCCGGCTCTTTATCCAGCCATTCAGCAATTGGCATATCGAGATCGAAATCATTTTTCAGGCGCTCCTGCAACCCTTCTACGTCCCACATCTCTTCAAGCGACTGAGGTGGAATGTAGTTATCGATGGTTGCCTTAAACACATCTTCGCGAATGCTGTTGATGGTTTCGCCCACATCGCCACCGTCCAGCAGCTCATTACGCTGAGTGTAAATAGCGCGACGCTGATCGCTCGCCACGTCGTCATATTCCAGCAATTGCTTACGGATATCGAAGTTACGGCTTTCAACCTTACGCTGAGCATTAGCGATAGCTTTGGTCACCCATGGATGCTCAATAGCCTCACCCGGTTTCATACCCAGTTTACGCATCATGTTAGATACGCGGTCGGATGCGAAAATACGCATCAGGGCATCTTCCATTGAGAGGTAGAAACGGGAAGAACCCGGGTCACCCTGGCGACCGGAACGACCACGCAGCTGGTTATCGATACGACGAGATTCATGACGCTCAGTACCGATAATATGCAAACCGCCGGAAGCCAGTACGGCATCGTGACGAATCTGCCATTCGGCTTTAATCTGCGCAATCTGCTCTTCAGTTGGATTTTCCAGCGCCGCGACTTCGGCCTGCCAGCTGCCGCCCAGCATAATATCGGTACCACGACCAGCCATGTTAGTCGCGATGGTAACAGCGCCTGGATAACCGGCCTGAGCAACAATATCTGCTTCGCTCGCATGGAACTTGGCGTTCAGAACGTTGTGCTTAATGCCCGCTTTGGTCAGCTGATGGGAAACCACCTCTGATTTTTCGATAGAGATAGTACCTACCAGAACCGGCTGGCCCTTCGCGGTACGCTCTTTGATATCTTCAATAATGGCATCAATTTTTTCAGCTTCAGTCATATAAACCAGATCCGCCAGATCCTTACGAATCATTGGACGGTTGGTAGGCACCACAATGGTGTCCAGTTTATAGATAGAGCTAAATTCAAATGCTTCAGTATCAGCAGTACCCGTCATACCAGCCAGTTTTTCATACAGGCGGAAGTAGTTCTGGAAGGTGATAGAAGCCAGAGTCTGGTTTTCGTTTTGAATATCAACGTTCTCTTTGGCTTCAACCGCCTGATGCAGACCATCTGACCAGCGGCGGCCCTGCATGGTACGACCGGTGTGCTCATCGACGATGATGACTTCGCCATCTTTCACGATGTAGTCAACGTCACGGGTAAATAGCGCATGCGCGCGCAGTGCCGCCGTCACGTGGTGCATCAGCATAATGTTGCTCGGAGAGTAAAGTGATTCACCCTCTTCCATGATGCCCTGCTGAACCAGTAACTCTTCAATTAACACCAAACCGCGCTCAGTCAGGTTGACCTGACGAGACTTCTCATCAACAGAGAAGTGGCCTTCTCCGGTGAAAGTGTCGGAGTCTTCTTTTTCCTGGCGAACCAGATTTGGAATGATTTTATCTACGCGACGGTACAGGTCTGAACTATCTTCAGCCGGACCGGAGATAATCAGCGGAGTACGCGCTTCATCGATAAGGATGGAGTCGACCTCATCCACCAGTGCGTAATGCAATTTACGCTGAACACGCTCTTCAGGGCTGAATGCCATGTTATCGCGCAGATAATCGAAGCCGTATTCGTTATTGGTACCGTAAGTGATGTCGGCAGCATAGGCTTCGCGTTTCGCCGGCGCCGGCAGACCGGACATGTTGATACCAACGGACAGGCCGAGGAACTCAAACAGCGGACGGTTGTTTTCGGCATCACGCTGAGCCAGATAGTCGTTGACGGTTACTACGTGCACGCCTTTACCGCTCAGGGCATTGACGTAAGCAGGCAGAGTTGCAGTCAGTGTTTTACCTTCACCGGTACGCATTTCAGCGATGCAACGATCGTTGAGAACCATGCCGCCCAGCAACTGCACATCAAAGTGGCGCATCCCAAAGACACGTTTACTGGCTTCACGAACCACAGCAAAAGCTTCAGGAATAATGCTTTCCAGCGCCTCACCTTTTTCCAGGCGTGCCCGGAACTCACCAGTTTTGGCCTTCAGCTCTTCATCAGAGAGCTTCTCCATGGCGGGTTCCATCGCGTTAATCTGAGTAACGACTTTACGCATGCGGCGCAAAGTACGGTCATTCCGGCTACCGAATACTTTAGTTAATAATTTGATAATCATAATAAAATCTCAAGCGCCCCACTTAATGGGGTCATATAAATGGACTGTTTTTATAGATGGATTAGCTGAGGCGCTGTGGGCCAGCACGGATACCCTGCACCTGGCCTAACCAGGCAGCGATAGTGAATGCTGACTTCTGAGGGGCGCTGACATGATGCAGCGTATCAATAACAACCGGCGGCTTACGTTCCAGAGTAAGCAGGGCACTCAGTTTATCCAGCAGCACATCCTGCTGGGCTCGCAGCGGAGCCGTATCCTGAATTTCAGGCTGGGCTACCGCAAAACTGAGATGTCGAATGACGGTACGAATGGCATGCTGATGCCAGTAATCGACCGTAAAGGATGCGCGCCGATGGTTGCCAGGCAGATAAGCAAGGCTTTGCAGGCAAGCCGGAACCGTATCAATGCGACTGGCGGAGGTTTCTGGCGTGGTTGGCGTCTGAGCACTGGCGCTGAATGCGGGCAGGCCAAGGCCGGCTGCCACCATCCCAAACAGGAGGTGGGGCCAGAAATAGCGCCTGCCTAATTGTCGCCAACGATCCAGAATGCCTGTCACGTACCCGCCAGATGAAATGTTTAAGCGTTCGTTATATGCAGTGATAGTTTACACCGCGTTTTTCGCGGTCAAATATTACCATCAATCACCTCTGCCGACACCATCAATAGCTAAAATGACGGGCAACCTGGCCATTATTTAGGAGTTATTTATAGGGGGAGAAAAGCAGGATGATACAAAATAAAACGGCTGGCGCCTGGACGGAGAGAGTGCCAGGGGAGCCAACCGTTAAAGCATTACCAGTAACTGATCTTACGCCAGTACTGTTGATGGAGCTTTGAAAGCAACCGGAAGTTCTGCTTCGTCCTGGAACGTCGCATATTCCCATGCTTCCTGTTTAGCCAATACTGCCTGCAGCAGTTTGTTGTTCAGCGCATGACCAGACTTAAAGGCAGTAAACGCACCAATAATGTTGTGGCCGCACATAAACAGGTCGCCAATCGCATCCAGCATTTTGTGACGCACAAATTCGTCTTCAAAACGCAGGCCGTCTTCATTTAGAACACGGTAATCATCCACTACGATGGCACAGTCAAAGCTACCACCTAATGCCAGACCGCGAGACTGTAAATATTCAATGTCACGCATGAAACCAAAAGTACGCGCACGGCTGATCTGACGAACGAAAGCATCGGCAGAAAACTCCATGCGGTAACGCTGGTTACCGGCATCAATAGCTGGGTGATTGAAGTCGATGGTGAAGTCGAGAGAAAAACCGTTATAAGGTTTCAGCTCGGCCCACTTGTCACCGTCTTCTACGCGCACCGCTTCTTTCAGACGCACGAATTTCTTCGCACAATTGAGTTCGTCAATACCCGCATCAAGCAGCAGATAGACAAACGGCGCGGCGCTACCGTCCATAATCGGAATTTCTGGCGCATCGACTTCAATAACAATGTTGTCGATACCCAGCCCCGACAAGGCGGCATTCAGGTGTTCTACGGTAGAAATTCGTACATCATGCTCATTAACCAGGCAAGTACAGAGCATGGTATCACGCACAGATTTGGCATCTGCCGGAAAATCTACCGGTGGATTCAAGTCGGTGCGACGATAGATGACCCCGGTATTGGCCGGCGCAGGGCGTAACGTCAGCGTGACTTTCTTGCCGGTATGAAGACCGACACCAGTCGCCTGAACGATACGTTTAAGTGTCCTTTGTTTGATCATCGTATAATCTCGCCAAATTACTTGTCTTACCAGAAGTGTACATCACAACTGGCAGGGCATTTTAGCACATCGAGCCGATTTTCCCAACTTCCGGTTTATTCTTAATCAGCCTGCTTGCGCAAAAACGCCGGAATATCCAGATAATCCGGTTCTTTGGACGTCTGGGCCGTTGTATCGTTAACCACTTTAGCGGCTGGTTTCTGCTCTTGCGGCAGTGGTGCCATTCCATGTTGCTGATAACGGTCCATCACAGGTTGCTGCTGCTGTTTGTTAGTTACCAGAGTAATTTCAGGACGTTTGTCCATGCCAATACCGGTAGCAACTACGGTTACGCGCAGCTCATCATTCATATCCGGGTCAAGGGAAGTACCGATAACCACGGTCGCGTTGTCGGATGCGAAGGCGCGAATAGTGTTACCCACGGTTTCGAACTCATCCAGACGCAGGTCGAAGCCAGCGGTAATGTTGACCAGCACGCCGCGCGCGCCAGACAAATCGATATCTTCCAGAAGCGGACTGGAGATAGCCATTTCAGCGGCTTCTTCAGCGCGATCTTCGCCGCTGGCAATGCCGGAGCCCATCATGGCGTAGCCCATTTCGGACATCACGGTGCGCACATCCGCGAAGTCAACGTTCATCAGACCCGGACGAGTAATCAGCTCCGCGATACCCTGCACTGCGCCTTTCAGCACATCATTCGCCGCGCCAAATGCGTCGAGCAGAGAGATGCCGCGGCCCAGAACTTTAAGCAGTTTGTCGTTCGGAATAGTAATCAGAGAATCTACGTGCTTGGAAAGCTCAGTGATCCCCTGCTCTGCGAAGGCCATACGCTTCTTGCCTTCGAAGTTAAAAGGTTTGGTTACTACGGCTACAGTCAGGATACCCAGATCCTTCGCAACTTCCGCAACCACAGGCGCTGCACCGGTACCTGTACCGCCGCCCATACCTGCGGCGATAAACACCATGTCGGCGCCTTCAAGGGCAACGCGCAGGGCTTCGCGGTCTTCTTCAGCAGCATTGCGTCCGACTTCCGGGTTTGCACCGGCACCCAGACCTTTGGTAATACCATTACCAATCTGGATAGTCTGACCAACCGCCGTTTTACGCAACGCCTGAGCGTCGGTGTTCACAGCAAAGAATTCAACACCTTCGATACGCTCGCGCACCATGTGTTCTACGGCATTGCCACCGCCACCACCGACGCCGATGACTTTAATCACCGCGTCGTTGGTTAATTCCATAGGTTCAAACATAGTTTCTCTCCGTTTTGTGCCTGTAGCTCAAGACCTTTAACAATTACGGTCTCAAAAAATTAAAACTCTTTTCTCAGCCAGCTGTTGATTCGCTTGATCCACGAACCGACTGATGCCCGTTTTTCCACTTCCGCTTCACCACTCAGATGTGACTCTTTTCCATAATGAAGCAGGCCAACCGCAGTGGAATAATAAGACTCCTGGGCGTAATCAGTAAGACCTGTAATATTCAGCGGCTGCCCAATACGTACCTGCGTATGGAAAACTCGCTGAGCACAGGCCGCAAGGCCCTCAATCTGCGCGGCGCCGCCCGTTAATACGATGCCTGCCGCCAGATGGTGCTTAACGCCCTGCTGGCGCAACTGCTCTTGCAACTGCAAAATCTCTTCGTTGACCAGGTTAAGCAGCTCGGTATAACGCGGCTCAATAACCTCAGCCAGTGTCTGGCGTTGCAGGCTCCGCGGTGGACGACCACCGACGCTTGGAACCTCAACGGTTTCATCTTTGCCTACCAGCGAACCTAATGCACAACCGTGGCGCACTTTAATCGCCTCGGCATCACTTGGCGGCGTGCCAAATGCATAGGCTATGTCGCTCGTTACCACGTTCCCGGCATAAGGAATTACCTTAGTATGACGCAATGCTCCGCCGGTATAAATGGCCATATCCATGGTACCACCACCGATATCCACGACACAGACACCCAGCTCACGCTCATCTTCAGTTAAAACCGAATAGCTGGAAGCCAGGCCTGCAAATATCAGCTGATCAACTTTTAACCCACAGCGTTCTACGGCCTTGACGATATTCTTAGCCATATCGTTGTGGCAGGTAATCAGATGAACCTTGGCCTGCATGCGCACACCGGAAAGCCCGACCGGATTTTTAATCCCTTCCTGATAGTCAATTGCGTACTCTTGAGGAATAACATGAAGCACCCGGTGTTCGTCACGAACACGCACCGATTTTGCGGTGTGGACAACACTTTCTACGTCTTCCTGGGTAACTTCTTCCTCAGAGACCGGCACCATACCAATCTCATTCTGACAGCTTATGTGTTTGCCTGACAGAGCAAGATAGACTGATGATATCTGGCAGTCTGCCATTAGTTCAGCCTGATCGATAGCCCGCTGCACGCATTTCACTACAGATTCGAGGTCATTTACCCCGCCTTTGTCCATGCCGCGCGACGGACAGCTGCCAACACCAATGATATTGACCATACCGTCGGGCAGAACCTCCCCCACCAGAGCGGCCACTTTCGCGGTGCCTATCTCCAGTCCAACTACCAGTTTTCTGTCAGTCGCCTTGATCATTGTTGTTCTGCCTGTGCCTGATTTTGTTGCTGTTCATGTGCCTGTTCAGGCGCCGGAGCCCAGCCGACAGCTGCTCCCGAGTCATAACGCAAATCAACATAGGCAATTCGTTTGCCATCGGTTTGCGCCTGCTGTTGCAGAACCGGGTACAGCTCCATAAAGCGGCTTAAACGCTTTAAGGTGTCACCACGTCCAAGGTTAAGCTGAATGCCATCATTAAGCGTCAGCACCCAGGAGCGCCGGGCAGTCATCGCCGCCTCTTTTAAGGTAAATTTTTGTTTCAGTAGCTCGCCGCTCATGGTTTGGAAGTTTTGTAGCACTTCCGTCTCGCTTCCTTCCGGGCCCGAAAGCATAGGCAGAACCTGCTTACGGGTGCGGCTAGCCGGCACGCTAAATGCTGTACCTTGCGCATCTATCATGTGCTGCTCATTCCAACGGGCAATGGGCACATATTCAACCAGATGAATCTTTAATTCGTCTGGCCATTGTTTCCGCACGCTGGCCTGCTTTATCCATGGCAGGCGCTCAATCTGCTGCTGAATGATGTTCACATCCTGGGTCATGAAGGTTCCCGGTGCACCCAGAGCCAGAATCGACTGACGAATATCATCATTCCGGGTGTAGTGACGCTCACCGGTCACCACTAGCTTAGAGAGAGGCAGACGCTGGGCGTCCTCCATCCAGCCAACCACTATCCAGCCACCGATGAACACCGTCAGCAGCACCGCCAGCAGGAATGCAATCCCTGCAAGTCGCGTTCCATTATTGCGACCCGTTGTGCTCTCCTCATCACGAGGACGTGTATTCAGTGCTGCCTGCGACATATCACTCCGCTTGTTCCTGATTCACGCCACTGGCGTAAATGGTTGCATTCTGCCCGGTGGCTGTAACCAGGCGGTAAATCCCGCAGCGGGTGATTTTCCCCCACATACGCTATTTTCCAGTTCAGAAGCTGAAATCATCTTTTTCATCAGAGAGATACTTCGCTTCTTAAGCATAGAAGGTTCCCAGGCTTTGGATAACTAATCAGGTAAATTTTTCCTGTTTATCCGCGTGAAAAACCTCGTTTTTGATGGGTAGAGCAGACAAATGTTCTTAACTGCTCTTTCCACCCTCTGTTTACCGGTTAAATTGCCACCGGGCAGAGTTTAACTTCCGCCAGGTTTCTGGCGACTTTACCGATATTACCTGCACCCTGAACCAGCACCAGATCGTTACCTTCCAGCACCGGTGCAAGCAGGTCTGCAACCTGTTCAGGATCAGCGACGTGGATTGGGTCGATTTTTCCGCGGCTGCGGATAGTGCGACACAGAGAACGGCTATCGGCACCAGGAATTGGCGCTTCGCCGGCAGGATAAACATCCAGCATCAACAAAACATCGACCTGGGACAAGACATTAGCGAAATCATCATAGAGATCGCGTGTTCGGGTATAGCGATGTGGCTGAAATACCATCACCAGCTTTTTATCTGGCCAGCCTGCGCGCGCCGCTTTAATAGTTGCATCGACTTCCGTTGGATGGTGACCATAGTCATCAACCAGCAGCGCTTTACCTTCGCGGCCATTCACCGCATCAAGGGCGAACTCACCCAGGAAGTCGAAACGACGCCCGGTGCCCTGGAAACTTTCCAGAGCGCGCAGCATTGCCTCATCTTCAATTCCCTCTTCGGTAGCTACCGCTACCGCCGCCGTAGCATTGAGCGCATTGTGGCGACCTGGAGAGTTCAGCGTCACTTTCATCGTCGGTTTATCCTGGCGAACGATGGTGAAATGCCCCTGTGCGCCAATCTGCTGATAATCCTCAATGCGCACATCTGCATCATCGCTGAAACCGTAGGTAGTGGTTTGACGACCAACCTGCGGCAGCAGTTCACGAATCACCGGGTCATCCACACACAATACTGCGCGGCCATAGAACGGCAGGTTATGCAGGAAGTTAATAAAGGTGTGTTTCAGGTTTTCAAAGTCGCCGTGATAGGTATCCATATGATCGGCTTCAATATTGGTCACGATTGAAACCATCGGCTGCAGATGGAGGAATGACGCATCGCTCTCATCCGCCTCAGCAATCAGATACCGGCTGTGGCCCAGGCGCGCATGAGTACCCGCAGCTTTAACCAAACCACCGTTAACAAAAGTCGGATCCAGGCCAGCCTCGGCATAAATACTGGAAACCATCGCCGTAGTGGTCGTTTTACCGTGAGTTCCGGCCACCGCGATACCGTGACGAAAACGCATCAGCTCCGCCAGCATTTCAGCGCGACGAATAACCGGGATACGCAGATCATGTGCCGCGACTATTTCCGGGTTGTCCTGAGAGATAGCCGTTGAAACCACTACCACGCTGGCATCACGCACGTTTTCAGGGCGATGATTAAAGTAAATAGTGGCACCCAGCGCAGCGAGCTGTTGTGTCACCGCATTAGGCGCCAGGTCGGAACCGCTAATCTGATAGCCTTCATTAGCCAGCACTTCCGCAATACCACCCATGCCGGCACCGCCGATGCCAACAAAGTGAATGTGCCGGACGCGACGCATCTCAGGCACAATGGAACGCAGTTTTGCTAGTTCTTGTGTATTCATTCGCTCTCTAAACCTGTGGCGCACTGCGCCGCTAATTCAATGTTAAATTGCCGGCTAACCGACGGCTCAGGCCTGCCCATTGGCGGCAAGGCTAACCGCACCCGCCACACGCTCGGTAGCATCGGTGATACCCGCTTCACGGGCCTTCTCCGCCATAGCCAGCAAAGTCGGACGATCCCACTGGGACAAAGTCTGACTCAGCGCTTCGGCAGTAAACTGCGGTTGCTCAAAAATTTTGGCGGCTCCCGCTTGCTCCAGAGGGAGCGCATTCCAGTACTGCTGGCGGTCTTTATGCTGAAACGGTACGAAAACCGCAGGCAAACCGGCAGCGGCTATCTCGCTGACCGTCAGCGCACCGGAACGACAAACCACCACATCCGCCCAGTTGTAAGCCGCTGCGACATCATCAATGAACTCGGTAACTTTATGCTGAGGCTGACCGGCATCGGCGTATGCCTGCTGCACGGTGGACAGAGAGCCTTTGCCACATTGATGCCAGATGGTGACTTTATCGCCTAGCTGTGCGGAGGCCAGAGGCACTGTCTGGTTAAGAATACGGGCCCCCTGAGAGCCACCCATAACCAAAACCCGAACCGGTCCTTCATGTTCCGCATAACGCACTTCCGGAACTGGCAGAGCCAGCACATCTTTACGCACCGGATTGCCTACCACCGGAGCGCCAGGAAAAGCACCGGGAAATGCCTGTAATACGGTACGGGCAATTTTAGCCAGCCATTTGTTGGTCAACCCGGCAATCCCATTCTGCTCATGCAGAACAACCGGGATACCGAGCGACCATGCGGCAAGACCGCCAGGCCCTGATACGTAGCCGCCCATCCCCATAACCACATCGGGACGATAGCGTTTCATGATGGCCCGAGCCTGACGCCAGGCATTGAAAATACGTATCGGTGCCAGTAACAGAGCCATTAGCCCTTTGCCGCGCAGGCCTGAGATGCGGATAAAATCAATTTCGATGCCGTGTTGAGGTACCAGATCGGCTTCCATACGGTCAGCCGTACCCAGCCAGCGCACCTGCCAGCCCTGCTCCATCAGATGATGGGCTACAGCAAGGCCCGGGAATACATGCCCGCCGGTACCACCAGCCATGACCATCAGTCTTTTTGCTGGTTCGCTCATCGGGCACTCCGTGTAAACGCCTGCGCCTTAGCCAGGCGGGTTTCATAATCAATTCGCAGCAACAACATAATGGCTGTAGACATAATCAACAAACTTGAACCACCGTAACTAATTAACGGCAGTGTTAACCCTTTAGTCGGCAACATCCCGGCAGCAGCGCCTACGTTTACTAACGCCTGGAAACTAAACCAGATGCCAATAGAGCAGGCCAGGAAGCCTGAGAAGCGTTGGTCAATTTCAAGCGCGCGGCGGCCAATAGACATTGCCCGAAAAGCCACGAAGAATACCATCAAAAGGGCCAGCACCACACCGATATATCCCAGCTCCTCGCCGATAATCGAGAAGATGAAGTCAGTATGTGCCTCTGGCAGGTATTCCAGCTTCTGGACTGAGTTACCAAGACCCTGGCCCCAGAACTCACCGCGACCAAAAGCCATCAGAGACTGAGTCAGCTGATAACCGCTACCGAACGGGTCATCCCACGGGCGCCAGAACGAGGTCACGCGGCGAATACGGTAAGGTTCAGCAAGGATAAGCAGAATAACCGCCGCAATGCCCATGCCGATAATGGCCAGGAATTGCCACAGCTTAGCCCCTGCCAAAAACAGCATCGCCAGCGTAGTTACAAACAATACGACCACGGTACCCAGGTCAGGCTGAGCCAGCAGTAATACCGCCAGCACTAGAATTACGCCCATCGGTTTCAGGAAGCCGCGCAGGTTGCTACGCACTTCATCGACCTTACGAACCAGGTAGTTAGACAAGAAGCAAAACAGCGACAGTTTGGTGAATTCCGCAGGCTGAATACGCAGCGGCCCAAGGGCAATCCAGCGTGAAGCACCGTTAACCGAGCTCCCCACGACCAGCACTACCAGCAGCATCCCAATGGAGATAAGCAGCATCGGGGCACTGTAACGCTGCCAGAAAGTCATCGGCAGGCGCAAAGTGATCAGGCTAAGAGCAAAAGCAAGAATGATATATAGCCCGTCGCGTTTCGCGAATAAGAACGGGTCATTGGCCAGGCGCTGGCCGACCGGCATGGATGCCGAGGTGACCATCACGAAACCAACGGCCGCGAGCCCCAGCGTGAGCCAGAACAGCGTGCGATCATAAGGTACCGGGCTATTAGCATCGGCTTCCCGGGATCCCATCACCCAATTTTTTACCGCGTTAGAAAACCAGACCATTATCTTAGAGCCTGGAACACGCGGCATATTGAGCTGGGGAAGAGACAAACGCATTAACCTAACTCCTTCGCCAGCTGAGCAAAACGATCGCCGCGCTGCTCAAAGTTCTTGAACTGATCGAGGCTGGCACAGGCGGGTGACAACAGCACCATATCGCCAGGCTTAACCCGGGATGAAATAAGCTTCATGGCCTGTTCCATCGTGTCAGTCAGTTCGGATACATCCGGACGCAGCGCTGCCAGTTGAGCACCATCGCGCCCAAAGCAATACAGACGAATATTGTCACCGCTGATATAAGGGATTAATGGTGTGAAATCGGCAGATTTACCGTCACCGCCCAGCAGCAAATGCAGAGTTCCGTCAACGAGCAAACCGTTTAGCGCGGCCTCCGTGCTGCCAACGTTGGTGGCTTTGGAGTCGTTAATCCAACGCACGCCATCGCGATTTAAAACTAGCTGGAAGCGATGAGCCAGACCGCTAAATGTTGTCAGCGCGCTAAGGCTGCTTGAACGCGGCAGGCCGACTGCATCGGCAAGAGCCAGTGCAGCAAGCGCGTTGGTGTAGTTATGACGACCGGTCAAAGTCATCTCGCGGACATTCAGGACTTTTTCACCCCGCACCCGCAGCCAGGTCTCACCCAGCTGGTGATTGAGATGATAATCGCCAACATCCACGCCAAAGCTGACGCAACGCTCGTCGGCGCCGCGTACCGGCATGCTCAGTGCATCGTCGGCATTGACCACGCATACTTTGGCATTTTCATAAACCCGTAGCTTCGCGGCGCGATATTGCTGCAGACCTAGCGGATAGCGATCCATATGGTCTTCAGTTACGTTCAGCACGGTCGCTGCCGCCGCATGCAGACTGGTGGTGGTTTCAAGCTGGAAGCTGGAGAGCTCCAGAACAAAAAGCTGATGCTGTTGCTCCAGCAGCATCAGCGCAGGCAGGCCAATATTGCCCCCTACCCCAACGCTAATGCCCGCCGCTTTCGCCATTTCGCCAACCAGCGTTGTGACGGTGCTTTTACCATTAGACCCGGTAATAGCAATTATCGGCGCATCCGCTTCGCGGCAGAACAGCT
Source organism: Salmonella enterica subsp. enterica serovar Choleraesuis (assembly GCA_022846635.1). Lineage (GTDB taxonomy): Bacteria > Pseudomonadota > Gammaproteobacteria > Enterobacterales > Enterobacteriaceae. The sequence continues at coordinate 3,465,716 of AP025685.1, forward strand.
CGATATCACCGACAATCTCAACTCCCGCTGCGGCTGCGGCAACCAGAGCCGGATGCGCCAGAGCGATACCAGGACTGGCCACGATAAGGTCGGCGGCCATTAACCAGCTCTCATTTAATCCGCCAGTATGGCGCTCCACGCTTTCCGGCAACTTATCCAGCCCGGCAGGTGCAACACGCGTATCCATCACCTGCGGAACCACACCGCGAGACATGAAGAAATCGACGCAGGAGAGGCCGGTTAAACCCAGCCCGATGATGACAACCTTCTTACCCTGGTAGTCTGCCATGATTAACGTACCTTGAGCGTAGCCAGGCCAATCAGGACCAGCATCAGCGAAATAATCCAGAAACGAACGATAACGCGCGGTTCTGGCCAGCCTTTGAGTTCATAGTGGTGATGAATAGGCGCCATACGGAAAATTCGCTGGCCGCGTAATTTAAATGAACCCACCTGCAAAATAACGGACAGCGTTTCAACAACGAAAACCCCGCCCATGATGACCAACAGAAACTCCTGACGCAGAAGGACGGCGATAGTGCCTAATGCCCCACCCAGCGCCAGTGAACCAACGTCACCCATGAATACCTGAGCCGGATAGGTGTTAAACCACAAAAAGCCCAGCCCGGCACCGACAATAGCGGTACAGACGATAACCAGCTCGCCCGCGTGACGCAGATAAGGAATATGCAGGTAACCGGCAAAGTTCATGTTACCGGTAGCCCAGGCTACCAGGCCGAAACCGGAAGCCACCAGCACCGTAGGCATAATCGCCAGGCCATCCAGCCCATCGGTCAGGTTTACCGCATTACCGGTGCCAACAATGACGAAATAGGCCAGCACCACATAAAACAGACCCAGCTGCGGCATTACGTCCTTAAAGAACGGAACAACCAGCTCGGTGGCTGGCGTGTCTTTACCCATGATGTACAGAGAAAATGCGACGATTAGCGCAATGGCAGACATCCAGAAATACTTCCAGCGGGCAACCAGGCCCTTGGTGTCTTTACGCACAACTTTGCGGTAATCATCGACAAAGCCAATCACACCGTACCCTACTAGCACAAACAGCACGCACCAGACATAAGGGTTGGAAGGATAAGCCCACATAATCACGGAAATGACGATGGAAGTTAGGATCATTATCCCGCCCATGGTCGGCGTACCGCGCTTACTGAAGTGGGACTCAGGACCGTCGTTACGTACAACCTGGCCGAAAGAGAGTTCCTGTAACCGCGCAATCATACGCGGCCCCATCCATAAAGAGATGACCAGTGCCGTCAGCAAGCTCACGATGGCGCGAAACGTCAGATAAGAAAAAACGTTAAATCCGGAATAATATTTAACCAGATGCTCGGCCAGCCAAACTAACATGTTCCCTTCTCCTGTAACGCACGCACTACGTCTTCCATAGCGGCGCTGCGCGAACCCTTCACTAAAATAGTCATAACCTGATGCTCAGCCAGTAGCGCTTTCAGACGCTCAACCGCCTGCTGCTTATCGCTGAAATGCTCGCCTGCTCCGCTGGCATCACTGATAGCAGCGCTCAGCGTTCCCACGCTCAGCACTTTATCCAGCCCGGCAATGCGCGCTGCTTCGCCAACCTGACGGTGGCACTCTTCCGCCTCAGCCCCCAGCTCGGCCATATCGCCAACAACCATCACTCGATAGCCTGGCATATCGGACAGTACCTGAACCGCTGCGGTCATTGAGCCGACGTTAGCGTTATAGCTATCATCGAGCAGCAGTTGAGTAGCGCTAAGTTCAATAGGGAATAGACGCCCCGGTACCGCTTTCAGCTCCGCCAGACCGTCTTTCACGGCGGTTAGCGGCGCACCGGCAGCCAGCGCCAGTGCTGAAGCAGCCAGCGCATTGGCAATATTGTGACGACCTGGCAATGGCAGCAGCACATCAATCTGCCCGCGCGGAGTCACCATAGTGAAACGTGAACCTTCGGCGCTCACCGCGACTTTGCGGGCGCAAAACTCAACGTCACTCCGGGTCGCAGAAAAACGCCAAACCGGACGGTTGCCAATGACAGCCTGCCAGTGTTCCAGGTCATTATTATCTGCGTTGACGATTGCGGTACCACTGGTATTAAGGCCGGTAAAGATCTCACCTTTCGCCCGGGCTACCCCGGCCAGCGAGCCAAAGCCTTCCAGGTGAGCCGCCGCGAGGTTATTAATCAGAGCTGCATCGGGATGCGTGAGGCTAACGGTCCAGGCAATTTCACCCTGATGGTTAGCGCCCAACTCAATAACCGCGTACTCATGCTCAGGAGTCAGTCGCAGCAGCGTCATCGGCACGCCGATGTCGTTATTGAGATTACCGGAGGTATACAGCGTGTTGCCGCAATGGCGCAGAATGGCCGCTGTCATCTCTTTAACGGAGGTTTTACCGGAAGACCCGGTCAGCGCGACGACCTTCGCCGGGACCTGCTGGCGAACCCAGGCGGCCAGCTGGCCGAAAGCCTGGCGAGTGTCTTTAACTACAACCTGAGCAGCAGAAGTATCCAGGCGACGGCTAACCAGTAACGCACCGGCACCATTCTCTACCGCAGTTACGGCGAAGTTATGGCCGTCAAAGCGCTCACCAGCCAGCGCCACAAACAGGCAGCCAGGAGTGATAGCACGGGTATCGGTCGTTACGGCGTCAAAAGCCTTATCCTCACCGATCAGTTCACCATCTGTAATTTGTGCCAGTTGACTTAACAGCAGGCGAATCATGCCATTACTCCCAGTAAGCGGGCGACCGTCAGACGATCGGAGTAATCCAACCGACGATTGCCAATAATTTGATAGTCTTCGTGGCCCTTGCCCGCCACCAGCACAACGTCGTTGGCCCGAGCCTGCATAATTGTGTTAGTTACGGCTTCGGCACGCCCTTCCAATACTGTTGCCCGACCAGCATCCAGCATGCCTGCCAGAATGTCGTCGATAATAGCGCGCGGCTCTTCAGTACGCGGGTTATCATCGGTGACGACCACGCGATCGGCATACTGCTCGGCAACGGCCCCCATTAACGGGCGTTTACCTTTATCCCGGTCGCCACCGCAGCCAAATACACACCACAAATCACCGTCGCAGTGCAGGCGAGCGGCCTCAAGCGCTTTTTCCAGCGCATCCGGGGTGTGGGCATAATCAACAACGACGGTAGGTTTACCAGGCGCGCTAAATACTTCCATCCGTCCACATACCGGCTGAAGTTTACCGGCTGTGCTCATCAGCTTATCAAGGGGATAACCCAGTGCCAGCAGGGTCGCCAGGGCCAGTAAAAGATTGCTAACGTTGAACTCGCCCATCAGGCGACTCTCTATCTCACCCTTGCCCCAACTGGAGTCAAAGCTAATGGTCGCCCCGCTATCGTGGTAACGGATCTGCTTGGCCTTAAGCCAACGCCCGTGACAGGAAGGATCAATTTCGTGTTCTACGCCGACGGCAATGGCATCTGGCAACTGGCTCAACCAGCGGCGCCCCACTTCATCATCAACATTGATAATGGCCTGACCGCACTGGTGTTCGGCAAACAGTGACCATTTAGCGGCTTCGTAGGAAGCCATATCACCGTGATAATCCAGATGGTCGCGGCTGAGATTGGTAAATATGCTGGCCACGAACTTAAGCGCCGCAACCCGGTGCTGCACCAGACCGTGAGAGGAAACCTCCATGGCGGCAAAAGTAGCCCCTTCGCTCACCAGGCCTGCCAGCACATGCTGTACATCAACCGCAGAGCCAGTGGTATTTTCAGTCGGGACGACTTTACCCAGCAGACCGTTACCCACTGTGCCCATCACGGCACTGCGCTCTCCAAGCAATTCGCTCCACTGCGCCAGTAATTGAGTGGTGGTGGTTTTACCGTTAGTTCCGGTGACGCCAACCAGCTTCAACCGCTCGGCAGGCTCATCGTAGAAACGCCCGGCAAGGGCAGACAGCCGCTGATGCAGCTGGCTCAGATAGATAACCGGTACGCCATGCATTTCACAAACGGAACCGTCAGTAGCTTCGCCTTCAGCCTCAGCTACAATGGCAGCAACACCTTGCGCAATCGCCTGCGGGATAAAACGACGCCCGTCCGCCTGATGCCCTGGAATCGCGACAAAGAGATCGCCAGACGCAGCGCTACGGCTATCCAGCGTCATCTCTCGCAGCTCGCGCGCGGGCAAGCCTGTCACCCACGGAGCTAATAGGTCGCGCAAATTACGATCTGCCACCTGAACCCTCACCTTGATTAATTACAAACTCATTTTTTTCGCCGGTTGCCAAAGCATCCGGCTCGATGTTCATCGTACGCAGTACACCGCCCATAATGGCGCCGAATACCGGCGCGGATACCGCACCACCATAGTACTTACCAGCCTGCGGGTCGTTGATAACAACGACTAACGCAAAGCGCGGGTTACTGGCCGGGGCAACGCCCGCGGTATAAGCGATGTATTTATTGATGTAGCGACCATCCGGGCCCACTTTTTTAGCGGTACCGGTTTTGATAGCGATTCGATAACCTTTGATTGCCGCTTTTACGCCGCCGCCGCCTGGCAGCGCCACGCTCTCCATCATATGCACCACAGTGCGTACGATAGCTTCAGGGAAGACGCGCTCGCCGGGAACCGGCGGATCGACTTTAGTTATCGATAGCGGGCGATAGACGCCGTAGCTACCAATGGTTGCATAGACACGCGCTAACTGTAACGGAGTCACCATTAGCCCGTAGCCGAAAGAGAAGGTGGCCCTCTCTATGTCGGACCACCGTTGTTTTTGAGGATATAAGCCACTGCGTTCCCCGACCAACCCCAAATTGGTCGACTTACCCAATCCAAAGCGAGAGTAAGTATCTACTAACGCAGAGGATGGCATCGCTAACGCCAGCTTAGAAACACCGACGTTACTCGACTTCTGTAACACACCGGTCAGCGTCAGCTCGTTATAACGTCCGACGTCTTTAATTTCATGACCGTTGATGTAATAAGGCACGGTATTTAAAACAGTATTATCACGCACAACCCCGCGCTGCAGAGCCGTCATCACCACCATTGGCTTAACCGTAGAACCCGGTTCGAACACGTCGGTGATGGTGCGGTTACGCATCGCATCCTTCGGAGTACCCGAAAGATTGTTAGGGTTATAAGACGGGCTGTTAGCCATCGCCAGCACTTCACCGGTATTTACATCTACCAGTACGGCGCTGCCAGATTCCGCCTTATTAAACGCAACGGCGTTATTGAGCTCGCGATACACCAGAGACTGCAAGCGTTCGTCGATACTCAAAGAAAGATTATGTGCCGCCTGGCTGTCAGTTGAAGAAATATCCTCAATGACGCGACCAAAGCGGTCTTTTCGAACAATACGTTCCCCGGGTTGGCCAGTCAGCCATTTATCAAAACTCTTCTCTACCCCTTCGATACCCTGACTATCGACGTTAGTAAAGCCGATGACGTGAGCAGTTACTTCGCCTGAAGGGTAATAACGGCGGGACTCTTCACGCAGATGAACCCCTGGCAACTTCAGTTTTTTAATATAATCGCCAATATCAGGGTTTACCTGGCGAGCCAGGTAGGTAAAGCGCCCGCGCGGGTTAGCATTCACTCGCGCCGCAAGCTGATCGAGTGGTATTTTGAGCGCATCGGCCAGTGCTCTCCAGCGAGGGTCGAGAGTAACGCCACCGGCATCGTGCAACTCTTTAGGATCGGCCCAGATAGCGTTCACCGGCACTGACACCGCAAGCGGGCGGCCCGCACGGTCGGTAATCATCCCGCGTGAAGTAGAAACTTCCTGTACGCGTAAAGAGCGCATGTCGCCCTGACGCACCAGCATATCCGGGTTAATAATCTGCAGCCAGGCAACCCTGCCGAGCAGAAAAACCAGCGCCATCAAAATGCAACCGCACAGCAACGCAAAACGCCAACTGATAAAGTTGGCCTGCTCGTCCTGACGTTTCGTTTTTAGCGTTCTTGCCGCAGCTTTCATCAGTTGCGTAGTTCCTTTGTACCTACGGTTGTTTATTTCTGAACAACAATATTTTCCTGAGACGGATCGACATGCTGTAAATGCAGTTTATCCGTCGCGATACGCTCTACGCGGCTATGATCGCCAAGAGCATTTTCTTCCAGAATCAGGTTACGCCACTCGATATCCAGGGCATCACGCTCAACCACCAGCTGCTCGCGTTGGGCGGTCAGCAGACGGGTATGGTGGGCGGTAGTAACCACAGAGATGGCGCTAAGAATTCCAGCAATAAAGAGAATCAGCGGCAGTTTGCCAAAGCGCAGAAGATCCTGCGCAATCAGGGCTGGAAGCGTATGACGTTCGGTATTACCAATAGATAGCGACCCGGAAACTTTCTCCAGAACCTCAGTAACCCGGCTTATCATGCCGATGTCCTCTCGGCGATACGCAGTACAGAGCTACGGGCGCGAGGGTTTTCAGACACCTCCAGCTCGCCCGGCATCATTTTTCCCAGTGCTTTTAGCTGGCGACCACCTAAGGCATTAAGCTGCGTTTCGGTCATTGGGATCCCAGCCGGCACCTGAGGGCCACGGCTATATTCGCGCATAAAGCGCTTAACCAGCCGGTCTTCTAACGAGTGGAAACTGATGACCGAAAGACGACCGCCAGGTGCTAATGCATCCAGCGATCCTTTAAGCGCCAGCTCAATTTCTTCTAATTCACTATTCACCCAAATGCGTACCGCCTGGAAAGTACGGGTCGCCGGATGTTTAAATTTGTCTTTCACCGGCGTTGCGGCTGCAACCACCTCGGCAAGCTCTTTCGTACGGGTCATTGGCTGCTCGCGATTGCGCTCTACAATCGCTCTGGCGATACGCTTGGAGAACCGCTCCTCACCGTAAGTTTTGATAACCCACGCGATATCAGCTTCTTCAGCACTCATTAGCCATTCAGCAGCAGACTGACCGCGAGTAGGGTCCATACGCATATCCAGCGGCCCGTCTCGCATAAACGAGAAGCCACGTTCTGGATCGTCAAGCTGAGGAGATGAGACACCGAGATCGAGCAGGATGCCGTTAATTTTCCCGGTAAGCTGGCGCGCTTCGGCATACTCACCAAGCGCAGAGAAAGGCCCATGAATGATGGAAAAGCGCGGATCGTCGATGGTTTTTGCCACCTCAACGGCCTGCGGGTCCCGGTCAATGGCATACAGACGCCCTTCCGGCCCCAGAAGGGACAGAATCAGCCGGGAATGACCACCGCGACCAAAGGTACCGTCGATATAAATGCCGTCTGGCTGGATATTCAGCCCGTTGACCGCCTCATCAAGCAGTACTGTTTTATGTTTATAATTTTCCATCATTATTTATAGTGACAAGTCCTGCAGTCGTTCCGACAAACCTTGTTGTGAAGACTGCTCTGCGTCAATATCCTCCGTGACCTGTCGATGCCAGGTCGTTTCATCCCACAGCTCAAATTTGTTGAGCTGCCCGACCAGCATCACTTCTTTTTTAAGCCCTGCATGTTGGCGCAAAACTGGCGCCAGCAACAAACGGCCAGCGCTATCCATCTGACACTCACTCGCATGCCCCAGTAGCAGACGCTGCACGCGCCGCTCTGCGGGATTCATACTGGAAAGTGCAGATAGCTTTTGTTCAATAACTTCCCACTCTGGCAGGGTATAAAGCAGCAAGCAGGGGTGATGGATGTCAATGGTGCAAACCATTTGACCGCCAGCAGACTCGATCAGTTTTTCCCGATAACGGGTAGGCACAGAAAGCCGCCCTTTACTGTCGAGATTGACTAACGTTGCGCCACGGAACATGTCAGCCTCACCCTCTCGTGGTGTTTTCACCACTTTATCCCACAAATTCCCACTAAAAGAGTTTACGGAGCAGAGGAAAACCTTGTCAAGCCAGCATCGGCTCGGACGGGAATAAATATCCCATTCCAATAAGCCTTATTTGGCTGGATAAGATCTTTAACTCAGGCGAGGCAAAAATTAACGCTATGAATATTTGCAAGAAAAATGACTAACAGACATACAATCGTTAAAAAAGACTGGAGATGGCGCTCAGCTCATCACGTGCTCAGTTTGCGACGCGGGCTGCATTTTAAGCCAATTCTCACAAGGAGAACAGCCCCGCGGTGCGCGGCTCTGCGCGGCTCGCTCGTTGGATGGCTCTTAATTTGAATTAATGCCTGGTTTGCAGACAAAGAATTGATGGTTGTAACAAAGTAATACTAAGTAAAGAAAGTTATTGAAATACTAAAACAAGAAAATTCTCATCCTAACGACATAAAAATAACCAAACCGATTCAAGGTATTGAAGGTGACATTTAATTAAATGATTTGCTACTCAACTGTTGATAATCACCAATATAAATTTCTTTTTGCTCTAAAAATTATCCACACTATTTGTTTTTAAAATTCTTTTTAGCCCTACTGATAACAGCTTTTTTAAAATGGTTTAAATGAAGAATTAATCTGCATTTTAGATGCAACAAAAACGAATAAATTTCAGGCGGGATAAGGCGGTACCTGACGCTCCAGGCACCGCTCAATCGCTTAGCGGCTCAGATTGCCACGGCGATAAAGATTACGGCGAATACGCGTTAAACCAGGCTTCGGTTTACGCGGCTCATCCAGACTGCCAAGCACCAATTCCAGCACGCGCTCGGCGACATCCCGATGGCGCTGGGCCACGGCTAATACCGGACATTGCAGGAAATCCAGCAGTTCATGATCCCCGAAGGTCGCGATAGCCAGTTCCGAAGGCAGCTGCCCATGGCGACGCAAAGCCACATCCATTACCCCCTGCAACAAAGCAAATGAGGTTGTGAACAGCGCCTGCGGCATTGGGTTGGTATCCAGCCAGCGATCAAAGCACTGAGCGGCGTTTTCACGCTCATAGCTATCGGCATACAGGTAATTTACCTGACGGCTGTCATCAGCCCAGCCTTTACGGAATCCTTGCTCACGCAGGAAGCTGACCGAAAGCTCAGGCAGTGCGCCTAAAAACAGCACCTGCTCACCAGGGAATTTACGCAGCTCAGCCGCAAGCATTTCCGCATCTTCTTCATCCGACCCCACGACACTGACAAAGTGTTCCTTATCCAGCGCACGGTCTAATGCAATGATTGGAAAGGTACCATTCGCCCAGCGCTGATAAAACGGATGCTCGGGAGGAAGAGAAGTGGAAACGATAATGGCATCAACCTGGCGTTGCAGCAGATGCTCAACACAACGCATCTCATTGTCCGGCTGATCTTCAGAGCAGGCAATCAGCAGCTGGTAGCCGCGCTGACGCGCCTGACGTTCAAGGTAATTTGCAATTCGGGTATAGCTGGTGTTTTCAAGGTCCGGAATAACCAGCCCTATGGAGCGAGTCCGTCCGGCCCGCAGCCCTGCGGCAACCGCATTTGGGTGGTAATTATACTGGCGAACTACCGCCATTACTTTTTCAACCGTTTTATCGCTAACCCGATACTGCCTGGCTTTGCCATTGATAACGTAGCTCGCCGTGGTGCGCGAAACGCCTGCAAGTCGCGCAATTTCATCCAGTTTCACTGTTTCCCCTTAATCGACTCTACTCCATCGTTTCAGATATCGTGTTGATAAACGATGACAATATCTAAACGCAGAATATACACACGGGCAACTGCTTTTACCGGGAGCTAACCGCATATTCGTAAAAAAACCCGGCTAATAAACCGGGTTCCTTATTTGCACTGCGCTTAGCGCATGATTTTCTCACCGCGGGCCAGGCCGACAACGCCTGAACGGGCAACCTCGACAATTTTGGCCACATCGCGAATGGCGGTTAAGAAAGCATCAAGCTTATCGCTGGCTCCTGCCATCTGCACCGTATAGTAGCTCGGCGTCACGTCGATAATCTGGCCACGGAAAATCTCGGCACACCGTTTGACCTCTTCGCGACCATAACCACTGGCCTGCACTTTAACCAACATTATTTCGCGCTGTACGTGCGGCCCTTGAGCCAGTTCGCTCACCCGCAGCACATCCACCAGTTTATGAAGCTGCTTTTCTATCTGCTCCAGTACCTTCTCATCACCCACTGTCTGAATTGTCATTCGCGACAAGGTCGGGTCTTCGGTAGGCGCCACCGTCAGGCTTTCGATGTTGTAGCCGCGCTGGGAGAACAGTCCAATAACCCTGGACAGCGCTCCGGATTCATTCTCAATCAATACAGATAATATCCGGCGCATAATTAAGTCCTCTCCGTTTTGCTTAACCACATTTCGTCCATGCCACCGCCGCGAACGTGCATAGGGTAGACGTGCTCTCCGCCATCAACCGTTACATCTACGAAGACCAGGCGCCCGGCAGCCACCTGTTCCAGCGCTTCCGCCAGTTTACTATCCAGCTCATCCGGATGATTAATGGCAATCCCTACGTGACCATAAGCTTCGGCAAGCCGGACAAAATCAGGCAGAGACTCCATATAAGACTGTGAATGGCGGCCGGAATAGATCATATCCTGCCACTGCTTGACCATGCCCAGATAGCGGTTGTTGAGATTCAGCACCAGTACCGGCAAACCGTACTGCAATGCAGTGGACAGCTCCTGAATATTCATCTGGATACTGCCATCGCCCGTCACGCAGACTACCGTTTCGTCGGGTAGGGCCAGCTTCACGCCCAGCGCCGCAGGCAGACCAAAGCCCATGGTGCCCAGCCCGCCAGAGTTAATCCAGCGACGTGGTTTATCGAAGCCATAATGCAATGCGGCAAACATCTGATGTTGACCAACATCAGATGTAACGTAAGCATCGCCATGGGTTAAACGGTGCAAAGCCCGAATAACGGCCTGGGGCTTGATAGTTTTTCCCGAGTCGTCATAGCTCAGGCAGTTGCGCCCCCGCCATTGTTCTATCTGCTGCCACCAGTCGCGAATCTCATCTGGTGATACCGCCGCCAGCACTTCCTGAGACAGGATTTCCAGCATCTGCCGCAGCACCTGCTCCGCATCACCTACGATAGGAATATCCGCCGAAACGGTTTTAGAGATAGAAGCCGGGTCGATATCGATGTGAAGTACGGTGGCATGAGGACAATACTTTTCCAGATTGTTGGTCGTACGGTCATCAAAACGCACGCCGACGGCAAAAATCACATCAGCATTATGCATCGTCATATTTGCTTCATAGGTACCGTGCATACCCAGCATGCCCAGCGCCTGGCTGTGCGAAGCCGGAAATGCCCCCAGTCCCATCAGCGAGCTGGTAACCGGCAAATTCAGCTTTGTAGCCAGCTCAAACAACGGCTCGCAGGCATTAGCGCTGATAGCTCCGCCCCCCACATACATGACTGGTTTTTTCGCCGTAAGGAGACACTGTAAGGCTCGGCGAATTTGCCCTTTGTGTCCCTGGGTTGTTGGGTTGTAAGAACGCAGAGAGACGCTCTCCGGCCAGGCATAAGGAAACTTGCGGGCCGGGTTAAGAATATCTTTAGGTAAATCGACCACCACCGGGCCAGGACGACCGCTGGATGCCAGCCAGAACGCCTTTTTCAATACACCGGGAATATCTTCAGCCTGTTTCACTAAAAAGCTGTGTTTGACGACCGGGCGGGAGATACCCACCATGTCACACTCCTGGAACGCATCAAAACCGATGAGTGAAGAGGCTACCTGGCCCGACAGGACAACCATAGGTATCGAGTCCATATAAGCGGTAGCGATACCGGTAATCGCATTAGTAGCACCCGGCCCGGATGTCACTAGCACTACGCCTACTTCACCCGTTGCCCGGGCTAGCCCGTCGGCCATATGCACGGCAGCCTGCTCGTGGCGTACCAATACGTGATCGATACCGCCCAGCGTGTGTAGCGCGTCATAAATGTCGAGAACCGCGCCCCCTGGGTAACCAAATATTTGCTTCACGCCCTGATCGACAAGCGATCGGACCACCATCTCGGCTCCTGACAACATCTCCATGAATTGCCTCCAGGCTCATTGCGGCTAAAGACTACAGGCGCGGGAATTCATTTCCTCAGCGCCGTGGGTACGGGGGGTATCCCCAATGTTTATAATTTGTATTCTCGCATTAACATAACTGTTGCATCTCAACCAGGCAACGCTCAATCCGAGCGCTGGCAAGCCCCAGGAAAAAGAGCGCACTAAAAAGAGAAGGGAATACCGCAAGAGATAAGGGATATATACCAGGAGCTGGTTAAAAATGTCATCAACTGCATATGCAACAGCAATTAATGACATTCTTGCCCATTTAAAAAACGGCTACTGCCGGAAACAGTAGTCACTATAAAGGTTAATGGCACAAATCGCTGAGCAATGCCTGCATCCACTGATGTCCCTTATCCCGATTCGACATGTTATTCCATGATAAATAACGAATACGCTTATTGAGATAAAGCGGAAGCGGAAGAACCGCCAGCTTCAGATTATCGCTCACTCTTTCCGCCAGCCAGCGCGGCGCAATAGCAACCATGTGAGTCTGGGCAACAACATTTATCACACTGGTCAAAGCCATACCTTGATAAGCAATAGCCGATTGTTTTTCCGGCGTGTCATACCACGGTTCGCTAAATGAAGAGGCATTTCCCAGTGAAACCACTGCATGCTGCTCCTGATAAATAGCGCTTTCAGAAGTCAGCAGAGATAAGCGAGGGTGCTGGTTGCTGGCAACTAATACCATTTCGTCCTGGAATAAAGCCACGCAAGTTAATGCCTGACGATGCAGCTCATCATAGCCGATAGCAAAATCCGTTTGCTGACAACGCAACTGATGCTCGGTGTTCTGATATAGCGATGATTTAAAAGATAAATGAATATTTGGGGCAACGGCCTTAACACGATTATAAATTTGCGACGTTAGCAGAGTATCTAACGGGCTATAAACACAGATATGAAATTCTCGCTCGCTGAAAGTAGGATCAAATTCCTCCCCCGGCAGTTCGCTCTGAATAAGCTGTAAGGCTTGCCGCACAGAATCAAACAACTGATAGGCCCTGCTGGTTGGTTGAATTCCACGACCAGCGCGAACAAATAGCTCATCCTGAAACATAGTTTTAAGCCGTGAGACCGCATTACTAACAGCTGGTTGGGACATGCCCAGCATATGTGCGGCGCGGGTTATATTTTTCACCTGCATTACAGCATCAAAAACCGTTAATAAATTAAGATCAACGGTACGAAGCTGCGGCTTCACTCCCTTTTCAGACAAAGTACACTCGTCAACATTCTCATCCATAATAGCTCCGTGAGTTATTTTCCATTCACCCATTAAGGAAAATTTATTTATCACGACGAGTCACTAAATAAAATGTATCAAAGCTAAATTACGGCACTGATGATTAACTTTCAGATATTTCATCGAGTAATTGGATGACTATTAACATTCAGAAACAAAGCACAATAAAATCCATTCAAAAAAACGCGCTCAATTCTCTAACTTATGTTTAAAGCCAGCTTAAAAAACAATCTGTTATCAGTCTCTCAAGCGAGAGTTTATAGTCAGAAAATTACATAGAATCATATTAGAAATAACGCAATTACCCCGGTTATAGCCTTTTGCGAAGTTAGCGGCATGTTGCAAACGATTATGTTGTGAAATGCCAATTAACTAGCAAATATAACCGATGACGATTCTGGCCTTTTATGCAGTTACACATCAATTTGATGTTGACAGCCAGAACGCTATCAAGTACCACTAAATACATCAGCAAATTTTGACGAGGTTATCATCGTGATGTTTTCCACTTTTCGCCTACTCGGTCTACTACTTCTCGCATCTCATGTGCGCGGTAGGCTGGTGGGCGGAAAATAACATAACGCTGACCTCCAGAAGAACCCGCGCCACTGCGCGGGTTTTTTTATGCCCGCGGTTGATGGCACCAAAACAGGACAAGGATCCAAACCATGAGCCAGCAAGTCATTATTTTCGACACCACCTTACGTGACGGTGAACAAGCGTTACAGGCCAGCCTGAGTGTGAAAGAGAAATTACAAATTGCTCTGGCGCTGGAGCGCATGGGCATCGACGTAATGGAGGTCGGCTTTCCGGTCTCATCACCCGGCGATTTCGAGTCAGTACAAACTATTGCCCGCCATGTGAAAAACAGCCGGGTTTGTGGGCTGGCGCGCTGCGTTGAAAAAGATATCGACGTTGCGGCTGAATCACTGAAAGTGGCCGAAGCATTCCGCATCCACACTTTCATCGCCACATCACCAATGCACATCGCTACCAAGCTGCGTAGTACTCTGGACGAAGTCATTGAGCGTGCAGTGTACATGGTTAAGCGGGCGCGTAATTATACCGATGACGTAGAGTTCTCCTGTGAAGATGCCGGGCGTACTCCGATTGAAGATCTGGCCCGTGTGGTTGAAGCCGCCATCCGCGCCGGCGCTACCACCATCAATATTCCGGACACAGTGGGTTATACCCTGCCTTACGAATACGGCAATATTATCTCCGGCCTGTTCGACAGAGTTCCCAACATCGATAAAGCCATTATTTCGGTACACACCCATGACGATTTGGGTATGGGCGTTGGCAATGCGTTGGCCGCTGTTAATGCCGGTGCCCGTCAGGTTGAAGGCACCCTGAACGGTATCGGCGAGCGCGCCGGTAACTGCGCGCTGGAAGAGGTCATTATGGCCATCAAAGTGCGTAGCAAGCTGCTGAATGTCCACACTAATATCAATCACAATGAAATCTGGCGCACCAGCCAAACCGTTAGCCAAATTTGCAACATGCCGATCCCGGCAAATAAAGCTATTGTCGGCAGTAACGCCTTTGCCCACTCCTCTGGTATCCATCAGGACGGCGTGCTGAAGAACCGCGAAAACTACGAAATCATGACCCCAGAATCCATCGGGCTGAATCAGGTACAGCTGAACCTGACCTCACGCTCTGGACGCGCTGCGGTTAAACACCGTATGGAAGAGATGGGTTACCAGGAGCAAGACTACAACCTGGACACTCTGTATGACGCCTTCCTGAAATTAGCCGATAAAAAGGGGCAGGTATTCGACTATGACCTGGAGGCCCTGGCGTTCATTGGCAAGCAGCAGGAAGAGCCAGAGCACTACCGTATGACTTACTTCAGCGTCCAGACCGGCTCCGGAGATATGGCCACAGCATCGGTAAAACTGGTATGCGGTGATGAAGAGCAAGCCGAAGCAGCTACCGGTAATGGTCCGGTAGACGCTATTTATCAGGCAATCAACCGCATCAGCGGCTATCCGATTGAATTGGTGAATTATCAGCTGACGGCGAAAGGCCACGGTCGCGATGCCCAGGGCCAGGTAGATGTCGTCGCAAATTACAACGGTCGCCGCTTCCATGGGGTTGGCCTGGCGACCGATATCGTCGAAGCATCGGCTAAAGCGATGGTACATGTGCTGAATAGCATCTGGCGCGCCGGTGAAGTCGAGAAAGAATTACAACGCAAAGCCAATACTAAAGAACAACATCAGGAAACCGTGTGACATGTCCAGGAACTATCATATTGCAGTCTTACCCGGCGACGGAATTGGCCCGGAAGTTATGAATCAGGCGCTGAAAGTGCTGGATGCCGTACGCCAGCGCTTCGGTTTACATATCACCACCAGCCAGTATGACGTAGGCGGTATCGCTATCGACAGGCACGGCGAACCGCTGCCACAGGCCACCATCGAAGGCTGTGAGCAGGCCGATGCGGTGCTGTTCGGTTCTGTGGGCGGCCCGCGCTGGGAGCATCTGCCACCGGACAGCCAGCCTGAGCGCGGTGCGCTGCTGCCGCTGCGTAAGCACTTTAAACTGTTTAGCAACCTGCGCCCTGCCCGTTTGTATCCGGGTCTGGAGGCCTTTTGCCCTCTGCGTGAAGACATTGCCGCCCGTGGATTCGACATCCTGTGCGTACGCGAACTGACCGGCGGAATCTACTTTGGCCAGCCTAAAGGCCGCGAAGGTCACGGCATGTATGAGAAAGCCTTCGATACCGAGGTTTATCATCGTTTCGAGATCGAACGCATTGCACGAATCGCCTTTGAATCAGCCCGTAAGCGCCGTAACCACGTTACTTCAATTGATAAAGCCAACGTGTTGCAGGCATCAGTGTTCTGGCGTGAAATCGTCAACGAAATCGCCAAAGAGTACCCAGACGTTACGCTGGTTCATATGTATATCGACAACGCCACTATGCAGATGATCAAAGATCCGTCGCAGTTTGACGTGGTGCTGTGCTCCAACCTGTTTGGCGACATTCTCTCTGATGAATGCGCCATGATTACCGGCTCAATGGGCATGCTGCCATCCGCCAGCCTGAACGAACATGGCTTTGGCTTATATGAGCCAGCAGGCGGTTCGGCACCGGATATTGCCGGTCAAAACATTGCCAACCCTATCGCTCAGATTCTGTCTCTGACGCTGCTGCTGCGCTTTAGTCTGAATGCAGACGAAGCGGCAAATGCAATTGAAGACGCTATCAATCGCGCACTGGCAGAAGGCATCCGTACCAGCGATCTGGCCCGCGGAACCGCCGCAGTAAGCACTGATGAAATGGGCGATATCATTGCCCGCTATATAGCCGAAGGGGAGTAATCATGGCTAAGACCTTATATCAGAAGTTATTTGATGCTCATGTGGTTTATGAAGCAGCCGAAGAAACGCCCCTGATTTATATCGACCGCCATCTGGTGCATGAAGTGACATCTCCTCAGGCTTTTGATGGGCTGCGCGCCCATCAGCGCCCGGTGCGCCAGCCGGGTAAAACATTTGCCACCATGGACCACAACGTTTCGACGCAGACCAAAGATATCAACGCCTGCGGCGATATGGCGCGGATTCAAATGCAGGAGCTGATGAAGAACTGCAAAGAGTTTGGCGTCGAGCTGTATGACCTGAACCATCCATACCAGGGTATCGTGCATGTCATGGGGCCAGAACAAGGTATTACCCTGCCGGGCATGACAATCGTCTGCGGTGACTCACACACCGCCACCCACGGAGCATTCGGCGCGCTGGCCTTTGGCATCGGAACTTCTGAGGTCGAACACGTGCTGGCAACCCAGACGCTGAAACAAGCGCGTGCGAAAACCATGAAAATCGAAGTAACCGGCGATGCGGCCCCGGGCATTACCGCCAAAGATATTGTGCTGGCTATTATCGGCCACACCGGTAGCGCTGGCGGTACAGGCTATGTCGTAGAGTTTTGCGGTCCGGCTATTGAAGCACTGAGCATGGAGGGTCGTATGACCCTGTGCAACATGGCCATCGAAATGGGTGCCAAAGCAGGCCTGGTCGCTCCGGATGAAACGACTTTTAATTACGTAAAAGGCCGTAAACATGCGCCACAGGGCGCAGATTTTGACGCCGCCGTTGCCTGGTGGAAAACCCTGAAAACCGACCCGGGCGCGCAATTTGATCGGGTAGTTACCCTGGATGCTGCCACCATCGCTCCACAGGTAACCTGGGGCACTAACCCAGGCCAGGTTATGTCGGTCAATGAAGCAATTCCCGATCCGGCATCGTTTAACGACCCGGTAGAGCGCGCTTCAGCAGAGAAAGCGCTGGCCTACATGGGCCTGCAACCCGGCGTACCCATGACTGAAGTTGCTATTGATAAAGTATTTATCGGCTCTTGCACCAACTCGCGTATTGAAGATTTGCGCGCCGCTGCGGCTATTGCTCAAGGCCGTAAAGTCGCCCCCGGCGTCCAGGCTTTAGTGGTACCCGGCTCCGGCCCGGTAAAAGCGCAGGCTGAAGCAGAAGGGCTGGATAAAATATTTATCGAGGCTGGTTTTGAATGGCGTTTGCCCGGCTGCTCCATGTGCCTGGCGATGAACAACGATCGGCTGAATCCCGGTGAGCGTTGTGCTTCAACCAGTAACCGTAACTTTGAAGGCCGCCAGGGGCGCGGTGGACGCACTCACCTGGTTAGCCCGGCCATGGCCGCCGCAGCCGCCGTTACCGGCCGATTTGCCGATATCCGTAGCATGAAATAAGGGAGCTTATTGTGGCAGAAAAATTTATTCGTCATACCGGTCGCGTTGCGCCGCTGGACGCTGCAAACGTCGATACTGACGCCATTATCCCTAAGCAGTTTTTGCAGAAGGTGACCCGCACCGGATTTGGCGCACATCTGTTTAACGACTGGCGCTTTCTGGATGACCAGGGCCAGGTACCAAACCCTGAATTCGTGCTCAACCGTCCCGAATTCAAAGGAGCCTCAATATTACTGGCCCGGGAAAACTTCGGCTGCGGCTCTTCGCGTGAACACGCACCATGGGCACTGACCGACTACGGCTTTAAAGTGGTGATAGCCCCCAGCTTTGCCGATATTTTTTACGGCAATAGCTTTAATAACCAGCTGCTGCCGGTAACGCTGACAGAGCAACAGGTCGATTCTCTGTTCAAGTTAGTCGCCGCCGAGCCGGGCATCAGCTTTGATGTCGATTTAGAGAATATGCAGGTTTATGCCGGAGAGCAGCGCTACGCATTTACTCTCGATCCATTCCGCCGTCACTGCATGATGAACGGCCTGGATAGCATTGGTCTGACGCTGCAACACTCGGCCGCCATCGATAGCTATGAAGCCAGCCAACCGGCATTTATGCGCTAAGCTGCTTCCATCCCCACGGCTGTAAATAAAGAAACGCCAGCGGCAATCATGCCGCTGGCGTTATGGTATGACCGATAGAATATCGTCCGCCACGAATACTCAGATACTCATTTACACATAATGTCTGCGTCTTCAGCCTCCTGTGACTCCCCATCTTCCCACTGCATAAGTGTCTCCAGCATCTGGGTCTTCTGCTCGGGTGTTAACCAGCGCAACCACGGCTGGCAATCTTCGGTACTGGTAAAATAACTCAGCCAAAAATTCTTCGTTGTGGGTGTCATCATGAGGACCTCCGGGCTTTCATCAATAGGGATTATTGCCGTAATATGAGGAAAGTTAAATTGATGAAAACGCCTCAAGGAGTTCCTCTTTTATGTCCTCCGCCCGCTTACAACAGCAATTTATTCGCCTGTGGCAATACTGCGATGGCAAGCCGACCGATACCACGCTCGAACTCCTGGCTGGAGAGCTTTGCTGCTCCAGACGTCATATGCGTAGTCTGCTTAACGCCATGCAACAGCAGGGCTGGATTGAATGGCAGGCTCAGGTGGGGCGAGGCAAACGCTCCCGACTCAACTTTGTACGCAGCGGCCCGGATCTCCAGCGTCAACGTGCCAGCATGTTGCTCGAGCAAGGGCGCATCGACCGGGTTGCCGATATGCTCGGGGACGAGCAAGCGCTACGCCAGATGATTGTCTCCCACCTCGGGCGCAGCTTCCGCCAGGGGCGACATATTTTGCGTGTCCTCTACTACCGCCCGCTGCAAAACCTGCTGCCGGGCAGCGCTCTGCGGCGTTCCGAGACTCATATTGCACGCCAGATATTTAGCGGGCTGACCAAAATAAATGAGGAAAATGGGGAAGTAGAAGCAGATATCGCTCATCACTGGCAGGCAATAACCGATCTCCACTGGCGATTTTTTCTGCGTCCGGGCATTCGCTTCCACCATGGCCGCGATCTGGATATGCAGGATGTCATCAGCTCCCTGACCAGGATTAATCATCAGGCGCTATATGCCAATATCATCCGCATCGACTCACCTACTCCCTGGACACTGGATATTTATCTGCAACAGCCGGACGCCTGGCTACCCTGGCTTCTGGGTCAGGTTAGCGCCATGATCCTGCCGCAGGAGTGGCGAGAAATGGATGACTTCAGCCGCAAACCGGTCGGCACCGGCCCTTATGCCGTAGCGCATAACACTACTGAACGACTTCAGATCCAGGCATTCGATGACTATTTCGGGTACCGGGCGCTTATTGATGAGGTCGATTTTTGGGTATTACCAGATGCTGCGGAAGATCCGCTCTGCGGCGTGCAATTACAAAGCGACACTCACTCTCCACAGGCCGTAGAAAGTCGGCTGGAGGAAGGTTGCTACTATCTTCTGTTTGACAGGCGCTCCCGGCGCGGCGCGGACCCTGCCGTTCGCCAGTGGCTGTGCCAGGTGCTATCTCCGTTTAACCTGATATATCGTTCCCAGCCGCAATATCAGCGCTATTGGTTCCCGGCTCTTGGTCTGCTGCCGCGCTGGCACCACGCGCCCGAAGCCACCAGCACCCCACGTCCGGAAGGTTTGCGCCAGGTTATCCTGAGTTTTTATGGATCCCACGTTGAGCATCAAATTATCGTGCGTAGCATGCAAACGATCCTCGCCGAACATGGCGTTGAGTTGATAATCCAGGAAGTTAGCTACGAAGAGTGGTATCAAGGGGAACGGAACAGCGACGTGTGGTTAAATAGCGCCAACTTTACCCAGCCCCTGGATTTCTCACTGTTTGCCCACTGCTTTGAAACACCGCTTATTCATCGCGCTTTGAAACTGGACTGGCAGCATGATGTCACCCTTTGGCGCGAAAAGAGGCTGGATTTGGCAGCATGGTGCCAACAACGGGTAGCTAGCCAGGATATGCTGCCACTGATCCACCACTGGCTAACCATCCAGGGTCAGCGCAGCCTGCGCGGGTTGAGAATGAACACACTCGGCTGGTTCGACTTTAAATCAGCGTGGTTTGCACCGCCGGAGCCGTGAATCTTTCGCCATCCGTATGAAATAACTACAATAACCAAAACTAAAGGGTAAAAGCGGCTAGACGCTATATATAACCCCGTCACACCTGCACCATTTAATATCGGCAATAAGAAAAGGCCTGGCCTGGACTCATAGCCCATCTCTCTTTAACAGGAGTGCAAAGTGTTCAAATATTCTCTGTCCCTGCTGGCGCTAATCGCTATGCCGGTATTCGCTCAGCCCCAACTGACGGTCTACACCTACGACTCCTTTGCCAGCGAATGGGGACCCGGGCCAAACATCAAAAAGGCCTTTGAAGCTCAATGTAACTGCCAGCTGAAATTTGTGGTGCTGGAAGATAGCGTTGCCATGTTTAACCGGATACGGATGGAAGGCAAACGAACCAAAGCCGATGTGGTGCTGGGGCTGGATAACAATTTGTTGGAGGCCGCTCGCCAGTCCGGTCTGTTTGCACCGTCACAGGTTGATACCTCCAAACTGAAGGTACCGGGCGGCTGGCAGGACGATACTTTCGTTCCTTATGATTACGGCTACTTTGCTTTTATCTACGATAAAAATCGCCTTAAAAATCCTCCACAAAGCCTTAAAGAGCTGGTAAATAGCCCGGAAAAATGGCGGGTTATCTACCAGGATCCGCGCACCAGCACGCCGGGGCTTGGCCTGCTACTGTGGATGCAGAAAGTCTTTGGTGATGACGCACCGCAGGCCTGGCAGAAACTGGCCAAAAAGACCGTCACCGTCACCAAAGGCTGGAGTGAAGCCTATGGCCTGTTTCTCAAAGGCGAAGGTGACATGGTGCTGAGCTACACCACCTCACCGGCTTATCATCTCATTGAAGAGCATAAAACTAATTATACCGCCGCCAGTTTTAGCGAAGGGCACTATATGCAGGTTGAGGTAGCGGCCCGGCTTGCTTCCAGCAAACAGCCTGAGCTGGCAAATCAGTTCATGAAGTTTGTCATCTCACCTGAATTCCAGAATACGATCCCAACCGGTAACTGGATGTATCCGGTGACCGGCGTTCCATTACCCGAGGGTTTTGAAAAACTGGTTAAACCGGCTAAAACACTCGAGTTCAACTCACAGGAAATTGCCCGCCAACGCGCAGCATGGGTTCAGTTATGGCAAAACGCTCTCAGCCGTTAATTGCAAGCTGGATAGTGCCCGGCGCCATCGCTGCGCTGTTACTGCTGGGTGTTGCTATTAGCGCCTTTATGGCGCTCTGGACAAGCGCACCACCGCTCAACTTCAGTAACCTGTGGCAAGATAGCTGGCTGTGGCACGTGGTGCGCTTTTCATTCTGGCAGGCATTTCTTTCTACCCTGCTCGCAACGCTGCCCGCAATACCTCTGTCCCGCGCCCTATTCCGCCGCCGCTTTCCCGGGCGGCGCGCACTGCTGCGCCTGTGCGCTATGTCGCTGGTGCTGCCGGTGCTGGTAGCTGTGTTCGGAATATTGAGCGTATACGGCCATAATGGCTGGCTGGCAAAGCTGTTTGCCTGGCTCGGTATAACCTGGAATTTTTCCCCTTATGGCCTGACCGGCATATTACTGGCGCACGTATTTTTTAACCTGCCGCTGGCGACCCGTCTGCTGTTACAGGCGCTGGAGCAAATTCCTGGCGAACAGCGCCAACTGGCGGCACAGCTGGGCATGTGCGGCTGGAATCTGTTCCGACTGTTGGAATGGCCATGGCTAAGACGGGCCCTGCTGCCCGCCGCCTCGCTGATATTTATGCTGTGCTTTGCAAGCTTCGCTACGATTCTGGCACTCGGCGGCGGCCCCGGAGCCACAACGATTGAGCTGGCTATCTTCCAGGCTCTCAATTACGACTTCGATCCCGGACGAGCCGCACTACTAGCCCTGATTCAGATGGTCTGCTGCCTCGGTCTGATGTTGCTAAGCCAAAGGTTCACCCGCCAGCTTCCCACCGCTGCGCCCTCGCGCAACGCCTGGCGGGACCGGCAAAGCGGCCGGCTTGCGCGCTTTGGCGATACGCTCATCATCAGCGCCGCCCTGCTCCTGCTATTACCACCGTTGATAGCAATTATCGCCGATGGGCTCAGCGGCTCTCCACTCACGGTATTACAGCGCCCCGCTCTATGGCAGGCGGCGTGGACGTCGCTGCGCATTGCCGTATCTGCGGCGCTGCTCTGCGTCTCTCTTACCCTCATGTTGCTATGGAGCGCGCGCGAGCTCAGATTGCGTCACAATATTTTCAGCGGCGAATTGCTCGAGATGAGCGGTATGCTGATTCTGGCAATGCCCGGCATCGTACTGGCAACCGGTTTCTTTTTGTTGCTCAATAACACGGTTGGGCTTCCGGATAGGGCTGATGGCATCGTTATATTTGCCAACGCGCTGATGGCAATTCCTTATGCTCTTAAAGTGCTGGAAAACCCGATGCGCGATCTGGCCGCAGGCTATAACCCACTGTGTCAAAGTTTAGGTATTCAGGGATTTACCCGGCTGCGGGTCATTGAACTGCGCGCGCTGCGCGGCCCGTTAACTCAGGCGCTGGCGTTTGCCTGTGTTCTATCGACCGGAGATTTCGGGGTCATTGCCCTATTCGGCAATGAGGATTTCCGCACCCTGCCTTTTTATCTCTATCAACAGTTAGGCGCTTATCGCAGCGATGACGGTGCAGTTACTGCAATGCTACTCCTGCTGTTCTGCTTTGTGCTCTTTACCGTCTTTGAATACGCTTCGGGGAATCATGATAAAGCTCGATAACATTACCTGGCAGTGGCAAAACCAGCCAATGCACTTTCACTTCAGCGCCGCCCCCGGCGAGCGGATCGCCGTGCTCGGCCCGAGCGGTGCGGGTAAAAGTACGCTGCTAAGCCTGATAGCAGGCTTTTTGATTCCGGATGGCGGTCAGCTAATACTGGCAGGTCACGACCAGCACGGCGTTCCCCCGGCTCAAAGGCCAGTCTCAATGCTGTTTCAGGATAACAATGTGTTCCCCCATCTGACGGTACGGCAGAATATCTCGCTGGGCCTTAATCCCGGGTTACGTTTGACGCTGTCGCAGCAGGGGCAGGTGCAGGAAATAGCGCGGCAGATGGGGCTTGGTGAGCTGCTGGATAGATTACCGGGTACGTTATCCGGCGGCCAGCGCCAGCGTATAGCCCTCGCGCGCTGCCTGATTCGCGAACAGCCAATATTATTACTCGATGAGCCTTTTTCTGCGCTGGATCCCGCGCTGCGTCGCGAGATGCTGGCACTGTTGAATGAACAGTGCCAGGTACGCGGCCTGACGCTGCTCATGGTCTCTCATACTCTGGAAGATGCGGCGCGGATTGCCCCGCGCAGCCTGGTGGTCGCCGAAGGGAAAATCGTCTGGGACGGAGCGACTAAATCCCTGCTTGAAGGGGAATCCCCGGCCGCTCCCTGGCTGGGGATCGGCGATAGCTAACCGCTTAGTGCGGACGTACCACCTGCCACAGCACATCAATATAGACCGGCATCAGCGGATGTCGGGCCAGCATAATTAGTGCAGCGATTGCCACCACCGCGACAAGCGGCGCGAGCCATAGCAGACGACGCGGTGGAAGTAATCGGCCCAGGCGTCCGCTGGCCGAAGCTTTGCGGCTGCGCCATGCGCGCCAACAGAGCCAGACCGCAAGCCACAGGAGCAGCGCCACCCCAAGCAGCGCCCACTTAAACAGGCTACTCTGGCCATCGGATGGGATATTTATTGCCGCACCGGCCAAAATGCCAGGCAGGAAATAGACCGGTGGCCACAAGAGGCAACCCAGTATATTTGGCGGCAAAAACTTGCGCAGACTCAGTCCCAGCATACCGGCTACCATCGGTACCAGCGGACGGGTCGGCCCGACAAATCGTCCAATCAGGATAGTCGCCATACTATGCTGATGCAGCGCGTATTCCGTTTTAGTCAGCAGGGTTTTGTAACGTTTCAGAAAGCTCCAGCGGTGCAGCGGCCCCTTAAAACGCCAGCCCAGCCACCATGAGATCCAGTCTCCCAACAGGCATCCCACCACGCCTGCGGCCCACGCGTAATAGAAGCTAATTTCCCCATTGCCTATCAGCGCACCTAATCCCGCCATGACAACGGTGCCGGGCACAATAAGCCCTACCAGCGCTAAAGACTCAAGGAAGGCGAACAGCGCAACCGCAATCAACGCATAGGTTGTCGATTGGGTAATAAAATGTTCCAGAAATGCTTCCATAAAGTTTCCGCCAGATTAATGAAGCGCCGATTCTCAATGGATTACGCCCTACGCGTCAATAGCCAACTACATCTGCGCCAATAGACTCGGGCTGATGCGCTGGCGTATCTGTTTCGGCTCTGCAGGCTCGAAACTCGCGGGGGCTTACCCCGGTACACTTCTTAAAAACTCGGGAAAAATAGAGCTGATCGTCAAATCCCAGGCGGCGGCCTACCCCTGCTATCGGCAATCGCGTTGTAGACAATAGTAGTTTAGCCTGGACTATGCGTTGCTCCTCACGCCAGCTAGAAACGCTGATGCCAAAAGCCTCGCGGAACAGATGCGACAAACGCGAAGATGAGAGACAAACGTGGTGTGCCACCTGAGCGACTTCAAATCGGCTGTCGGTGAGATGTTCAGTAATGAACCGGCAGGCCGCCCGTACCCGTGTATCCAGAGGTGCGGATTTCTCCCCGCCGGTCGCAACCATACGGCGAAGCAGTAATTGCTCGAGTAAATTCAGCGCTAATGCCTCGCTGTAATGTCCGCGGCTTTGTGCTGTCTCTACTATCTGGCGAAACAGTGCCATCACCTCTTCACTGAGGGAATCTCCAGGCCGATATCTGGCAACGCCAGCGGCCCCGTCAGGCCAGTGCAGCCATTCGTACCAGTGAATCGGCGGCTGA
This sequence comes from Salmonella enterica subsp. enterica serovar Choleraesuis, assembly GCA_022846635.1. Lineage (GTDB taxonomy): Bacteria > Pseudomonadota > Gammaproteobacteria > Enterobacterales > Enterobacteriaceae. Next base: position 3,491,136 of record AP025685.1, read on the forward strand.
AAATAGATCCACTGATATTGCCAGCTCCGGCTCTGTTCAGCCCGATGACAGGTCATCCCTGTGCCGGGCTGTAGTAATACCAAATCGCCAGCCCGACAATAAACCCGATGCTCCTTCTGGATAATCACACCCGTACCGCTTAGCGTCAGATTCAGCACGTAGCCTTTCATTCCATCCGGAAAGTTTTTCGCTGCGTTCAGCGTAGCTCCATTTTCAACTATCGACGTTCCGGTCATAACCCGGTCTGTGGTCGGAACGGTGGAATGGAAATTATCGCTCATCACAATCGGCACTCCCTGCCAGGCATCCAGAATAGCGCTCCAACATTTCTGCCTTACGAGCATTAATGTCTGCCAATTCATTGATATGAAGAGTCTAAAATAATCACTGAAGCGGCTGGAAATATCCACGAGCGCACCCTGCTACCGCTCACACTTTTTGAGCAAAGTAGCCAATCATCCATATATTCAGCCATTTCGGTCTGACATCCCACAGAACTCCGGCATAAAGTTAATCCGGGCCAAATTCTGAAAAGCACCCGCTATCGAGGTTTGAAACCGCAATTTGATCCATAACAAAAATTAACTATTAATGGTTATTTCGGATTGCATATCGTTAACCATGAAACAACAATGATGCCTGATTCATCACATGCAATTTGGATGCAATGGTTCCCCTGTATCCCCGTAAAATTCACCAGGAGACAAATAGATGAAAGCAGCTGTAGTCAACAAATCCCACCAGGTCGACATTATCGATAAACCTATTCGCGCGCTGAAGCATGGTGAAGCCATGCTAGAAATGGAGTGCTGCGGCGTCTGCCATACCGACCTGCACGTTAAAAACGGCGACTATGGCGACCGTACCGGCGTGACTCTCGGCCATGAAGGTATCGGTATCGTTAAGGAAATTGGGCCGGGCGTCACCTCATTAAAAGTGGGCGACAGAGCCAGCGTCGCATGGTTTTTCCAGGGCTGCGGTCACTGCGAATACTGTAACAGCGGTAATGAAACCCTGTGCCGTGAAGTGAAAAACGCGGGCTATACCGTAGATGGCGGTATGGCAGAGTCTTGCATTGTGGTTGCCGACTACGCGGTGAAAGTGCCTGAAGGCCTCGACCCAGCGGCTGCCAGCAGTATCACCTGTGCAGGTGTCACAACTTACAAAGCCGTTAAAGTCTCCGGCATCAAACCTGGGCAGTGGATTGCAATTTACGGTCTCGGCGGTCTCGGCAACCTGGCACTGCAATATGCTAAAAACGTCTTCAATGCCAAAGTTATTGCTATCGACGTAAACGACCAGCAACTGGCTTTTGCCGCTGAAAGCGGTGCCGATCTGACCGTTAACTCGAAAACAGAAGATGCTGCAAAAATTATTCAGGAGAAAACCGGCGGAGCCCATGCGGCGGTAGTCACTGCGGTCGCTAAATCTGCCTTTAACTCAGCGGTAGACGCCGTGCGTGCCGGAGGCCGCGTGGTGGCCGTTGGCCTTCCTCCGGAAGCAATGAGCCTGAGCATTCCACGCCTGGTGCTGGACGGTATTCAGGTTATCGGCTCACTGGTCGGTACCCGCCAGGATCTGACCGAGGCTTTCCAGTTCGCCGTTGAAGGTAAAGTTGTTCCTACCGTTACCCGTCGCCCAATTGAAGACATCAACGCTATCTTCAGCGAAATGGAACAAGGCAAGATCAAAGGCCGTATGGTTATCGATTTGCGTTCTAAGGGCTAAGAGCTGTAGATATTAAATCGCGATAGATACAATAAAGCCGCCTTGAACTTAAGGCGGCTTTTTACTGCCCCCTTTAGGCGGCGAATTCAGCTTTATGGCAAAGCAAGGTGCAGTAAAGGGTAAGGATTCCCCTGGCCATCCAGTTCAGAGCGGCTGTTAACTACAAAGCCGTGATGCTGATAAAAGCCCAGCGCCGCCGGATTCTGTTCATTCACGTCTACCTGAGTCGCTTGCAAATGCTCAACGGCATAACGCAGCAGGCCGCTGCCCACACCTTTCCCCTGCGCATCTGGTGCGACAAACAGCATTTCAATATTGCCCTGATGCACGCCGATAAAGCCCTGGGCTGTGCCCGCCTCATCTCGCCATACCATGAGCTGAACCGCCGGGAAATAGTGTTGTAAAATCGGCTCGCGCAAATCGATTATCTGCTGCTCGGGCAAAAAGTGGTGGCTGGCGCGAACCGACGCCTCCCACAGTATCAGCAACTCCGGATAGTCTGCGGCCACAGCGGCCATAATTCGATTAATCATCATTCCCTGCCGTTAGGGTATCACCCTGTTCCAAAATAGCGCGAATCACCGGAACGGGCGTCATCAGATGCTGGTAGATATAGACCTCAGCCTTATCAATATCGCGCGTCAGCACCATGTCCATCAGAAGCTGGTGCTCCTCTCTTTTTTCCTCAAGCGCAGCAGGTGAAAACACTGTGCGCTGAAGCCAGATCTGCCGGTAACGCTCCGCCTGGTCAGCCAGAAAAGTTCGCGCCTGTAGCAGGCTTTGAGAACCACAACCTGCGGCAATCGCGCTGTGAAAAGCCTTGTGACGTGCATCCCAAACATCCAGCATCTCCTGCTGGCTGTGTAATTCATCTACCCGCGACAGGGTATACGCTTTTGCCACCACCTCAGCCTCCCACTGCTCGTCTCCGCGCAGCAATGCCAGGCGAACAATCAGTGCCTCCAGACGCGCTCGCGCATCGTAAACATCGGTAAGCTCTGCCAGCGACATCGATGCCACCCGATACCCTTTCTGGTTGATAGCGACCACCAGCCGCTCAGCTACCAGCTGGGACAATACCTCGCGCAGCGGCCCGACGCCGGTATCGTAGCGCTCCTTAAGCGCGCTCATGAGCAGCCGGGAGCCGGGCGGAAAAATTCCGCGCAGAATATCGTTTTTCAGCCGCGTGTAGGCGTCCTGTTCCTGGGCTTCCGGCGAGCTTCCAATAACGTCGGTCATAGCGCGATTCCTGTTCAAATAGATCGTTTGTTACATGATACACAATCCGGAAGTAAATAGTGAATCACACAAAATGACGACATATTTTAAAAATGTAGACATTATTAATTTTACTGACTACATTTCATTAACAGAACATCGCAATCCCTACACACTAAAGATAAAAGGCACCCTCATGAAGACCTTAACCTTTGTTGATTCACCTGTTATGTCGCAGCCAGATCGTCTGTGCGGTTTCTCTTTCAAAGAGTCAGCTCAGTCTCCACGCCTGCTAGAGCTACACTTCCCGACCGAGATTGTTGACGCCTTTTTACGCCAAATCGCCGACTGGCCGGTACAAGCACTGGAGTACAAATCCTTCCTGCGTTTTGAGGTCGCTCGTCTGCTGGACACTCTTTGTGAAGGCACTCTACGCCCAACGCTGCTCAACGTGCTCCTCGACAGAGGCTACGGGGCTTTTATTATCAAACCGGAGGGGCTTAATGACGTCAGCCAGGCCGATGACATGGTGAAATTCGCCACCGCCGTCGCCCACCTGACTGGACGCTCCAACTTCGATGCTATGAGCGGCCAGTACTATGCCCGTTTTGTGGTTAAAAATGTCGATAATTCAGACAGCTATCTGCGCCAGCCTCACCGCGTAATGGAACTGCATAATGATGGGACCTATGTTGATGAAGTCACAGACTATGTACTGATGATGAAAATTGACGAGCAGAATATGGAAGGTGGCAATTCCCTGTTGCTGCATCTTGATGACTGGACAGAATGCGCTGAGTTCTACCAGCATCCGCTGGCCCGCCGCAAAATGCGCTGGACGGCGCCGCCGAGTAAAAATACCGCACGCGATGTCTGGCACCCGGTGTTCGATAGCGATAAGCAGGGCCGTCCGACCATGCGTTACATCGACCAGTTCGTACAGCCAAAAGATTTTGAAGAAGGCACCTGGCTTTATCAGTTAGGTGAGTCCCTGGAAAATTCTCCGGCAAAAATTTCACTGCCGGTTCCGGTCGGTTCTTTCCTGCTGATTAATAACCTGTTCTGGCTTCATGGCCGCGATCGTTTTACCGCCCACCAGGATCTGCGCCGCGAACTGATGCGCCAGCGCGGATATTTCAGCTACCCGCAAAGCGGCTATCTGCAAGGGCAGTAATCTATCGACGTCACGCCTGGCGCAGTGCGTCAGGCGTTTTCTGCCGCCTTAGAGCGGCCGCTGGCATTTGCCAACAGGAGTAACAGATGTACGACTTTATTATCGTCGGCGGCGGTATTGTGGGCATGTCCACCGCGATGCAACTCAGCGAAACCCGCCCGGATGCGAAAATCCTGGTACTGGATAAAGAGTCCGGCCCGGCGCAACATCAGACCGGCCACAACAGTGGCGTTATTCATGCCGGGGTTTATTACACTCCGGGCAGCCTGAAGGCTAAATTCTGCCTGGCCGGTAATATTGCTACTCGCGCCTTCTGCGATCGCCATCAAATTCCTTACCTACAATGCGGCAAGCTTTTGGTGGCAACTTCCGAGCTGGAAATGCAACGGATGAAAGCGCTGTGGGAGCGCACCGCCGCCAACGGGCTAACCCGCTACTGGCTGAACGACCAGGAGCTCAATGAGCGCGAGCCCAATATTCGCGGTATCGGCGGCATTTTTGTTCCCGATAGCGGCATTGTTAATTACCGTGCGGTCACCGAAAAGATGGCCGAAATTATTCGCGAGCGCGGCGGCGAAATCCATTACAACACCGAGGTTCAGGGTATTGATGAGCGCCAGGATGCCATTACGGTGCAGACTAACCAGGGCGATTTCCGCGGCAACTTTATGGTGGCCTGCGCCGGGCTGATGGCCGACCGAATAGTGAAAATGCTGGGGCAAACGCCAGAGTTTATGATCTGCCCATTCCGCGGCGAGTACTACCTGCTGAAAGCAGAGCACAATAATATCGTTAACCACCTGATTTACCCGATTCCAGACCCCTCTATGCCATTCCTCGGCGTCCATCTGACCCGAATGATCGACGGCAGCGTCACGGTTGGCCCTAACGCGGTCTTAGCGATGAAACGCGAAGGTTATCGTAAAACCGATATTTCACTGCGTGATATGGCTGAGATGCTCGGTAACTCAGGTATCCGTCAGGTACTTAAAGACAACCTGCGCCCTGGCCTGGCTGAAATGAAAAACTCTCTCTTTAAGGGCTCGTACCTCAAAGCGGTACAAAAGTATTGTCCAAGCCTGGAACTGGACGACCTGACTCCTTATCCCGCAGGGGTTCGCGCCCAGGCGGTATCGCGCGAAGGTAAACTAGTGGATGACTTCCTGTTCGTGCACACCCCACGCTCTATTAACGTCTGCAACGCCCCTTCGCCAGCGGCTACCTCGGCCCTGCCTATCGGCGCACACATTGTAGGACTGGTAGAAGAACGGCTCGGCTCTCGGCAGCAGGAACCTACCAGAATGGCCGGATAACACTGTATATAATTACAGAAATAACCCCGCTGGCTGTATAATCAGGTTTTACATTCACGCGGGGAATATCAGTGGCGCAGACAACTCAAGGCTTTATCCTAACCCGCCACTGGCAGGACACCCCGCAGGGCAGTGAACTGAGGTTCTGGCTCGCCACCGATAACGGCCCGCTGGAGGCCATAACCGCACCGCAGGAAGCAGTCGCATTTGTTCCGGATGACCGCCAGGACGAAATACGCCAATTGCTCAAAGGGGAATCCGGCTGGCGGCTGGCGAGTCTGGCCCTGAAAGATTTTCATCGCCAGCCGGTTTGTGGCCTGTACTGCCGCCAGTATCGCCAGCTTCAGCGCCTTGAGAAACGCCTTCGCGAGGCCGCAATCCCGGTCTATGAAGCCGATATTCAACCGCCAGAGCGCTTTCTGATGGAGCGCTTTATCAACGCCCCGGTGTGGGTAAGCGGCGAAGGCCAGCAACAGCGCCTGCGCCAGGCCCAGCTCAAGCCCGCCCCTGATTATCGGCCGCCGCTAAAATGGGTATCGCTGGATATTGAAACCTCCCGTCACGGCGAACTCTCCTGCATCGGGCTGGAGGGTTGCGGCCAGCGAATTGTATTTATGCTGGGGCCGGAAAATGGCGATGCCGAGGGGCTGGATTTCGAACTGGTTTATGCCAGCAGTCGCCCCCGGCTCCTGGAAATGCTTAATGAGTGGTTTGCCCGTTATGATCCGGATGTGCTTATTGGCTGGAACCTGATTCAGTTTGACCTCCGGGTACTGCAAAAACACGCCGAGCGCTACGGTGTGCCGCTACGCCTGGGTCGCAGGGCCACGCCGCTGGAATGGCGCGAGCACGGCTTCAAGCCTGGCGTGTTCTTTGCCCGGGCCGAAGGGCGGCTGATTATCGACGGTATCGAAGCGTTGAAGTCGGCTTTTTGGAACTTTTCCTCATTTGCTCTGGAAGCCGTCTCTCAGGAACTGCTTGGCGAGGGAAAATCGATTGATAATCCATGGCAGCGGATGGATGAGATTGAGCGCCGTTTCGCCCAGGATAAACCTGCACTGGCCACCTATAACCTCAAAGATTGCGAACTGGTTACCCGCATTTTTCAGCACACCGAGTTAATGCCGTTTTTGCTGGAGCGCGCTTCGGCTAACGGGCTGCCTGCCGATCGCCACGGTGGTTCGGTAGCATCGTTTTATCATCTCTATTTTCCCCGGATGCACCGCGCCGGTTTTGTCGCGCCCAATCTGGGGTCGGTTCCACCGCAAGCCAGCCCCGGCGGCTATGTGATGGATTCACAGCCCGGCCTGTATGACTCAGTGCTGGTACTGGACTACAAGAGCCTGTACCCCTCAATAATCCGTACCTTTTTGATAGATCCGGTGGGTCTGGTTGAAGGGATGGCTCATCCGGATGAAGCGCATAGTACGGAAGGATTTCTTGAGGCCCATTTTTCACGATCTGTCCACTGCCTGCCCGCCATTGTCGAGCAGCTATGGGACGGGCGCGAGGAGGCAAAGCGCCAAAGCAATAAGCCTCTATCCCAGGCACTTAAAATCCTAATGAACGCCTTTTACGGCGTCCTGGGCACCAGCGCCTGCCGGTTCTTCGACCCGCGCCTGGCATCATCGATAACCATGCGCGGCCACGCCATTATCCGGCAAACCAAAACCCTTATTGAGGCCGAGGGATATGAGGTTATTTATGGAGATACCGACTCTTTGTTTGTCTGGCTGCGTAAACCACATAACCAGCAGCAGGCGGACGCGACCGGCGCGAATCTGGCAGCAAAAGTAAATGCGTGGTGGAAGCAACACCTTAAAGAGACTCAGGGGCTGGAGAGCGTGCTGGAACTGGAGTATGAAACTCACTTTAGCCGCTTTTTAATGCCGACCATTCGTGGGGCCGAACAGGGCAGTAAAAAACGCTATGCCGGACTTATTGTGCGGGATGGCGACGAACGGCTGGTGTTTAAAGGGCTTGAAACTGTACGTACCGACTGGACGCCCCTGGCGCAGCGCTTTCAGCAAGAGCTGTATAGCCGTATTTTCCATCAGCGCCCTTACCAGGATTATGTACGCGAAACAGTCGCCAGCCTATACGCCGGTGAGCTGGATGACCAACTGGTCTATCGCAAAAGGCTGCGTCGTCCGCTGGAAGAGTATCAGCGCAATGTGCCGCCGCACGTTCGGGCGGCGCGTATCGCCGACGAACAAAACGTGCGTCTTGGCCGCCCGCGTCAGTATCAAAATCGCGGAGCTATCCGCTATATCTGGACGCTGAGCGGCCCGCAACCCTGTGATTATCAAGACTCTCCACCCGATTACGAACACTACCTTACCCGGCAGTTACAGCCGATTGCTGACGGAATTCTCCCCTTTATCGAGGATGATTTTGCTACACTAATGACTGGGCAACTGGGATTATTTTGACAGGTGACGAACGCCCTGCCATCCAGTACCATAGCGCCCTTTCAAATTCCTTGTACTCAACGCAATGCGCCGCCCTCTTCGGACGGTAGCCATGCTATTGCCTTAAATCAGAGCCTAAAAATATGCCTTTTACACTTGGTCAACGTTGGATCAGCGACACGGAAAGCGAGCTGGGCCTGGGTACCGTCGTAGCAATGGATGCTCGAATGGTTACTCTGTTGTTCCCGATTACCGGTGAAAACCGTCTTTACGCTCGCAACGACTCTCCGATTACCCGCGTCATGTTTAACCCGGGTGACGTCGTGACCAGCCACGATGGCTGGCAACTGAAGATCGAGGAAGTGCAGCAGGAAAATGGCCTGTTTGCTTATGTCGGCACCCGCCTGGATACCGAAGAGACTGGCGTGATGCTGCGCGAAGTGCTGCTGGATAGCAAATTGGTATTCAGCAAACCGCAGGATCGCCTGTTCGCTGGCCAGATTGACCGAATGGATCGCTTTGCTCTGCGCTATCGCGCCCGTAAATATCAGAGTGAGCAATATCGCCAGCCGTGGAGCGGACTGCGCGGTATGCGAACCAACTTAATTCCGCATCAGCTTCATATCGCCCACGATGTCGGTCGCCGCCACGCGCCGCGCGTATTGCTGGCAGATGAAGTAGGCCTGGGTAAAACCATTGAAGCAGGGATGATTTTGCATCAGCAGCTGCTCTCTGGCGCCGCCGAGCGGGTGCTTATCGTAGTGCCTGAAACACTGCAACATCAGTGGCTGGTAGAGATGTTACGCCGCTTTAACCTGCGCTTCGCCTTGTTCGATGATGAACGCTACAACGAAGCGCTGCATGACAGCAGCAACCCGTTTGATACCGAGCAGCTGATTATCTGTTCGCTAGACTTTGTACGTCGCAGCAAGCAGCGTCTGGAACAGCTGTGCGATGCCCAGTGGGATTTGATGGTGGTCGATGAGGCCCATCACCTGGTGTGGAGCGAAGCCGCACCAAGCCGCGAGTATCTGGCGATTGAGCAGCTGGCTGAACATATTCCTGGGGTATTACTGCTGACCGCGACTCCAGAACAGCTGGGAATGGAGAGCCACTTTGCCCGCCTGCGTCTGCTGGATCCAAGCCGATTCCATGATTTTGAGCAGTTTGTTAGTGAGCAGCAAAATTACCGCCCGGTAGCCGATGCCGTCGCCCTGCTGCTGGCCGGTGAAACTCTCAAGCCCGATCAACTGACCGCCATCAGTGATCTTATCAGCGAGCAGGATGCCGAGCCGCTGCTGAAAGCCGCCAACGCCGGTGGCGATGACGCCAGCGATGCGCGTCAGGAGCTGATTAGCATGCTGATGGACAGGCACGGTACCAGCCGCGTTCTGTTCCGTAACACCCGTAACGGCGTGAAAGGTTTCCCACAGCGCGAGCTGCACACCATCAAACTTCCGCTGCCGCTACAGTATCAGACTGCGATTAAAGTTTCTGGCATTATGAGCGCCCGCAAATCACCTGAAGCTCGCGCTCATGACATGCTCTACCCAGAGCAGATTTATCAGGAATTTGAAGGTGATAACGCAACCTGGTGGAACTTCGACCCGCGCGTTGAATGGCTGATGGGCTATCTGACCAGCCATCGCTCCCAGAAAGTTTTGGTTATCTGCGCTAAGGCGGCGACCGCACTGCAGCTGGAACAAGTCCTTCGCGAGCGCGAAGGTATTCGCGCTGCGGTATTCCATGAAGGGATGTCGATTATCGAACGCGACCGGGCTGCGGCCTGGTTCAGCGAGGAAGATACCGGCGCTCAGGTGCTGCTGTGCTCGGAAATCGGCTCCGAAGGCCGTAACTTCCAGTTCGCCAGCCAGCTGGTCATGTTCGACCTGCCATACAACCCGGACTTGCTGGAGCAACGTATCGGCCGTCTGGACCGTATCGGCCAGGCGCGCGATATCCAGATCCACGTTCCATACCTGGAGCAGACCGCTCAGTCGGTGCTGGTACGCTGGTATCACGAAGGGCTGGATGCTTTCGAGCATACCTGCCCGACCGGCCGCACTATCTATGATCAGGTCAATGCTCAGCTTATTGACTATCTGGCAAGCCCGGATAAAACCGAAGGTTTTGATGACCTTATCGCCCATTGCCGTGAGCAACATGACCTGCTGAAAGCGCAGCTGGAACAAGGCCGCGACCGCCTGCTGGAAATCCACTCCAACGGTGGAGAAAAAGCGGCTCAGCTGGCTGAGTCTATCGCGGAGCAAGACGACGATACTGACCTGGTTGGCTTTGCCATGAACCTGTTCGATATCGTGGGCGTTAATCAGGATGACCGTGGCGAGCACATGGTGGTTCTGACACCTTCCGACCATATGCTGGTGCCTGATTTCCCAGGCCTGCCGGAAGATGGCTGTACTATCACCTTCCGTCGTGATGTGGCGCTGTCCCGCGAAGATGCTCAGTTCGTGACCTGGGAACATCCGCTTATTCGCAACGGTCTCGATCTGATCCTGTCCAGCGATACCGGTAGCAGCGCGCTGTCATTGTTAAAAAACAAAGCGCTGCCGGTAGGCACCATGCTGCTGGAGCTTATCTATGTGGTTGAGGCCAAAGCGCCAAAACAGCTGCAATTGACTCGCTTCCTGCCGCCAACACCGGTGCGTATGCTGCTGGACAAAAACGGCAACAATCTGGCAGCCCAGGTAGAGTTTGAAGGGTTTAACCGCCAGCTCAGCGCCGTCAATCGCCATACCGGCAGCAAGCTGGTCAATGCGGTTCAGCAGGATGTTCACGCTATCCTGCAACAAGGCGAAGAGAAAATTGCCGATGCGGCACAGGCGCTTATCTCTGCGGCGCGCAAAGAGGCTGATGATGTATTGTCAGCTGAGCTGGCGCGTCTTGAAGCGCTGCGAGCAGTGAATCCAAACATCCGCGACGACGAGCTGGAAGCTATTGAGCAAAATCGTCAACAGGTTCTGGACAGCCTTGGTGATGCGAGCTGGCGTCTCGACGCCCTGCGTCTTATCGTCGTCACCCACCAGTAACGGAGTAGCCGCCATGATGGAATTTTATCAGCCGTCTCAGGATCCCTGGCTTGTCGTCCTTTATCAGGATGAGCACATCATGGTGGTCAATAAACCGTCCGGCCTGCTCTCAGTGCCGGGCCGTTTACCGGAGCATAACGATAGCGTAATGAGCCGGGTACAGCGCGATTATCCCGGTGCTGAGTCGGTACATCGTTTGGATATGGCGACCAGTGGCGTGATTGTGGTCGCACTCACTAAAGCGGCTGAGCGCGAGCTAAAGCGCCAGTTTCGCGAGCGCGAGCCACAAAAGCAGTATGTCGCCCGAGTCTTTGGCCATCCGCAACCCGATGAGGGGCTTATCGACCTGCCGCTTATCTGCGACTGGCCTAACCGTCCGAAACAGAAAGTCTGTTATGAAACAGGTAAAGCGGCTCAGACCGAGTATCAAATTCTGGAGTATGGTGCAGATAACACGGCTCGGGTAAGGTTGAAGCCGATAACCGGACGCTCCCATCAACTGCGGGTACATATGCAGTCTTTGGGTCATCCGATTCTGGGTGATAAGTTTTACGCTACGCCAGAAGCGCTGGCTATGGCACCACGACTGCTGTTGCACGCTGAGATGCTCACCATTACTCATCCGGCATTTGGCAATCGTATGACCTTTAAAGCGCCTGCGGATTTTTAATCCGGCTCTAAGCACTCCTCACGTCTCGATAATGTGGCGTGACAAAGATAACAAAAGGCCCGCAATGCGGGCCTTTTTTATGGCGTTCAGGAAGCAAATGCGGGAAGCGTGGCGGTTACTTAAAGCCCTTATGGGTTTTAATCATCTCGTAGGCCTGCTGAATTTCCTGTGCTTTTTGCTTGGCAAGCTCCATCATTTCCGGCGGTAACCCTTTGGCCACCAGTTTATCCGGATGGTGCTCACTCATTAGTTTACGGTAGGCGCGTTTAATAGTGGTCGGCTCATCGTCAGGTTTAACCCCCAGCACATTGCAAGCATCTTCCAGAGTTGGCCCCTGAGAAGCGTTTGGCTGCCAGCCGCCGTGCCCCTGTTGGCTCTGGCCCTGGTGCTGATACCCACCGCCGAACTGAGCACCGCCCTGCATCATGCGCATAAACATCTCAAGCTGGATTCTGGACACACCCAGCTCATCACCAATGACGTACAGCACTTCACGCTCTTTCGGATGCAGTTCGCCATCAAGAAAGGCTGCCTGAATCTGAATCTCGAGAAACATACGAATAAGATCTGACCGCCCAAGACAAATAGCACGCAGCTGGCGAAGTTTTTCCCGCAGCGGATACTGATTCTCTTTGCCGGTACGAAATGCCTGCTGGGCCGCATTACGCGCCTCGCCATGCAGCTGCATCCTATCCATTAATACCGAGGCCAGATGAATATCGGCTTCGGTCACACGCCCTTTTGACTTGGTCACATGACCCAGAACCTCAAAAGTGGTGCTAAAAAAAATGGCCTGGCGCTGCTGCTGGTTTGCAAACCATCCGCTGCGACGCATCCGCGCGCGGTCGAACATGTGGCCAATAATTAACCCCAGAACCACGCCCCAAAAACCGCCGCCCATCATTAAGGCCATTGCGACACCGATCACTTTACCCAAATACTGCATATACTCCCCAAATCGAAATGCCCTAGACTGAAAATTGCTTTATCATACCCGTCATTATTGACGGTGCCTAACATACCAAATACGAAAACGGATTCGATTAAGACTGGCGCTGTATTAATGAGTAAGTTAGTCTCTGAGCGTTTGCCGGCGAGAAGCCCTTGATGACGGAACAACGAAAAAAACGTATGAAAAAACGTATTCCCACCTTGCTGGCCACTTTGATTGGTTCAGCTATCTACAGCCAACAGGGTATTGCGGCAGATTTAGCTTCGCAATGTCTGCTTGGCGTACCTAGCTACGATCGCCCTCTGGTCAACGGCGACGCTAATCAGCAGCCAATTACCATTAATGCTAACGATGCCAAAGGCGATTATCCGGACAATGCCGTGTTTACCGGCGATGTTGATATTCGTCAGGGTAACAGCCGTATGCTGGCCGATGAGGTTCAGGTGCATCAGAAGATGCTACCAAACCAACAGGATCCGGTGCGTACCGTCGATGCTCTTGGCAACGTACACTATGACGATAATCAGGTCATCCTCAAAGGGCCAAAAGCCTGGTCAAACCTGAATACTAAAGATACCAACGTCTGGAAAGGCGACTATCAGATGGTGGGGCGTCAGGGACGCGGTACTGCGGATCTCATGAAGCAGCGCGCCCAGAACCGCTATACCATTCTCGATAACGGTACCTTCACCTCCTGTCTGCCGGGTCAGAACACCTGGAGTGTGGTAGGTAGTGAGATAATTCAGGACCGCGAGGAAGAAGTTGCCGAGATTTGGAACGCCCGCTTTAAGCTCGGGCCGGTGCCTATTTTCTATACGCCTTATCTGCAGTTGCCTATCGGTAGCAAACGTCGTTCTGGCTTCCTGATGCCTAACGCCAAGTTCGGTTCCAAAAACGGCTTTGAATTCACCCTGCCGTATTATTGGAACATCGCTCCTAACATGGATGCCACCATTACTCCGCACTACATGGAGAAACGGGGCAACATTATGTGGGAGAACGAATTCCGCTATCTGACCCGCGCCGGTGCCGGCATCATGGAGCTGGATTATCTGGGCTCCGATAAACGCTACAGTGAAGATCATCCAGGCGAAAGTCGTAGCAACCGCTGGTTATTCTACTGGCAGCATCACGGCGTGCTGGATAAGGTGTGGCGCTTTAACGTTGACTACACCAAGGTCAGCGACCGTCACTTCCTGAACGATTTCGATACCGAATACGGCGACAGTACCGATGGCTACGCCACCCAGAAATTCAGCGTAGGCTATGCGGTTAAAGACTTCGACGCCACCCTGTCGGCCAAACAGTTCCAGGTTCTGAGCGACGTTAGCCATGCCAACTCTTATAAGGCATTGCCACAGCTCGACGTTAACTATTACTACAACGATCTGGGGCCGTTTGATACTCATATCTACGCTCAGGCCGTTCGCTTCGATAACGTCAACGACAGCCTGCCTGAAGCGACTCGTTTGCACATTGAGCCGACAATCAATCTGCCGGTATCAAACAACTGGGCCAGCCTGAATACCGAAGTGAAAATGCTGGCGACCCACTACCAGCAGGATAACCTCGATCGCTACAGCAAATATAATGCCCGGGCGGCGGCTAAGCTGGATGACAACGTCAACCGTACCATTCCGCAGTTCAAAATGGACGGCAAGCTAGTCTTCGAACGCGATATGGACTGGTCGGAGGGTTATACCCAGACTCTTGAACCGCGGATGCAGTACTTGTACCGCCCGTATCGCGATCAGAGCAATATCAATGCTTACGACTCATCCTTCCTGCAGTCGGACTACAGCGGCCTGTTCCGCGACCGTAGCTACGGCGGTCTTGACCGTATCTCCTCTGCGAACCAGCTGACTTCCGGCCTGACTACTCGCGTATTCGATGACGAGTCTGTTGAACGTTTCAACGCCTCTATCGGTCAGGTTTATTACTTCTCCCGTTCCCGTACCGGCGATGACAACATCCAGTGGGAGAAAAATAAAGACACGGGCTCCATGCTATGGGCTGGGGATACCTACTGGCGTCTGACCGATCGCTGGGGCCTGCGCGGTGGTCTGGAATACGATGCCCGTATGGATAACATCGCAACCGGCAGTTCGACCCTTGAATACCGTCGCGATGACGACCGCGTGCTACAGCTGAATTACCGCTACGCCAGCCCTGAGTATATTCGTGCGACCATGCCAAGTTATTACTCCACGGCCGAACAGTATCGTCACGGTATTAACCAGGTCGGTATGACCGGCAGCTGGCCAATCGCCGATCGCTGGTCCGTAGTTGGCGCTTATTACTATGATACTACCGTCAGCAAACCTGCTGAGCAGATGCTGGGCGTCCAGTACAACTCCTGCTGCTACGCGATTCGTCTCGGTTACGAACGTAAAGTTAACGGCTGGAAATACGAGAAAGGCGAGTACGATCATTCCATCGGCATCAACTTTGAGCTGCGTGGCCTGACTCCGAACTATGGCCTGGGTACTTCAGAGATGTTGCGTTCAGGGATTATCCCGTATCAAAGCTCTCTATAACTGACGTTTAATGAGTCCGCATTGCGGCCTAATAAGTAGAAATGGATAAAGTATGAAGAACTGGAGAACGCTGCTTCTCGGTGCGGCCCTGGTGGCCAACAC
This sequence comes from Salmonella enterica subsp. enterica serovar Choleraesuis, assembly GCA_022846635.1. Taxonomy (GTDB): domain Bacteria; phylum Pseudomonadota; class Gammaproteobacteria; order Enterobacterales; family Enterobacteriaceae. Next base: position 3,506,291 of record AP025685.1, read on the forward strand.
CACTTTCGCTGCCCCCCAGGTTGTCGATAAAGTCGCTGCCGTTGTTAACAATGGCGTAGTCCTCGAAAGCGATGTTGATGGCATGATGCAGTCCGTTAAAGCTAACGCTCGTCAGGCAGGCCAACAGCTTCCTGATGACGGAGCGCTGCGCCATCAGATCCTTGAGAAACTCATCATGGATCAGATAATGACCCAGATGGGCGATAAAATGGGCATCAAAGTTAGCGATGAGCAGCTCGATCAGGCTATCGGTAACATCGCAGCGCAAAACCACATGTCCCTCGATCAGATGCGCAGCCGTCTGGCTTATGATGGCGTAAGCTATGCCGACTATCGTAAGCAGATCCGCAAAGAGATGCTTATTTCCGAAGTACGTAACAACGAAGTACGCCGTCGGGTTACCATTCTGCCGCAGGAGGTCAATCAGTTGGCTTCTCAGGTTGGTGGTCAAAACGATGCCAACACCGAACTTAATCTGAGCCACATTCTGATCCCTCTGCCAGAGAATCCATCCTCTTCGCAGGTCGATCAGGCGGAACAACAGGCTAACGATGTCGTACAGCAGGCCCGCAACGGCGCTGACTTCGGTAAACTGGCGATGACCTACTCTGCCGACCAACAGGCGCTGAAAGGCGGCCAGATGGGCTGGGGTCGTATTCAGGAGCTGCCTTCTATTTTTGCTGAGGCGCTGAGCACGGCTAAAAAAGGCGATATCATCGGCCCTGTGCGTTCTGGCGTAGGTTTCCATATTTTGAAAGTGACCGATATGCGTGGCCAGACTCAGGGCGTTTCCGTGACTGAAGTTCACGCTCGCCACATCCTGCTGCGCACCTCTCCGGTGATGACCGACGATCAGGCTCGCGCTAAGCTGGAACAGATCGCGGCGGATATTCGCAGCGGTAAAACCACTTTTGCTAAAGCCGCGAAAGAGTTCTCCCAGGATCCTGGTTCAGCCGCTCAGGGTGGCGATCTGGGTTGGGCACCGAGCGAGATCTACGATCCGGCCTTCCGCGATGCCCTGTCTCAACTGCAGCGCGGTCAGCTGAGCAATCCGGTTCACTCCTCCTTTGGCTGGCACCTGATTGAACTGATGGATACCCGCAGCGTTGACCGTACCGACGCCGCACAAAAAGACCGGGCTTACCGGATGCTGTTTAACCGTAAGTTCTCTGAAGAAGCCGCAAGCTGGATGCAGGAACAACGCGCCAGCGCCTATGTGAAGATTCTCGATGGTAATGGTTAATTCCAAACGAGTGGTGCTAACTCCCGGCGAACCCGCCGGGATTGGCCCCGACCTGGTCGTCGCGCTGGCACAGCGCGACTGGCCTGTGGAACTGGTAGTTTGTGCCGATCCCGACCTCCTGGCGCAACGCGCCGCCGCCCTAGACCTCCCGCTTACCCTGCTTCCCTGGCAACCAGACTCTGCTCCGGTAGCACAGAAAGCCGGTACGCTGACCATTCTGCCTATTGCTTTGCGCACACCTGCCACGCCCGGCGTTCTTAATCCGGATAACGGATTGTATGTCGTAGAGACCCTGGCTCGAGCCTGCGATGGTTGCCTGAATGGTGAGTTTGCCGCGCTGATTACCGGGCCGGTTCACAAGGGCATCATCAACGATGCGGGAGTGCCTTTTACCGGGCATACTGAGTTCTTTGAGCAGCGCTCAGCCAGTGAAAAAGTCGTGATGATGCTGGCTACGGAAGAACTTAAGGTGGCGCTGGCGACAACCCATCTCCCGCTGCGCGATGTGGCTGATGCTATTACTCCAGAGCTGTTGGAGCAGGTTATCACCATTTTAAATGGCACCCTGCAGAGCCGCTTTGGTATTGAGCAGCCGCGGATTTTGGTTTGCGGGCTTAACCCGCACGCCGGTGAGGGCGGCCATATGGGTCACGAAGAGATTGAAGTTATCTCTCCGCTGTTAGATAAGCTCCGCGCTCAGGGTATGACCCTGCTCGGGCCATTGCCTGCCGACACTCTGTTCCAGCCTAAATATCTGGATAACGCCGATGCGGTGCTGGCGATGTACCACGATCAGGGGCTGCCCGTGCTAAAATATCAGGGTTTCGGGCGCGCGGTGAATATCACCCTCGGCCTGCCCTTTATTCGTACTTCGGTTGACCACGGCACCGCGCTGGAACTGGCGGGCAAAGGTACGGCCGATGTCGGTAGTTTTGTTACGGCGCTTAATCTCGCCATTAAAATGATTGCAAATAGTAATGAATAATCGAGTCCATCAGGGCCACCTCGCCCGTAAACGCTTCGGGCAAAACTTCCTTAACGATCACTTCGTTATCGACAGTATCGTTTCGGCTATTAATCCTCAGAAAGGCCAGGCCATGGTTGAAATCGGCCCGGGCCTGGGCGCGCTGACCGAGCCGGTTGGCGAGCGTATGGATAAGCTCACCGTTATCGAACTGGATAGGGATCTGGCGGCACGCCTGCAAACGCATCCGTTTCTGGCGCCAAAACTGACCATTTACCAGCAGGATGCGATGACCATGGATTTCGGCAAACTGTCTGCTGAAATCGGCCAGCCGCTGCGAGTGTTCGGTAACCTGCCGTACAATATCTCTACCCCGCTGATGTTCCATCTGTTTAGCTATACTGACGCTATTGCCGACATGCACTTTATGTTGCAAAAAGAGGTTGTTAACCGTCTGGTTGCCGGCCCTAATAGTAAAGCGTATGGTCGTCTGACGGTTATGGCGCAGTATTTCTGCCAGGTAATTCCAGTACTGGAAGTACCACCGACCGCATTTACTCCACCGCCAAAAGTTGACTCTGCCGTGGTGCGTCTGGTACCTCACCAGACGATTCCATACCCAGTGCGCGACCTGCGGGTGCTGAGCCGTATTACTACCGAAGCTTTCAACCAGCGCCGCAAGACTATTCGCAATAGTCTTGGTAATCTGTTTACGGTTGAGGTGCTGACGGAGCTGGGAGTCGATCCGGCGATGCGAGCAGAGAACATCTCGGTCGAGCAATATTGCAAGATGGCTAACTATTTATGTGACCAACCCTAATCCGGGAGGAGCCAGTAATGTCCGATTCGCCCCGCGTTTGTGTTCAGGTTCAAAGCGTCTATATCGAGTCACAGTCCTCTCCAGAGGATGAACGCTTCGTGTTTGCTTATACCGTTACCATTCGCAATCTGGGCCGCCAGCCGGTTCAGCTGCTCGGACGTTACTGGCTTATCACCAATGGCAACGGCAAAGAGACCGAAGTTCAGGGTGAAGGGGTGGTAGGCGAGCAGCCGCATATTGACGCTAGCAATGAGTACCAGTACACCAGCGGTGCCGTTATTGAAACACCGCTTGGAACCATGCAGGGCCATTATCTGATGGTCGATAACCAGGGCAATACTTTCCAGGTCGCCATCCCGGTGTTCCGCCTGGCTGTGCCCGCCTTCATTCACTGAGCGCGATGTCTACATACCTGATTGGCGATGTTCATGGTTGCTACGATGAACTGACCGCATTATTAGAACGAGTAGCTTTCGATCCTGCCACCGATACCTTATGGCTCACCGGCGACCTGGTTGCCCGCGGGCCGGGCTCTCTGGAAGTGCTGCGCTTCGTGCGCTCGCTTGGAGACTCGGTACGCATGGTACTGGGTAATCACGATCTCCACCTGCTGGCAGTTTACGCAGGCATCAGCCGTAATAAGCCAAAAGATCGTATTTCCCCTTTGCTGGAAGCCGATGATGCTGACTTTCTGATTAACTGGCTGCGGCGTCAGCCGCTATTGCAGGTTGATGAGGATAAAAAGCTGGTGATGGCTCATGCCGGGATCACGCCGCAATGGGATATCGCGACGGCTAAAGCCTGCGCACGCGACGTTGAGGCAGTGCTATCCAGCGATAGCTACCCGCTATTTCTCGATGCCATGTATGGCGATATGCCGAATAACTGGAGCGAAGAGCTCACGGGGCTGGCCCGCCTGAGGTTTATCACCAATGCCCTGACCCGTATGCGTTATTGCTTTCCGAACGGGCAGTTGGATATGTTCTGCAAAGACGCGCCGCAAAATGCGCCTGCGCCGCTCAAGCCATGGTTCAATATTCCAGGGCCGGTATCCGAGCAGTACAGCATTGTTTTCGGCCACTGGGCATCGCTGGAAGGAAAAGGCACGCCGGAACATATCTATGCTTTGGATACGGGGTGCTGCTGGGGGGGGGATTTAACCTGCCTGCGCTGGGAAGACCAGCAATACTTCACTCAGCCATCCAATCGCCAGGCGGCGTTAAATGATGGTGAAGTCGCCAAATCATAGTCAGTAAAACACCGGATTAACCATCCGGTGTTTTTTATTAACGCCGCTCCAGAATCTCAAAGCAGTAGCTGTGAGAGTTTCTTTCATCTGCATCGTGAAACTCACTGAATACCGACTGCCACTCATCCGGCTGATAGTCTGGGAAGTGGGTATCACCTTCAACCTCAGCATCAATGTGTGTCAAATAGAGGCGGCTGGCATGCGCAAGGAACTGCTGATAAACCCGTCCACCGCCGATAACCATCACTTCTTCAGCATCGGCACAGGCTGCCAGCGCCTCTTCAGGTGTGGTTACCCAGGTTACGCGTTCGTCATTACCGGGATTGCGGCTCAGCACAATATTGTGACGTCCGGGCAGAGGACGCCCGATAGATTCCCACGTCAGCCGCCCCATAATGACGGGCTTATTCAGCGTATTACGTTTAAACCAGGCAAGATCCGCAGGCAGATCCCAGGGCATCGCATTATCAAGACCAATTACACGGTCAACCGCTAACGCAGCAATCAGGCTAATCATCTGTCTCATCCCAGGTGGAAAAAGTGCCGACACTATACGGAAACCATTAACCGCCGTCAGCCTGTCCGGCGATTATTTTTTTACCAGCGCGTTATTTTTCACCATAAGGTGAGATTTTATGTTAGTAATCGCTATACGCTGTCATCGACCCGAAGTACCTATCGACATCTGAGGCATTTTCCCCATGCTGGAAACCACGTTATTTATCGCCACCATTGCCACATTAGGAATGATATCCCCCGGCCCTGATTTCTTTCTGATGGTAAAGAACTCCGCCCGCTATCCGCGCTCAGCGGCCATGATGAGCGCCGCCGGAGTCATCAGCGGTGTAGCTACCCATATGATTTACTGCGTCGCCGGGCTGGCGGTGGTAATTACCACCACGCCATGGCTATTTGGATTACTGAAATACGCAGGTGCGGCATATTTGATCTGGATTGGCCTCAAGGCGCTGCTATCAAAAGGTGGCGGCCAGTTGAATCTCGATGGAAGTCAAACGGCGCAAAGCATCAGCTATCGCAGCGCATTTTTACAAGGCTATTTGTGCAACCTGCTCAACCCTAAAGCCACGCTGTTTTTCCTCGCGATGTTTACCCAGGTACTCAGCGTTAACTCTGGGCTGCTTGAGAAGCTGTGGTATGCCGGGGTCATCGTCGGGCTATCGGTTCTCTGGTGGCCGCTGCTGGTAGTGATTATTCAGAGCGCGGCGGTGCGTCGGGGGCTGACCCGAGCTCATAAGATTATCGACAAATGCCTGGGCGGATTGTTGCTGGGGCTGGGTATCAAAGTAGCTCTTAGTTAATTACAAAAGCCATTGTGTGCAGCAACAGATGACAGATAGAAAAACGGCCAGACATTGTCTGGCCGTTTTATTAGATTAACCGTATCAGGACTCGGTCTTCGCCTCTGCCCCTTCATCGGTGGTATCGGTATAAGACTCCTCCTCCCTGCCCTGCCAGCCGTGGCTCTGAATAATGCTCAAATGAGCCTTATCTTCACGGATAATATCGGTCAGCATGCCGGAAGCGCGCTTATAAACCGCCGCCTGCGAGGTAGTATCGTCTTTAGCCTTCGCCAGCTCCTCAACCATTCGGGTGTTAAAACGACGGAAATGGTCTGCACGTTCGCGCGCCTCATAACGCCCCAGGCCAAGCTGCTCCAGAACCCGGCGGCCAACCAGCAGCGCGCTTTCAAACGTTTCACGCTCTGCGAAAGTTACCCCGGCCTGATTAAGACGAATGTAATGGTTCACATCCCTGGCGCGAGCCACCACTCGGAGGTTCGGGAAATGCTCCCGGGCCAGCTCAGTAAGCTGCATATTAGTTTCCGGGTCATCAATAGCATTAATTAAAATCTCTGCCTTCTCTGCCCCGGCGGATTCCAGCATATCCAGACGCGTCGCATCGCCATAGAACACCTTCATGCCAAACTTACGCAAAATCTCGATATGGTCGGGATCGTGATCGAGAACCACCATCTTCACATTGCTGGCCAGAAGCATACGTCCGGCAATCTGTCCGAAGCGCCCGAAACCGGCAACAATCACCCGCGGCTGCTCTTCATCAATGACATCGGCTTCACGGGCCTGATCCGAACTGCCTTTATCCAGCCGGGTCAGTAGTACCAGCAGCAACGGCGTCGCCGCCATGGAGAGCGCTACCGCAAGAGTGAGCGCGCGCGCCCATTCCGGCTCCAGAACCTGAGCCATTTGCGCCGCCCCAAAAATAACAAAGGCAAATTCACTTCCCTGCCCCAGCAACGCGGCAAACCAGCGCCACTGGCGACGTGGAACTCTTAGCGGGCGGCCAATAAGCCATAGCATGACAAACTTAATAATCAGGAAGCCAAATAGCAGTATCAGTACCCGCAGCGGATTATCAATCAGGGTACCAAAGTCGATGGACATCCCTACGCCGATAAAGAACAGCCCCAGCAGCAGCCCTTTAAACGGCTCGATATCGCTCTCCAGCGCATGGCGATACTCAGAGCTTGCCAGCAGAACCCCCGCCAGAAACGCGCCCATCGCCATCGATAGCCCGGCCTCTTCCAGCAATAGCCCGAAGCCGAACACCAGGAATAGAGCCATGGCGCTGAACACTTCCCGCAGCCCGGAACGCGCCACGAAACGCAATAAAGGTCGGGTCACATAGCGCCCCAGCAGAACCACCAGCGCCAGCGCACCTACCACCTTCAATGCCGATATCGCAAAAGCGCCGGCCGTGGTGGTCGCCCCGCTACTGGCCAGCAGCGGGATCATCGCAACCAGCGGAATCGCCGCGATATCCTGGAACAGCAGCACGGCGAAAGCGCTGCGTCCCATGGTGGAGACCGTCAGGTTACGCTCATTCATTGCCGCCATGGCGATAGCCGTTGATGAAAGCGCCAGTGTCAGGCCTATTAGCAGCGCCACCGGCCAGCGTAGCCCCAGCGCGACGCAAAAACCGCCCAGCGCCAGCCCGCACAGGATCATTTGCAGCATACCGCCGCCAAATACCGAAGCACGCAGCGTCCATAATCGGCGGGGATCCAGCTCCAGCCCGATAACGAACAACATCAGCACCACGCCGATTTCGGCAAAATGCAGGATAACCTCCGCATCGGTTACCAACCGCAAACCCCACGGGCCGATAATGCAGCCAGCAATCAAATAGCCCAGTACCGAGCCAAGCCCCAGACGCACTGCAATAGGGACAATAAGCGCCGCTGAGCCAAGGTAGATAAGAGCCTGAATTAAGCTATGACTATCCATTATTTGCTTCCCGCCATGCCAGCAACCGTTGTTCGTAAGCACAGGCCTGCTCTGCCAGAGTCGAATCCGTACAGATAAAGGTGCAATGCATTGAGAAAGGCGGCAGCCACTTTAATCCGCAATAGAGTGCGGTAGCCTGTAGCGGCTGAGATAACACATCGAATCCTGGGTGATCGCCCTGGTTGAAATGCTGCTCACCGCCACCCGTGGTAACCGCCCACATCAGGCTTTTACCGCGCAGGGCATAACCGCCGTGCCCATAAGCCCAGCCGTGCGACAGCACTTTATCTAGCCATAGTTTGAGCAGCGGCGTCATGTTGTACCATTGCATGGGGTGTTGCAGCACGATAAGGTCAGCGCGGCTCAGGGCCGCCTGTTCCGCTGCAATATCAATATTAAAATCAGGGTAGAGGTCATATAGCGAACGCACCTCAACATCTGGCAAAACCTCGACTTTCTCGAGCATTCGCCGATTGGCATGAGAGCGATCGGGGTAAGGATGGGCGTAAATTATTAAAATCATAGATTAGTGCTCAATGAACTGCGTTTCCCTTGCTGAAATTCTCTAAGTGTAGACTTTTCGGCCGATACGGAATGCCGATTGTGATGAGTATCACATAAACATTTAGTTCGGGAGAAGAGGGAACCGCATTACCTGGTGGGCAGAAGTGGACAGATTATTGTCCGTATACCTTCTCCAGCCTGAGAGCTGCCGGTAAGCCGTAAAAAAGGGAGCCACGCGGCTCCCTTTAGTTAAATCAGCTGGCGGTACCCACCGCCATACTGTTACACATTACTTCACCAGCTGCTGATGCATCTCCTGAACCGAAATCACCTGCTCAGTCGCATCCGCATTCAGAGACATGGTTGTTGCAAAACCACCGTTCAGGGTAGTGTCGTAATGCACTTTATAGCGCAGCGCACTGCGGCGAATAAGCTTGGAGTCCTCAATCGCCTGGCGGCCAGCGGTGGTGTTGATGATGTACACATATTCACCGTTTTTGATACGGTCCTGAATATGCGGACGGCCTTCATGCACCTTGTTGACCAGGCGTGGGTTAATCCCCGCCTCGCCCAGCACAACCGCAGTACCGTGGGTGGCATCCAGCTCAAAGCCTTGTTTCAACAGTTTTGCGGCCAAATCCACAACCCGGCCTTTATCGCCTTCACGTACCGACAGCAGCGCGCGACCGGTTTTCTTCATATTGGACTGGCTTCCCAGCATCGCTTTAGCAAACGCTTCGGCAAAGGTACGGCCAACGCCCATCACTTCCCCGGTAGAACGCATCTCTGGCCCTAACAGCGGGTCGACGCCTGGGAATTTGTTGAACGGCAGCACCACTTCCTTCACGGAGTAATAAGGAGGAATCACCTCTTTAGTCACGCCCTGCTCGGCCAGAGTTTTACCCGCCATGACTCGTGCCGCGACTTTCGCCAGTGGAACGCCTGTCGCTTTCGAAACAAACGGTACGGTACGGGCCGCGCGCGGGTTAACTTCAATCAGGTAAACCTGGTTGTCTTTCACGGCGAACTGAACGTTCATCAGACCGCGCACCTGGAGTTCAAAGGCCAGCTTACGCACCTGCTCGCGCATCTCGTCCTGAATCTCCTGGCTCAGCGTATAGGCTGGGAGAGAACATGCGGAGTCACCAGAGTGAACGCCGGCCTGTTCGATATGCTCCATAATGCCGCCAATCAGCACCGCCTCGCCGTCGCAGATAGCGTCCACATCGACTTCAACCGCGTCGTCAAGGAAGCGGTCCAGCAGCACTGGCGCATCGTTAGAAACGCTAACAGCAGTCTGGAAATAGCGCTTCAGGTCGGCTTCGTCATAAACGATTTCCATCGCGCGGCCACCCAATACGTAGGAAGGACGCACCACCAGTGGATAGCCAATCTGAGCCGCCTTTTCTACCGCCTGGTCGATGGTAGTTACAGTGGCGTTGGCCGGTTGCAGCAGTTTCAGGCGATCTACCGCATGCTGGAAGCGCTCACGGTCTTCGGCACGGTCAATAGCATCCGGGCTGGTACCAATAACCGGCACCCCTGCGGCTTCCAGGGCGCGAGCCAGTTTCAGCGGAGTCTGGCCACCGTACTGGACAATCACACCTTTTGGCTTCTCGATACGCACAATTTCCAGCACATCTTCCAGCGTTACCGGCTCGAAGTAGAGACGGTCGGAGGTGTCGTAGTCAGTAGAAACGGTTTCCGGGTTACAGTTAACCATGATGGTTTCATAACCATCTTCGCGCAGAGCCAGGGCCGCATGCACGCAGCAGTAATCGAACTCAATCCCCTGGCCGATACGGTTAGGTCCACCGCCCAGCACCATAATTTTGTCGCGATCCTGGCTCGGGTTAGCTTCGCACTCTTCTTCATAAGTGGAGTACATGTAAGCGGTATCGGTAGCGAACTCCGCCGCACAGGTATCCACTCGTTTGTATACCGGATGCAGCTGATACTGTTCGCGCAGCTTGCGGATTTCATTTTCACGAACCCCGGCAAGCTTAGCCAGGCGCGCATCGGCGAAGCCTTTACGCTTAAGCTGGCGCAGGAACTGAGCGTCCAGCCCGGTGATGCCAACTTCAGCGACTCGCTCTTCAAGGCGAACCAGCTCTTCAATCTGCACCAGGAACCAGCGGTCAATATTGGTCAGGTTGAACACGCCGTCAACGGACAGACCTGCGCGGAAAGCGTCTGCCACATACCAGATACGCTCGGCACCGGCATCTTTCAGTTCGCGGCGGATTTTGGTCAGCGCTTCAGGGTCATCCAGGCTCACTTTCGGGTCGAAACCGGTCGCACCCACTTCCAGACCGCGCAACGCTTTCTGCAAAGACTCCTGCTGAGTGCGGCCGATTGCCATCACTTCACCCACAGACTTCATCTGGGTGGTCAGACGGTCATTAGCCCCGGCGAATTTCTCGAAGTTAAAGCGTGGAATTTTAGTTACTACATAGTCGATAGAAGGCTCGAACGATGCCGGGGTACGCCCGCCGGTAATATCGTTCATCAGCTCGTCCAGGGTGTAGCCAACCGCCAGTTTTGCCGCCACTTTAGCGATAGGGAAGCCGGTCGCTTTAGAGGCCAGCGCTGAGGAGCGGGACACGCGCGGGTTCATTTCAATAACAATCAGGCGACCATCTTTAGGGTTAACCGCAAACTGAACGTTGGAGCCGCCGGTCTCTACCCCGATTTCACGCAGAACGGCCAGGGAGGCATTACGCATCACCTGATATTCTTTATCGGTCAGAGTTTGAGCCGGAGCTACCGTGATGGAGTCACCGGTATGGATGCCCATCGGGTCGAAGTTTTCAATTGAGCAGACGATGATGCAGTTGTCGTTCTTATCGCGCACCACTTCCATTTCATACTCTTTCCAGCCAATCAGCGACTCATCAATCAGCAGCTCATTGGTTGGCGAAAGATCCAGGCCGCGCAGGCAGATCTCTTCAAATTCTTCGCGGTTATAAGCGATACCGCCGCCGGTGCCGCCCATGGTGAAAGAAGGACGGATGATGCACGGATATCCGACTTCCGCGGTAATCGCCAGCGCTTCTTCCATGTTATGAGCGATGCCAGAGCGCGCAGTGCCAAGGCCAATCTTTTTCATCGCTTTATCAAAACGCTGGCGGTCTTCGGCTTTATCAATAGCGTCGGCGGTTGCGCCAATCATAGTGACGCCAAACTCCGCCAGAACGCCCTGACGTTCCAGCTCCAGCGCACAGTTCAGTGCGGTCTGGCCGCCCATTGTCGGCAACACCGCATCCGGACGCTCTTTTTCAATGATTTTGCGCACTACTTCCCAGTGAATCGGCTCAATATAGGTCGCGTCTGCCATTTCCGGGTCAGTCATAATTGTGGCTGGGTTAGAGTTCACCAGAATGACGCGGTAGCCTTCTTCACGCAGAGCTTTACAGGCCTGAGCGCCTGAGTAGTCAAATTCACATGCCTGGCCGATAACAATTGGGCCAGCGCCAAGGATCAGGATGGATTTTATATCTGTACGTTTTGGCATGGTCTTGCTCCCGATTACTTAGCTTGTGCGCGATAGGCGGAAATCAGTTCGATAAAGTGGTCGAACAATGGGGCGGCGTCGTGCGGGCCCGGGCTTGCTTCTGGATGCCCCTGGAAGCTAAAGGCCGGTTTGTCAGTGCGGTGAATCCCCTGCACCGTGTGGTCAAACAGAGACTTGTGAGTCACCCGCAGATTAGCCGGGAGATTCTGCTCATCAACCGCAAAACCGTGGTTCTGTGCGGTAATCATCACCGTACCGTTATCCAGATTTTTTACCGGATGGTTGCCGCCGTGATGGCCAAGTTTCATCTTCACTGTGGCGGCACCGCTTGCCAGCGCCAGCAGCTGATGGCCAAGGCAGATACCGAATACCGGAATATCCGTCGTTAAGAACTTCTGGATAGCGGTAATAGCGTAGTCACACGGCGCCGGGTCACCTGGACCGTTAGAAAGGAAGATACCGTCCGGATTCATCTTCAATACTTCTTCTGCTGAAGTCTGAGCCGGTACTACCGTCAGACGGCAGCCGCGATCCGCCAGCATCCGCAGAATATTGCGCTTCACACCGTAGTCATAAGCCACTACATGGTATGGCAGTTGCTCCTCGCTCTGTGCTTCAGGCAGGCCGCCTTGCAGCGTCCAGCTGCCCTGAGTCCAGGAATATGACTCGCGGGTGGTTACCTCTTTTGCCAAATCCATGCCGCTCAACCCAGGAAAAGCTTTAGCCTGCTCTAGTGCCAGCGCAACATCCGGAGCATCTCCTGCGATGATGCAGCCATTCTGGGCGCCTTTTTCGCGCAGCAAACGAGTCAGTTTACGGGTATCGATATCAGCAATGGCGACAATATTATGGCGCTTAAGGTAGCTGGCTAAATCTTCGGTATTACGGAAGTTGCTAGCGATAAGCGGCAGGTCGCGGATAACAAGGCCTTGAGCATGTACCTGGGAAGATTCTTCATCAGCAGCATTAGTGCCGACATTACCAATATGAGGATAAGTGAGAGTGACAATCTGGCGGGAATAGGAGGGGTCGGTGAGAATTTCTTGATAACCGGTCATGGAAGTATTGAAAACCACTTCTCCCACAGCCATTCCCGTCGCCCCAATGGCCAGACCGTGGAATTCGGTTCCGTCTTCGAGAACCAGTATCGCTGACTTTATCACAACATCCTCCAGGGAATAAACAGTCAATTTATTTGCATATTAATTCATTTCAAGCGTATGAATCAACGCAAAAGTGCCTGCCAGACGATTTTTTGGCAAACGGCGGCATTCTAGAGATCGGGTTGTTAAATGTCCACTATGAATGGCAAATTTTCTATGTTTTTTACCGACCCCATTCTAAATAGCGGATGCAGTGGGCAAAAACCACAGAAAACCGAGAAAAGAAAACGGTTGCTGACTCAAAACAGGGAAAAAGCGTTTAGCCATCTGGCAGTAAGGAAGAGAAATGGTAAATTTGTGCTGTTAAACCGCGACAGACGGCAAAAAATCATAAATAAAAACGCATTACAAATCAAAAATTACCAACAATGCTTATTTTAACAAAAAAAATAAAAATAGCGACATAAAAAGTCGCTATTTATCAATTAATTATAATGACAACACTCGAGTAATGAGATTTTAAAAATTACAAATTATCTAAGCCAAGAACGTCTCTCATATCAAAAAGACCGCTATTTTTAGCCATTACCCACGATGCAGAACGGATCGCGCCATTCGCAAAGGTCATGCGACTTGAGGCTTTATGCGTTATCTCAATCCGCTCTCCGATATCAGCAAACATAGCGGTGTGCTCACCAACGATGTCTCCGGCACGAACTGTCGCAAACCCAATGGTTCCAGGCTTCCGCTCCCCGGTATGCCCTTCCCGGCTATAAACCGCGCATTCGTTTAGCGGTTTTCCAAGCGTGTCAGCAATGGCTTCGCCCATTGCCAGCGCTGTGCCAGAGGGTGCATCAACTTTATGACGATGATGCGCCTCGATTATCTCGATATCGGTATAATTGCCCATTACTGCCGTCGCTTTCTCCAGCAGTTTAAGCATTACGTTAACACCCACGCTAAAGTTAGCGGCAAAAACAATGGGGATTTCTGAAGCCGCATCGCGTATTGCTTGCTTACCCGCTTCATCAAACCCTGTGGTGCCGATAACAACGGCTTTCCCATGCTGGCGGCAGAAATCAAGATGCGCCAGAGTGCCTTCCGGACGGGTAAAATCAATCAACACGTCAAAATCAGCAGCCACCTTTGCCAGGTCGCTATTGATAGTTACGCCACAATGGCCCACACCCGCCATTTCACCGGCATCGCTGCCCAGTAACGAGGAGCCAGAACGCTCCAGAGCCGCCCCCAGGGTTACTCCCTCCGTAGCCAGCGCAGCCTGTATCAGCTGGCGTCCCATGCGCCCACCGGCACCGACAATAGCTACGCGAGTCTGTGCATCTTGCATATTCATTCTCTCAGGTTAATCAACTGTAAACGCTATCCAGAGTAACCAGCCAGCCGCCCAACCGCTACCCTAAATCGCGGATCATTAAAATTTAATGACAGCGCTGAATCAGTATCAAAAAAATATTATTTCGCCGATTTAGCCTGCCTCGGTGTCAGCAAGCCCGGTAATCAATTTGAGCCAATCTAATCCGCCCGGTCCATCACGTCTTTGACCCAACGTTGAAATCCTGCGACATCCATGTCCAGCGCTACCCGCACGTTCGCAGGCCGTTGCCGTTTATTTTCGATGTCGACCACCGTCGCTCCAGATGTCCATTCCCCCTGAGTTTCCACCTCTACCGGGCAGGCCGTCAGAGTAAACAGTTCCGGATGAATCAGGCAGGCAATAGCGCTCAGGTCGTGCATGCGTAATCCGGTCGCCAGACTGCCGCTACGATAGTGGCTGAACAGAGAATGTAGCATGGCTCCAGTACGGCTTTGAGCCTTCATCGTCTGCATAAACTCCGGCATAAGCAGCGCGCGGTTAGTGACATCCAGACCACACATCACAATATCAATACCGCTGGCAAACACTTTGGCTGCCGCTTCTGGATCGATGGCGATATTAAACTCGGCGTAAGGCGTATAATTCCCGCGCCCGGCAGAGCCGCCCATAATAACTAACCGCTTAATGCGTGAAGTGATATGCGGGTACTGAATCAGCAGCAGGGCCAGATTGGTCAGCGGGCCAATAGCGACGATAGTCATCGGCTCAGGACTGGCTTCCAGGGCCTGGCGTATGGCTTCAAAAGCCGGGGTATCCAGCAGGGGCACCACGCTATCGTCGAACTGATAACCATCCATACCAGACTCTCCGTGAACGCTGGCGGCATTGCCCGGTTCACGAGTCAGCGGTCTGGCGGCCCCCATTGCCACTGGCACATCGACCGCGCCCAGAAAATGCAGCAAACGCCGGGCATTCAAGGTCGTTTTATCCACGCCGACATTTCCGGCAACCGTGGTCACCAGGCGCAGGTCAATTTCCGGCGACAATACCGCTGCGGTTATGGCCATGGCATCATCGATACCGGGATCGGTGTCCAGAATAATGGCTTCGCGATTCATGCATATCTCCTTTGCTCGAGTCAGTTAAGCTTTTCAGGGTAAACGCAGGTAAAAAAAATGCCAGTGGTTAACTCCCACTGGCATTTTAAATATTCTGGCTTTGTCGATTTGGCCCGCTTAAGCGTTACTCCGCCTCAATAGCATCAATTCTCAGCGCCTTAGGCACCTCAAATACGATGTTCTCTTCCCGGCCTGTCAGCTCTGTCACGTTTTCGCCACCCAACTCTTGCAGGCGAGCGATAACGTTCTGCACCAAAATATCCGGAGCCGAAGCACCCGCAGTAACGCCCACGCAGGATGCCCCGTCTAACCATTGAACATCGATATCCGTGGCATCGTCGATAAGCCAGGCCTTTTTACCCATCCGCCGGGCCAGCTCTGCCAGCCGGTTGGAGTTCGATGAGTTCTTAGACCCGACCACCAGTACCACGTCAGCTTCATCTGCCAGCGCACGTACCGCCTCCTGGCGATTAGTCGTGGCATAACAGATATCGTCTTTACGCGGCCCGGAAATGCTGGGGAATTTTTCACGCAGAGCATCGATAACATCTGAAGTGTCATCTACCGATAACGTGGTCTGGGTCATAAATGACAGCCGCGAGTCGTCTTTTACATCCAGCTTCCAGACATCCTCTGGCGACTCAACCAGGTACATTCCCCCATTAGGGTTGCTGTACTGGCCCATCGTCCCTTCAACTTCCGGATGGCCGGCATGACCGATAAGAATCGACTCTTCACCGCGACGGCTGGCGCGCGCGACTTCCATATGCACCTTCGTAACCAGCGGACAGGTTGCGTCAAACACCTTCAGGTCGCGCTGTTTCGCCTCATTACGTACCGCCTGAGAAACACCGTGTGCCGAGAAAATAAGGATAGCCCCGTCCGGAACCTCGCTAATCTGCTCGATAAAAATGGCACCGCGCTGACGCAGGCCATCCACTACATAGCGGTTATGCACGACTTCATGACGCACATAGATAGGCGCACCGTAAATTGACAGTGCGTTCTCAACGATGCTGATAGCCCGATCGACCCCCGCGCAAAATCCGCGCGGATTAGCCAGCAGAATTCGCATCAGCCCCCTCCAGTACCGGATCAACTTCCAGCACTTCAATATCAAAGTGGACAGTCTGCCCGGCCAGTGGGTGGTTAAAATCAACGGTAATAGAATCACCGTTCACTTCACGAATAACGCCAGGCATCTCGGAGCCATCCATAGCGGTAAATAACATAATCGCCCCAACCTCTGGTTCCCCGGCGTCGATAAAGTCCCGGCGCGAGAAGTACTGAATGAGGTCAGGGCTGGTGATACCGAAAGCGGCCTCAGGCGGCAGCGAGAACGCCGTTTTAGCTCCGGCCTTCAGGCCCAGCAGGTGCTGCTCCAGCCCTTCAGACAGGCTGGAATCCCCCAGGCGGAACAATGCAGGTTTACCATTGTTTCGGGTAGATTCAGCCGTCGAGCCATCTTCAAGCTTGAGCGTAAAATGCACCAGCACGGCGCTGTCGCTTTGCACTGAGTTCGCCATCAGTTCCCCTTCTGTTTTACGGTTTTTTTCGAAGATACGAAAAAGCCTTCCAGCACTATCAACGCCGCGCCGATACAGATACCGGTATCCGCGATATTGAAGGTTGGGAAGTGCCAGTTGCCTACGTAGAAGTCAATCATATCGACCACAAAACCGTGCACCATGCGATCGAACAGATTGCCCAGCGCGCCGCCGATAATCAGCGCATAGGCAATATTATTAAGCTTTTGCACCGCGCTATGGCGATACATCATCACCATCAGTACCGCAGCAATGCCGATAGCGATACCGGCAAAGAACCAGCGCTGCCAGCCGTCCTCACCCGCGAGGAAGCTAAACGCCGCCCCCGGGTTGTGGGCGTAATGCAGGTTGAAGAATGGGATCAACGCGCGGGTTTCATAGAGCTGAAAATTGTCCATGATCCACTGCTTGACGCCCAGGTCGACGACCAGCACTAACAGCGCCAGCCACAGCCAGCGCAATCCGGTTGAAAGAATAGGTTTAGTCATCAGGCGAACTTACGCTTTTCACCGTCACCGGCGATATTGATGACACAGCGGCCGCAGATCTCTGCGTGTTCCGCCACCTTGCCTACATCGGTGGTGTAATGCCAGCAACGCGGGCACTTATCACCTTCGGCTTTCTCCAGGGAGATTTTCAGCCCTTTAAGCAGTTCGCTTGGCTGAGCGCTGGCATCGGCCTCGGCAATATCCGCCACCCGAGCGCCCGAAGTCAGCAGCACGAAGCGCAGCTCTTCGCCCAGCGCCCGCAGCTGCGGAGCCAGAGAAGTGTCCGCATATAGCGTTACTGCCGCTTCCAGAGAACCACCCACTTTCTTATCGGCACGCGCCTGCTCGATAACCTTGTTCACTTCGCCACGAACTTTCAGCAGCGTTTCCCAGTAGTTATCGTTCATGGCTTCGTCGTCGGCCAGGTCAAACAGCCCCTGATACCATTCGCCGGTGAATACATATTTTTCACGCTCACCCGGCAGGTAGTTCCAGACTTCGTCAGCAGTGAAGGACAGAATAGGTGCCATCCAGCGCACCAGCGCTTCGGCGATATGGTACAGCGCAGTCTGACAGCTGCGGCGTGCTACGCTGTCGGCCTTAGCGGTGTACTGACGGTCTTTAATGATGTCGAGATAGAACGAGCCCATTTCAACCGAGCAGAAACGCATCAGACGCTGCACCACTTCGTGGAAGTCGTAGTCTTCATAGGCCGCAACGATATCCGCCTGCGCGGATTTAGCACAGCCAACCGCCCAGCGATCCAGTACCACCATATCTTCCGGTTTCACCATGTCTTTCACCGGATCGAAACCATTCAGGTTAGCCAGCAGGAAGCGTGCGGTGTTACGGATACGACGATATGCATCGGCAGCGCGTTTAAGGATTTCATCCGATACGGCCATTTCGCCGGTGTAATCGGTAGAAGCCACCCACAGACGCAGAATATCGGCACCCAGTTTGTTCATCACATCCTGAGGTGAAACGGTATTCCCGATGGATTTGGACATTTTACGCCCCTGACCATCAACGGTGAAACCGTGGGTCAGAACCTGGCGATAAGGCGCTTTGCCTTTAGTTGCAACGCCAATCATCAGCGAAGACATAAACCAGCCGCGATGCTGGTCAGAGCCTTCCAGGTACATATCTGGAGTGTGGCCGCCAAATTCAGGACGGGCATCGATAACCGAGAAGCTGGTAGAGCCGGAGTCGAACCATACGTCCAGAGTATCAGGCACTTTGCTGTAGTTATCCGCGTCGTCACCCAGGATTTCACGCGGGTCTAAATCCCACCATGCCTGAATGCCATCTTTTTCAACGCGCTGAGCTACGGCTTCCATTAATTCAACGGTACGCGGATGCAGCTCTTCTGTTTGATTATGAACAAACAGCGACATCGGCACGCCCCAGGTACGCTGACGCGAGATACACCAGTCCGGACGATTAGCAACCATCGATTCGATACGCGCTTTACCCCAGGCAGGGATCCAGCCGCTCAGGTGGTCTTTTTCAATACCTTCCTGTTCGATGCGATCGATCTCTTTAAGAGATTTAATACGCAGCCCTTTCTGATCCATACTCACAAACCACTGCGGGGTGGCGCGGAAGATGATTGGGGTTTTGTGACGCCAGCAGCATGGGTAGCTGTGCTGCATTTTTTCTACATGCAGCAGTGCGCCTTTTTCACGCAGCAGCTCAACGATGGTGTCGTTGGCTTTAAATACATTCAGGCCATCCAGCGTCGGGTATGTACCCGGCAGATAAGTGCCATCCGGGCCGACCGGGTTAGCAATTTCCAGACCGTATTTCTGGCTGATGGTGTAGTCATCAGGGCCGTGGCCACCGGCGGTATGTACCGCACCGGTACCCGCTTCCAGGGTAACGTGCTCGCCGAGGATAGCCGGCACATCGAAGCCCATAAACGGGTGACGGAAGCGCAGCATTTCCAGGCTGGTACCGTTAGCAGAGCCAAGCACTTTCCAGTCGCTGGCGCCAATACGCTGCATTACGCTTTCCAGCAGCTCTTTAGCCACCACCAGCGCCTGGTCAGCAAGCTGCACCAGCACGTATTCGATCTCCGCATGCAGAGAGATTGCGCGGTTAGCCGGCAGCGTCCATGGTGTTGTGGTCCAGATAACCAGAGACAGCGGGCCATTGACCTGGCTTACGCCAAATTTATCAGCAACGGCCGCGGCATCCACGGCCTGGAAAGCAACATCGATAGACGGGGAAGTTTTGTCGTAATACTCGACTTCGGCTTCCGCGAGCGCGGAACGGCAGTCGATACACCAGTGCACCGGCTTCGCGCCTTTCAGCAGATGGCCATTATCGATAATTTTGCCCAGTGCGCGGATGATGTTGGCTTCAGTTTTGAAGTCCATCGTCAGGTACGGATGAGCCCAGTCGCCCAGCACGCCCAGACGGATGAAATCGTTACGCTGACCGTCTACCTGCTCAGCGGCATATTTGCGGCAGGCAGCGCGGAACTCAGCGGCGCTGAATTTCTCACCCGGTTTACCCAGCAGCTGCTCAACTTTCAGCTCGATAGGCAGGCCGTGACAATCCCAGCCCGGAACGTATGGCGAGTCGTAGCCAGCCAGCGTTTTGGACTTAATAATAATGTCTTTAAGAATCTTATTAACCGAGTGACCAATGTGAATATTGCCGTTCGCGTATGGAGGGCCATCATGCAGAATGAAGGTTTTTTTGCCTTTTTTGGCATTACGGATGATGCCGTACAGGTCATCATCATTCCAACGCGCCAGCATGCCCGGCTCGCGCTTAGCGAGATCGCCGCGCATCGGGAACCCTGTTTCCGGCAAATTCAGGGTAGATTTAAAGTCACTCATCAGATTCTCGGTTCCGTATTTCGGTTGTTTAATCCCAGGCCTGGGTTAAGCCGGTGTGTTAAGCCCAAAGTAAGTTCGGGCAGTCACCTCATCTCTTGCGATTTGCGCTTTTAGCTCATCGAGCGAAGCAAAACGCTGTTCATTGCGGATTTTCTTCCGCAGCACCACTTCAATGTGGCGCCCATACAGATCCATCGACACATCCAGAAGATGTACTTCCAGCTGCTGACGCAAACCGGCCACGGTTGGCCGGGTGCCAATGTTCGCCACACCCGGCAGCGGCGTGACATCTAGCCCCGTTACTTCAACGGCATAAACGCCCTTGACCGGGGATACCTGGCGATGCAGCGGCAGATTCGCGGTTGGGAACCCAATAGTTCTTCCTAACGCGTCGCCGTGCACCACCCGCCCGGAAATAACGAACGGGTGGCCGAGCAGTCGTTCGGCCAGTATCAGGTCGTCATTTTGCAACGCCTGACGAACGGCGGTGCTGCTGATGCGCACGCCATCTTCAAAGAAGGTATGGGTGCTGATGACATCAAAGCCATATTCGCGCCCCGCTGTTTGTAATAACAAGAAATCGCCCTGGCGACCAGCCCCAAAGCGGAAATCATCTCCTACCGCCAGATATTTTACGCCGAGCCGCCTAACCAGCAGGTCACTGACAAAGCTTTGCGCCGTCAGAGCGGCAAAGCGACGGTCAAAACGCACACACAGTACGTAGTCGACGCCGCAGGAAGCCAGCAAAGCCAGCTTATCGCGCAGTGCGGTCAGGCGCGCCGGGGCTCCGGCTCCGGCAAACAGCTCCAGCGGCTGGGGTTCAAATATCATCACCATAACCGGGAGGTTCCGCGCCTGCCCTTCGGCCTTAAGCCGGGTAAGCAGCGCCTGATGGCCGCGATGCACACCATCAAAATTACCAATTGTCAGGACGCACCCCTGTGGGGCAGAACTGAGATTATGTAAACCGCGTATCAGCTTCATGGCTGGCTCGAAGAAACAGTGGAAATCGGCGGATTATACATTGTACAGCCGCTAAAATTAACCGGCGATTACCCCGATTAGCATAAAGCTATAATGAATTCATCGCTCTCGACGCCGCAAATCAACCCCGGCGCGCATTCATTAACATTTTTGTCGTGCAAAGGCTGTATTCGCAGACAGCAAACTGGTAGAATCCTGCGCCATCACTACGTAAGGGGTGCCACTAATTTAGCGGCGCTTATTTGCACAAATCCATTGACAAAAGAAGGCTAAAAGGGCATATTCCTCGGCCTTTGAATTGTCCATACATAGATTATTTGGGAGTTGGACCTTGGCTAATATCAAATCAGCTAAGAAACGCGCCGTACAGTCTGAAAAGCGCCGCAAGCACAACGCTAGCCGTCGCTCCATGATGCGTACTTTCATCAAGAAAGTATACGCGGCGATTGCAGCTGGCGACAAAGTAGCTGCACAAAACGCATTGAACGAAATGCAACCAATCGTGGACCGTCAGGCCAGCAAAGGTCTGATCCACAAAAACAAAGCTGCGCGTCATAAGGCTAACCTGACCGCGCAAATCAACAAAATGGCTTAATTGCCACTTAGTTGTGATGCTTTGATAAAAAAACCGGCTGCTGCCGGTTTTTTTATGCCTGCCGTTTCTCGCCCAGCGCAAACAGCGCAGAAAAATCACGATTGCAGATACGCTGCACCGCCGGATGCTGAATCATCCTCTCAGCAAAAATCGCGTGATACTCCTCCTGCACCTCTTCTACCCGCCCCAGTTCAACAATACTGTCATCCTGATAGAAGTCATTCGCGTACAGCGTTGGTGCCACAAATATCGCATTGTGAGTAGCACCAAAAGCCTTCATCAGCGCCGCGTCGTCAAACTCCCCCAAAATCTGAACCTGAAGCCCCTGAGCATTAAACCAGTTCAGCAGTTTGCGCCCGAGCATCGAACGACGCCCTGGAATAAGCAGCTTACGCGTTTCCAGACAGGCGGGAAAAGATACATCGGGCCGTGGAAGCTGGCTCCAAAAGCTAACGCCGCATTCACCGATTTTCACCGAAAACAGCCCCTCTTGCTGGGTTGAATCAATCGGGCAGTCGGAAATAATCATATCCAGTTTATGCTGGCTGAGCTGATCGAGCAGCAGCTCGTGAGTAGACTCAAAACAGCGCAGGCGAATTTGCTGATCGTCCTCAACCGCACTCTCCAGCACGCCGCTCACCAGATGTTTGGACAACGCATCCGCCACGCCGACATCAAACAGCAGGTGCGACTCTTTGCGATAGTTCACAATATCCAGCATTTCCTGGCTCAGGGTAAACATACGGTCGGCATAGCGAAATACCAGTTGCCCCAATTCCGTCGGCTCCAGCCCGCGCCCTTTGCGTTTAAACAGTCGCCCTTGCAACCGCTCTTCCAGCAGTTTTATCTGCCCGGTAATAGTTTGTGGAGTCAGGAACAGAGCTTCAGCGGCACTTGCCACCGAGCCCGATTTGCAAACCTGCCAGAAGTAATAGAGATGGTTGAAGTTAATCTGTGACATTTGCTATTCCAGATAAAATAAAGGGCAGCCATTCATGCTGCCCATAATCATAACGGTTACGCTTATGACGTCGCCAGCCGCTTACGCAGCAAGGCATAGCCAATAACCGCCGACAGCAAAGAGCCGATAAGAATGCCGAGCTTAGCCAGCACTATCATTTGCGGATCCACATCGCCATAGGCCAGAGAGGCGATAAAGATAGACATGGTAAAGCCGATACCACACAGCACGCCGATAGCCATAATATCGCGCATTGAAGTCCCTTCAGGCAGCCGGGCCAGCTTCAGCTTAACGCTCAGCCAGCAAAACAGGCTGATACCCAGCGGCTTGCCGATAAGCAAACCGGCGATAATACCCAGCGGCAACAGTGACACCAGCTCATGGGCCGTTACGCCGCCCAGAGCCACTCCGGCATTGGCGAAGGCAAACAGCGGCAGAATCAACCACGATACCCAAGGATGCAGCACATGCTCCAGTTCTTTAGCCGGAGAGTGGCCGTCTTTAGCCTTAAGCGGAATAAAGAAACCGACGATAACGCCCGCCAGAGTGGCGTGAACGCCTGACTTCAGTACCGCCGTCCATAGCACCACGCCAACCAATATATAGATGCCGGTGCGACGCACATTCATCATATTCAACAAAGCCAGCACCGCTACCGATAGTGCCGCGATGCCCAGTGAAACCATAGATAAATCAATGGTGTAGAACAGTGCAATAATGACGATAGCGCCCAGGTCATCAATAATAGCCAGCGCCATTAAGAAGATTTTTAGCACTACCGGCACCCGGCTGCCGAGCAATGCCAGGATCCCCAGCGCGAAGGCAATATCAGTTGCGGCCGGGATTGCCCAGCCCTGGCTCGCAATGGGGTCGCCATGGTTAAACGCCAGGAACAGCAGCGCGGGCATCACCATCCCGCCCAGCGCCGCAATAACCGGGAATGATGCCTGACGCAGGCTGGCAAGCGAACCTTGCACCATCTCGCGCTTCACTTCCAAACCAATCAGCAGGAAGAAAATGGCCATCAGGGCGTCGTTTATCCACAAAAGCATGTTTTTATTTATTTCCAGCGCACCTACCTGGACGGCTACCGGCAGCGATAAAAAAGCGCTGTAGGCATCGCGCGTAGCGTCAAGATTAGCGAGGATCATCGCCAGAGTGGCGGCAATTATCAGAGTCACGCCACCCGCGGCGTCACTGGCAAGAAAACGGGTCAGGGCTTTATTCATTTAATAAACCTGTATTTAGTAGAAGTATTCCATAACTACGGGTTTCAGCATAACCGCTGCAAATGATCGGGAAAAGTAGATTATTACAGACTTAATACTCGGTTATTACGAACATTAATCATCTATATAACAGTCAGTTTCATAATGACAATCAGGATAAGACTCTGTGCCGAGAGTAAACATGCATACCAATAAAAAAAACCCGCCAGCGGCGGGTTTTTATCAAATCGCTCTCGACAATTAGCGAGTCAAATCATCGAAGAATTTCTTCACGCCGTCGAAGAAGCTTTTAGAGCGCGGGCTATTGTGCTCGCCGGTCGGGCCGCCAAAGCTTTCCTGCAGCTCTTTCAGTAACTGTTTCTGTTTGTCGTTCAGGCCAACCGGAGTTTCGACCACCACGCGGCACAACAGGTCGCCCTGAGCCCCACCGCGAACCGATTTAACGCCCTTACCGCGCATGCGGAACAGCTTACCAGTCTGAGTTTCGTGTGGAACCTTCAGCTTCACCCGGCCATCGAGAGTAGGTACTTCAATCTCGCCGCCTAGCGCTGCCATCGCGAAGTTGATCGGCACTTCGCAATACAGGTTATTACCTTCACGTTCAAAGATTGGGTGCTGTTTCACCTGTACCTGAACGTACAGATCGCCTGCCGGTGCGCCGTGCTCCCCGGCCTCACCTTCACCGCTCAGGCGAATGCGATCCCCGGTATCAACACCTGCCGGGATTTTAACCGACAGCGTTTTGGTCTTCTCAACCCGGCCATGACCGTGACATTTGTTGCACGGATCCTTGATGATGCTTCCGCGCCCCTGGCAGTGTGGACAGGTTTGCTGCACGGTAAAGAAGCCCTGACGCATCTGCACCTGGCCCTGACCGTGACAGGTTGGACAGGTCTGCGGATTAGAGCCTGGCTTGGCACCGCTGCCGTGGCAGCTGTCGCACTCTTCCAGCGTCGGAATACGAATCTCTTTAGAAACGCCGCGGACAGCCTCTTCCAGCGTCAGTTCCATGTTGTAACGCAGGTCTGCGCCGCGCGCAGCCCGCTGACGGCGACCGCCACCGAAGATATCGCCAAACACATCACCAAAGATATCGCTGAAGTCAGCTCCGCCACCGAAACCGCCGCCGCCGCCCATGCCACCTTGCTCAAAGGCCGCATGACCATACTGGTCGTATGCCGCACGTTTCTGGGCGTCAGTCAGGATCTCGTAGGCCTCTTTGACCTCTTTAAACTTGGCTTCTGCTTCTTTGTTATCCGGGTTACGGTCCGGATGGTATTTCATCGCCAGCTTTTTGTAAGCGCGTTTAATTTCACGCTCTTCCGCTGTCTTGGAAACGCCTAATATCTCGTAATAATCTCTCTTCGCCATCAGTTCTTTCTGCCCTCAGAGACTATTTTCCACGCTCCTCCCAAAGCTGCTGCCAGCGGCCGAAATCATTCGGCGAGCCGCATTTATGCTTGCAGGAACCACCTGGAAAAACAGGCTCTTAACATAGATACACGGGCGTTGAGTCACCTCGACGCCCGTGTTGGTTAGCGCAACTGGCCGCAGCTAAAGCCGCGGCCATGACGTTCACCCCATATAGGGCGATTATTTTTTGTCTTTAACTTCTTCGAACTCAGCGTCAACAACGTCGTCGTCTTTAGCGTTGTTGGCAGAAGCGTCAGCGCCTGCTGCACCGGCCTGCTGCTGCGCGGCGTGCTGCTGCTGAGCAATTTCCATCAGCTTGGCAGAAGCCTGAGCCAGGGCCTGCATTTTCGCTTCGATATCGGCTTTATCTTCGCCTTTCAGAGCGGTTTCCAGCTCGGTCAGAGCCGCTTCGATTGCAGTTTTGTCTTCAGCTGGCAGCTGGTCACCGGCTTCTTCAACCTGTTTGCGAGTGCTGTGCACCAGGTGATCCGCCTGGTTGCGAGTCTGAACCAGTTCTTCGAACTTACGGTCAGATTCTGCGTTTGCTTCCGCTTCACGAACCATTTTCTGCACTTCGTCATCGCTCAGACCGGAAGACGCTTTAATAGTGATTTTCTGCTCTTTACCGCTGTTTTTGTCTTTAGCGGAAACGTGCAGGATACCATCGGCGTCGATATCGAAGGTAACTTCAATCTGCGGCATACCGCGTGGAGCCGGGCTGATACCATCCAGGTTGAACTGACCCAGAGATTTGTTATCACCAGAACGTTTACGTTCACCCTGCAGCACGTGGATAGTTACAGCAGACTGGTTGTCTTCAGCTGTAGAGAACACCTGGCTGTGTTTAGTCGGGATGGTGGTGTTTTTGTTGATAAGCGCAGTCATCACGCCGCCCATGGTTTCGATACCCAGAGACAGAGGGGTAACGTCCAGCAGCAGAACGTCTTTAACTTCACCAGTCAGAACACCGCCCTGAACCGCAGCACCTACCGCTACAGCTTCGTCCGGGTTAACGTCTTTACGTGGCTCTTTGCCGAAGAACTCAGCAACTTTCTTCTGCACCATTGGCATACGAGTCTGACCACCAACGAGGATGACGTCGTTGATATCGGAAACAGACAGGCCAGCATCCTGCAGAGCAACTTTCAGCGGCTCGATAGAACGGTTAACCAGGTCTTCCACCAGGCTTTCCAGTTTGGCGCGAGTCACTTTGATGTTCATGTGTTTCGGGCCAGTAGCATCAGCGGTGATGTACGGCAGGTTAACGTCGGTCTGCTGTGCAGAAGACAGTTCAATTTTCGCTTTTTCTGCGGCTTCTTTCAGACGCTGCATCGCCAGCGGGTCATTACGCAGGTCGATGCCCTGATCTTTCTTGAATTCTTCAACCAGGTAGTTGATCAGACGGCTATCGAAGTCTTCACCACCCAGGTGAGTATCACCGTTGGTTGCCAGAACTTCGAAGGTTTTTTCGCCATCAACATCGTCGATTTCGATAATAGAGATATCGAAAGTACCACCACCCAGGTCGTAAACGGCGATAGTACGGTTACCGGTTTCTTTATCCAGACCGTATGCCAGAGCTGCGGCGGTTGGTTCGTTGATAATACGTTTTACTTCCAGACCCGCGATACGACCGGCATCTTTAGTGGCCTGACGCTGAGCATCGTTGAAGTATGCAGGTACGGTGATAACGGCTTCAGTTACCGGCTCACCCAGGTAATCTTCAGCAGTTTTCTTCATTTTTTTCAGCACTTCAGCAGAGATCTGCGGAGGTGCCATTTTCTGGCCTTTAACGTCCAGCCACGCATCGCCATTGTCAGCTGCGATGATTTTGTACGGCATGATAGCTACGTCGCGCTGAACTTCTTCGTCCTGGAAGCGACGGCCAATCAGGCGTTTGATTGCAAACAGGGTGTTCTGTGGGTTGGTCACTGCCTGACGTTTAGCCGGCTGACCTACCAGAGTTTCGCCATCCTGGGTATATGCAATGATTGAAGGAGTGGTGCGATCGCCCTCAGCATTCTCAAGCACGCGCGCAGTGGTGCCATCCATAATTGCTACACAAGAGTTGGTTGTACCCAGGTCAATACCAATAATTTTACCCATCTAAACGTCTCCACTAAAAATTCGTCTCATTAGGTCGTGAACCTGTAATAGGGGCGAAACGGCTCGTTTCAACACCCAGCGTTGTTTTTTTTCAGGCTCAACAACTGCGTTGACTAGAAGATGGGGGCGACAAAGCCCTCATCAAGGGGGGGAATAGAATTTTTTTCAATTCATGCGCTCAAATCAATGAAAACCGCCTGCCCTCTGTTTATCATCCCGCGCCATAAAGCCGGAAAAATACCGGTTACCTGCCCTGTTATTTACCTAAAGAACATTTTACCGAGGAATCATGAGTCACTCACAGTTAGCAAATCCAGCACCACTTGGCCTGATGGGCTTTGGCATGACCACTATTCTGCTCAATCTGCACAATATTGGCCTGTTCCCTATGGACGGTATTATTCTGGCGATGGGTATCTTCTACGGCGGTCTGGCGCAGATCTTCGCCGGCCTGCTTGAGTATAAAAAAGGGAATACCTTTGGCCTGACCGCATTTACTTCCTATGGCAGCTTCTGGCTGACGCTGGTCGCCATTCTTCTAATGCCAAAACTAGGCCTTACTGAAGCCGCAAACGGAAATCTTCTTGGGGTTTACCTGGGATTATGGGGTGTTTTCACCCTGTTTATGTTCTGTGGCACATTAAAAGCAGCCAAAGCTCTGCAGTTCGTATTCGCCAGCCTGACCGTGCTGTTTATGATGCTGGCTATTGGCCACCTGGCCGCTAACCCGGCGATCGTTCAAATCGCTGGCTACATTGGCCTTATCTGCGGTGCCAGCGCTATTTACCTGGCTATGGGCGAAGTGCTTAATGCCCAGTTTGGCCGTACCGTTCTGCCTATCGGCATGCCAAAAGCACCGGTTATTAATTTAGAAGTTGCCCGGGCGTAATGGCTCTTTTCAGCTTCAGATAAAAATTTGGGCGCTGCCATACTTATGGTCAGCGCCCTGCTTATCCCTTCCTGAGTTTACCTTCGACGTACGGCTACCCTTTAAGTGTTTGCCTCTCGCCGGGCGCTTTTCGGACGAAAAGCAGCCACTATCTCATCACGAGTTTCAACATAAGGCCCATCCAGCAGCTGGATGCAGTAAGGCACGCTGGCAAAAATACCGTGCACCAAGGTTTTACCCTGCTCATCTTTCAAGCCTTCGAGAGTTTCTTTAATCGACTTCGGCTGCCCCGGCAGGTTAAGAATCAGCGCCTGCTTACGGATAACGCCTACCTGGCGGGAAAGAATAGCGGTAGGGACAAAGTGCAGGCTTATCTGGCGCATCTGCTCACCAAAGCCTGGCATTTCGCGATCGGCTATCGCCAGGGTCGCATCTGGGGTGACATCGCGCCGGGCCGGGCCGGTACCGCCGGTAGTTAGCACCAGGTGGCAGCCCATCTCATCAACTAGCTCGCACAGCGCCTGCTCTATCAAAGGCTGCTCGTCCGGGATCAGGCGGGTTTCCAGTTTGAAAGAAGTGGTAAGCGCGCTCTCCAGCCAATCGGTTAAAGCCGGAATACCTTTGTCCTGATAAACCCCACTGGACGCCCGGTCGGAAATAGAGACCAGGCCAATGCGCAATGTGTCCATGCAACCACCTCTGATGTTTCATCATTTGTTCGAGGTGCTGATGATACTATGGCCGATGGGAATCGCCACCTTTGTCAGGTGGCGATGCGGGGTATTAGCCAAAATCTCGCTGTTCTGAAGGCAACTTATCTTTAGCTGAGGACATCCAGCGCCGCCAGCGGGTCATGATAGGCACCGTGGCAATAATCCCCAGCGCCAGTACTACCGTCGAGACTACTTCTATTTGCTGGGCCGGGCGGAACAGCATCACCACCAGCACGAAAGTGATAAACAAAATAACAAGCCAGGTCAGCCACGGATAAAGCCACATCTGTAGGCGAATTGGCTGGCCGCTAGCCAGTAAATGCTTACGCATCCGCAGCTGCGATACCGCGATAACCAGATAAACCAGCAGCGCAATTGCGCCGGAGCTGGCGATTAAGAAGTTAAATACTTTCGCCGGAGCATAGTAGTTAACCACCACCGTCAAAAATGCGGCAAAGGTTGAGAGCAACACCGCCACATAAGGCGTTTTACGACGGCTAAGTTTTCCCATCACCGCAGGCGCATCACCGCGGCGGCTCAAGGAGAACAGCATCCTGGATGCGGTATACAGCGCAGAGTTAAGGCAACTGGTTACCGACAGTAAAATCACCGTATCCATGATGGCCTTGGCATGAGGGACATGCAGCATCTCCAGAACCGTGCGGTAAGAACCTACGCCTTTCAGGTCTGGGGTATTCCACGGTACCAGCGCCACTACGACAAATATTGAGCACAGATAGAAGATAGAGATACGCCAGATAACGGAGTTGGTGGCCCGAACGATATGTTTATCCGGCGCATCGGATTCTGCGGCGGCAATAGTGACAATTTCGGCACCCATAAATGAGAACATAGTAATCAGCATGGCACTCAGCACCGCACCGAATCCGTTTGGCATAAAGCCGCCGTGATCCCACAGCCGCGACACGCCGCTCACCTCGGCATAAGGATAGAAGCCGCTAATCGCTGCTGCGCCCAGCCCGATAAATGCCAAAATGGCGATGACTTTGCATAGCGCCAGCCAAAACTCAAACTCACCATAGTTTTTAACGCTGAGCAGATTACTGCCCGTTAGCGCAATAGTGATTGCCAGCGAGAATAACCATACCGGCACTCCGGGAACCCATGAGTTCAATATAATGGCGGCAATATTGGCTTCCAGAGGAATGACCAGAACCCAAAACCACCAGTAAAGCCAGCCGATGGTATATCCCGCCCATTTGCCTATGGCACGTTCGGCGTAGGTGGAAAAAGAGCCGGTATCGGGCGAGGCCACCGCCATTTCGGCTAGCATGCGCATAATCAGCACCACCAGCAGGCCGGCAAACAGATATGCCAGCAACGCCGAAGGTCCGGCTTCGGCAATAGCCACGCCAGAGCCAACAAACAGGCTGGCACCAATAACCCCGGCGATTGACAGCATAGTAACGTGACGGGACTTTAACCCGCCGGCCAATGAAGATACTTCTGATACTTGCCCCATAGCGACTATCCTCTCGAAAATGTGACCTTCAGAGCCAACCCATCAATTTTCAGGACGCAAAAATCCCTCCACCTAAAAACGGTGGATAAAAAAGTGGGCTGCTAATGTGGCTCTTCGGGAGCGTGCTCCGACAGACTTCACGCCGGAGCACATATTGTTGTCGTTATTGTGATGGGTATCGGCGACGGGCAACCGCACCGATCCCAGCTAAAACCAGGTGCAAATTAGCTGGCTTTAGCTTCATCCAGGCACTGGCCAATAATGGTCAGGCCCTGTTGTAGCTGTGCATCGCTTACGGTGAGCGGAACCAGAATGCGCAGTACGTTATAGTAAGGGCCACATGAAAGCAGGATCAGCCCTTTCTCACGAGCACGAGCCACAATCTGGGCAGTCAGCGCGGCGTTTGGTTTATGGGTGTCCCCACCTTCAAACAGCTCCACCGCAATCATCGCGCCAAGGCCGCGAATATCACCAATTTCCGTATGCTTCTCACGGATGGCCAACAGCCCTTCACGCAGTTTCTGCCCTACTTCGTTAGCCCGCGCCAGCAGGTTTTCACGCTCGAAAGTTTTCAGCACCGCCAGCGCTGCGGCACAGGCAATCGGGCTACCGGCATAAGTACCGCCCAGACCGCCCGGCGCAATGGCATCCATCACTTCAGCACGGCCTGTAACGCCCGCCAGTGGGAAACCGCCAGCAATAGATTTCGCGAAAGTGGTAATGTCTGCCGCTACGCCCATTTGCTCCATCGCGAACAGCGTACCGGTACGACCCGCGCCGCTCTGTACTTCATCGGCAATCAGCATAATGCCGTGTTCGTCGCACAGCGCACGCAGCCGCTGCATAAACGCCGGGCTGGCTGCATAAAATCCACCTTCCCCTTGCACCGGCTCAATAATGATGGCGGCAACATCTTCTGGCGCAGCATCATTTTTGAAAATACGCTGGATGCTGGCAATAGATTCATCTTCGCTTACGCCATGCAGCGGGCAAGGATACTGTGCACGATAGACCTGGCCTGGCATCAGGCCCATTCCCGCAGAGTATGGATTTACTTTACCGGTCAGCGACAGAGTGTATTGAGTACGGCCATGGTAAGCACCGGTAAAGGCGATAACCCCGGCACGCTTCGTCGCGGCGCGAGCAATTTTGACCGCATTCTCCACCGCTTCTGAACCGGTAGTCACCAGCAGAGTTTTCTTAGCGAAGTCACCAGGAATCTTGCTGTTCAGCACTTCACACAGCTCAAGGTATGGCTCATACGCCAGCACCTGGAAGCAGGTATGGGATAATTTTTTGAGCTGCTGTTCTACCGCGCTCACCACTTCCGGGTGTAGATGCCCTGTGTTCAACACCGCGATACCACCGGCGAAATCCAGATATTCCCGCCCTTCCACATCCCAGACGGTGCAGTTTTCCGCTCGCTCGGCGAACACTGGGTGAATTTGTCCGACTCCACGTGGAATAGCATTCTGGCGACGCTGCATAAGCTGTTGGTTAGTGCTCATCGATACTCCTGTGACTGGTTGGAACGGGACGCTACGACGTCTCGATTAAATTAATTTAAATGCGTTCAATGGCGTGACCCGCGCCACGCCGTACCTGGCTTACAGGCCAATACACATGTATTTGATTTCCAGATAGTCTTCGATACCGTACTTCGACCCTTCACGGCCCAGCCCGGAAGACTTAATGCCGCCGAATGGAGCCACCTCGTTAGAGATGATGCCGGTGTTAATACCGACAATGCCGTACTCCAGCGCTT
This sequence comes from Salmonella enterica subsp. enterica serovar Choleraesuis, assembly GCA_022846635.1. Taxonomy (GTDB): domain Bacteria; phylum Pseudomonadota; class Gammaproteobacteria; order Enterobacterales; family Enterobacteriaceae. The sequence goes on from AP025685.1 coordinate 3,538,430, forward strand.
CGCCAACCCGGAATACCCGGCTCAGGTCGCGAGAGTAGAAGTAAGCCGCCAGACCAAACTCGGTGTCGTTGGCCTGTGCGATAACATCCTGCTCATCTTTAAAACGGAACAGCGGTGCCAGCGGGCCAAAGGTCTCTTCTTTGGCAACTTTGGCATTGGTTGGAACATTTACCAGAATGGTTGGCTGGAAGAATGTTCCTTCACCCGCGATTCTCTCGCCGCCGCACACCAGCTTCGCACCGTGCTCCAGGGCATCGGCAATGTGCTCTTCCACTTTCAGCAGCGCTTTATCATCAATCAACGGGCCAACGGTGACGCCCGGTTGGGTGCCATCGCCAATTTTGAGTTTCGCCACCGCGTCAGCCAGCTTGCGGGAGAACTCTTCATATACTCCGTCCTGAATATATAAACGGTTAGCACATACGCAGGTCTGCCCGGCGTTACGGAATTTAGAAGCCAGAGCCCCTTCGACCGCTTTGTCCAGATCGGCATCATCAAACACGATGAATGGCGCGTTACCGCCCAGTTCCAGAGAGACTTTTTTGATGTCTTTGGCGCACTGCTCCATCAGCAGACGGCCAATATCAGTAGAGCCGGTAAAAGAGAGTTTGCGAACGAGCGGATGGCTGGTCAGGGTATTGCCAACTTCGCTGGCAGGGCCGGTCACAACGCTGAAAACCCCTTTTGGGATACCGGCGCGTTGAGCCAGTTCAGCCAGTGCCAGCGCGGAGTACGGGGTCTGGCTGGCAGGTTTGAGCACCATGGTACAGCCAGCGGCCAGCGCCGGGCCGGCTTTACGGGTGATCATTGCCGCCGGGAAGTTCCATGGGGTAATTGCCGCAGTTACACCGATCGGCTGTTTAATCACGATCAGTCGCTTGTCAGCCTGGTGACCAGGAATGGTGTCACCGTAAATACGTTTACCTTCTTCCGCAAACCACTCAATGAAGGAGGCCGCGTACGCAACTTCCCCTTTGGCTTCTGCCAGTGGCTTACCTTGTTCCAAAGTCATTAGCTGAGCCAGGTCATCCTGGTTTGCCATCATCAAATCAAACCAACGGCGCAGAATAGTGGCTCGCTCTTTAGCGGTCAGCGCCCGCCATGCAGGAAGCGCTTCATTGGCCGCTTCAATAGCGCGACGAGTTTCATCGGCTCCCATTTTGGGCACCGTACCCAGTAACTGGCCATTAGCGGGATTAGTAACGTTGAAGGTGGCGCCATTGCGAGCATCGCACCATTCTCCAGCAATAAAGGCCTGCTGACGAAACAACTGCTTATCATTCAAATTCATGATTTTTCCTCGCCGGTGGGAGTACCGACTCATCCATTTAGCCGCCGTCAATCTGATGGCGAAAGCGTACGTTTTTTCATGAAGCCGGCACGCTTTCATGCCTGCTCAGACCAACAATGTGTTAAGGCGTTTGTTTATGTAGTCGCCATTCAAAATATCTACATTTTTATGTATTGCATACAAAATAAGCCAATATGTTTAACTTATGTGATCTACAACCAACAATTAGTTAACTTTAGTTTGTCTGATATCAAAGACGTGAAAAAAGGTGCTGATTTGAGAATACAGGCGGGTTCAGGCGAAAAAAAACCAGCCCGTAGGCTGGTTTTTTAGTATGGGACAGGCTGTGAATTACAGCAGGTCGCGGATCATTTTTTCCAGTTTTTCCTGGTCGATAGCAAATTTGCGGATACCTTCAGCAAGTTTGTCTACAGCCATAGGATCCTGGTTGTGCTGCCACAGGAACTGAGCTTCAGTGATGCGTTCCGGACGAACTTTAACTTCACCGCTATAAGCGAGTTTACGCTCAACGCTACCGCTGGTTTCTGACAGCTCTTTCAGCAGAGCCGGAGCGATAGTCAGGCGATCGCAGCCTGCCAGTTCGAGGATTTCACCCACGTTACGGAACGAAGCACCCATAACCACGGTGTCGTAACCGTGCTGTTTGTAGTACTCGTAAATTTCAGTAACGGAAATTACGCCCGGATCTTCTGATGCGGCATATTCTTTCTTATCAGAGTTTGCTTTGTGCCAGTCGAGGATACGACCTACAAATGGAGAGATAAGGAATACACCGGCCTCGGCACAGGCACGAGCCTGAGCAAAGGAGAACAGCAGAGTCAGGTTACAGTTGATGCCTTCTTTTTCCAGGCGCTCAGCGGCGCGGATGCCCTGCCAGGTAGAAGCCAGTTTGATAAGAATACGGTCATTGCTGATACCGGCATCGTTGTACATCTTAATCAGACGTTTGGCCTTGGTAACACTGGCTTCAGTATCGTAAGAAAGACGGGCATCTACTTCAGTAGAGATACGGCCTGGGATAAGCTTCAGGATTTCAAGACCGATATTGACTGCCAGGCGGTCGGTTGCATCAACAACCTGCTGCTCTTTGTCGCTGCTCTGTTCGCGAGCCCAGGCGATAGCATCATCAATCAGTTTGCGATATTCAGGAATCTGAGCCGCATTCAGGATAAGAGAAGGGTTAGTCGTAGCGTCTTGCGGCTGATACAGCTTCATTGCCGCAATATCCCCGGTGTCAGCTACCACAGTGGTGAACTGACGTAATGAGGTTAGTTTATCCGTCATATGATGATTCTCGCTCATTTAGATGTTAGAGAGATGTAAGCCATATTCCCCGATGATATCACGCCGCAATGGGGGTGCAACCACAGCAATTTACGCTGGTGATTATGTTAAAATTGCTATTCAGGCCAGTTATATCGCGGTCTGACAAGGAAAAGGCCTGGAAAGGAAACCTGGGGCCACGTAAAGAGCGAAAAGTATACAATGCATAATTTACTTATATTTATCAGCGAGTTGGTATGGGATTCAGTGATTATTTACCTGCTGCTGGGTACCGGAATTTGGTTTACCTTAACGACACGTTTTGTACAATTCCGTACGCTTACCGCACTCTGGCAGGCCCTGCAAACCCGAATTCGCTCAACGTCTGAAGGCATAAGCCCCGTTCAGGCACTCTGTTTAAGCCTGGCAGGCCGTGCTGGAAGTGGCAACCTGCCGGGCGTCGCTCTGGCGCTTATTGCCGGGGGACCCGGTGCGCTATTCTGGATGTGGATATCAGGGATCATTGGCATGGCCAGCGCCTACGCCGAAGGAACCCTCGCTCAGCTTTTTAAAACCCGCGATGAGCAGGGAATGTTTCGCGGCGGCCCGGCCTGGTATATCACCTGGGGCCTGGGGCTGCGGGGAATTGGGGTCGTCTTTGCCATTCTGTTAATCGTCACCTTTGGCCTGCTGTACAACAGCATGCAGGCCCAAACTATCGCTATCTCCGTCGCCGAAAAATCAACGCTTCCGCCAACGCTGATAGCTATGATGGTGGCGGCGCTGACCGGCATTATGTTGCTAGCAGGTGCCAGGGGAATCGCGCGTCTGTGCCAATGGCTGGTTCCGCTGCTGGCGCTGACCTGGGTTGGGCTGAGCATCTGGATGGTTGTCAGCCATGCATCCAGGCTGCCGGAGGTATTCCAGCTCGTCATTAACGGCGCATTCGGCTGGCAGCAGGCGGTGGCTGGCGTGCTGAGCTATAGCCTCAATCAGGCATTAACCAATGGCCTGCAGCGCGGAATGTTTATCAATGAAGCCGGGCTTGGAGTTTCGCCTCATGCTGCCGGTATGGCCCTGGCCCGTCCCGCTCATCCGGTGTTTCAGGGTTTGATTCAGATGATTGGGGTCATTATCGACAGCATCATATTAAGCAGCGCTACTGCCGCTATCGTGCTGTTTTCCGGAATAGATCTCGACGTTAGCAATAACATCAGCGGAGAAATGCTGCTGCGCCAGGCGGTAGAGTCAGTTCCCTGCCCGTCAACCGGCGGGCTGGTTATTATCGTGTTAGCACTGAGTACATGGCTTTCCCTTTTGGCAAACTATCTCTATGCGGAGAGCAACCTGCGGTTTCTGGTCAAACAGGCTAACCCGTGGGTGACCGGGCTGAAAATAGTAACCATTGGCGTAGTCATGGCCGGAGCCATCACTCCCCTGCCAACGCTTTGGCAAGTGGCTAATCTACTAGTCCCGGTTATGGCATTGCTCAATATCAGCGCTATTCTGCTGCTTTCACCCGTAGTAAGAACATTAACTTCCGATTATTACCGGCAACGGAAGCTTGGTATAACCCCAGTGTTTGTCGCTCATCGTCATCCACAGTTGGCTCAAATACTGCCACCAGGGGTCTGGGTGGATAATGCCAATGACAAAACTTCCCGATGACAGCTATCGGCCAGTTTTCCGGCAAAATTTGCTACCCTGTTAAAAAATATTCAAGGAGCGCACATGCTGATTGTTATCTCTCCCGCTAAAACTCTGGATTATCAAAGCCCGCTGGCGACACAGCGCTATACCCAGCCGCAGTTGTTGGACTGGTCGCAGCAACTGATCGACGTCGCACGTCAGCTTAGCGCTCCGCAAATAGCCCGGCTGATGAGCATCAGCGATAAGCTGGCCGACCTGAATGCGGTCAGATATAGCGAATGGCAGCCCGACTTTACGCCGGACAATGCCCGCCAGGCGATACTGGCCTTTAAAGGAGATGTTTATACCGGGCTGGACGCCGCAACCCTTAATGAGGCGGATTTTGATTTTGCACAGCAGCATCTGCGCATCCTCTCCGGACTTTATGGCGTTTTGCGTCCTCTGGATTTAATGCAGCCTTATCGCCTTGAAATGGGGATTAAGTTAAAAAATGCTAAGGCAAACGATCTGTATGGATTTTGGGGCGAGCGTATTACTCAGGAGCTTAGCGCAGCGCTGGATGCCCAGGGTGACCGGGTGTTGATTAATCTGGCCTCGGATGAATATTTTAAATCCGTAAAACCTGCGGTGCTGGATGCCCGGATAATCAAACCCGTATTCTTAGATCAAAAGAATGGTAAGTATAAAGTTATCAGCTTCTACGCTAAGAAGGCGCGCGGCCTGATGAGCCGTTACATCGTCGAAAACCGGCTGACGAAACCAGAGCAGCTGACCGGATTCAATGTCCAGGGCTATCGTTACGACAGCGCGGCTTCCAGCGCCGATGAACTGGTATTCAGCCGGCCTGAACAGCGCGACTAATCCCACTAAGCGTGGCCGTTATGGCCCCAAAACATACACCACCTCCGCGCCGCGAGGTGGTTTAAACCCAAAAAGAAAATGCCGCGTCGGCACAGAGCCTGACGCGGCGTTGTTTTTTATTAGCGTATTAGTGGTGACCGTGGCCACCTGGCCCGCCGTGACCACCCGGGCCACCGCCATGCCATCCTGGACCACCGTGCCCACCGGGGCCACCACCGTGCCCACCGGGGCCACCACCGTGCCCACCGGGGCCACCACCGTGCCAACCAGGGCCTCCATGACCGCCAGGCCCACCGTGCCAACCACCAGGACCACCGTGATGAGGATCGTGCCAGTCATGACGATGATAGTCATTACGGTGCCAGCGATTATCACGCCAGGCATAATGCCTTTGCCACCATGCTCGCTCACGCCAGCTACCGCCATCCCAATAATGGCCGTAGCCATCGTAGTCACCAATCTGAAGCGAAACCGACGGTAGCAAAGTAATAGATTCAGCCTGAGCCACCAGCGGGGCGCCCAGTACCAGAGCTAAAACCAGAAGTAGTGATTTCGGCATGATATACCTCGTTACCGTTATCAAACGAATAATAAACTATGAATCATTATATTCATCCGCCATCGGTAAATCTGTCACTGCAATCCGAATCTTAGCTCCAACGCACCAAACGCAACTTTCTCCTTTTTTTATCCGTCAAATCTCCACGTTCTCTCCATAATGCCCGACTATCGACGGCATTAACGGCGGCTTAAGAGCCAACTACGGAGTTCAGAAAAATCAGCAGGCATGCGCTCGGATAACAACGGAAGGTCGGCGCGTTCAGCCAGCTCAGCCGGAAGCGGCAATGTAACGCCTAAAATAGACTCTACGCTCTCTTTAAATTTCGCCGGATGCGCCGTGCCTAAAAACAGGCCGAACTCACCGGGCTGCAAATTGTCGCGCAGCGCGTGCCAGGCAATTGCCGCATGCGGCTCGCTGATATAACCCTGCTCATAGAGATCACGCATCGCTTCACGAGTAGTTTCATCATCCACCGCAGCATAGCCCAGCTCATTAAGACGCCAGACTTTACGGCGAAACAGCTCTTCAACCCGCGGCCAGTTGTTAGGCTGGCTTACATCCATTGCGTTCGATAGGGTGGCAACGGTCGCTTTCGGCTGCCATTCACCGTTTTCTAAGAAGCGTGGCACGGTATCATTGGCATTAGTTGCCGCCACGAAGCGTTTAATCGGCAGGCCCAAAGATTTAGCCAGCAGCCCGGCGGTCAAATCACCAAAGTTACCGCTTGGCACCGAAACCACCAGCTGGTTACGGGCTTCCTGCGGCAACTGGGCGACGGCTTCAAAGTAGTAGCAAATTTGCGCCAGCAAGCGGCTGATATTGATGGAGTTGGCAGAGTTTAGCCCCAGCGCCAGTTTCAGCTCTTCGTCGTCAAACGCCTGTTTGACCAGCGCCTGACAGGCATCGAAATCGCCCTCGATAGCCACAGTTTCGATATTGCCCCCCAGGGTGCAGAACAATTTTTCCTGCAACGGGCTTATCTTGCCTTTCGGATAAAGGATAACTACCCGCACGTTCGGCAGGCCATAAAAGGCGTGCGCTACCGCAGCGCCCGTGTCGCCCGAGGTTGCGGTCAAAATAGTTACCGGTTTGTCGCCACTAATATGGGTCAGCATCTGAGCCATAAAGCGGCCACCGAAGTCTTTAAAAGCCAGAGTTGGGCCGTGGAACAGCTCAAGGCAAGCCACATCTTCGCTCACTTTTGCCACCGGTGCCGGGAACGCAAATGCGCTGGCCACTCGCTGCTCAAGGATATCAGCCGGGATCTCGTCTTCGATAAATGCACTCAGAATTTTTGCACTGCGCGCGACGAAATCCATGTCCAGCATGGCGTCAATTTCGGTCAGTGAGAATTCAGGCAGAGCGTGAGGAAAAAACAGCCCCTGTTGCGAACCCAACCCCTGAGTGACTGCCTGTGCGAAACTGACTTGCTCGTTATGATCTTTAAGATTGTAGAGTTTCATTAGTTATCCTATTTCTCTGGCCCCCGCCGAATCCAGGCGGCAAATATGAACGAAGCCTTCCTGGTTTTGCAGATAGTGTTCCTGCAGCCAGCGGGCGGTATGTTGGGCGACGGATTGATCGTCGCACAGGGCAAATAATGTTGGGCCAGAACCGGAAATGCCGCAGGCAACCGCTCCCAGCTCACGTACGGTGGCGCGTGCTTCCTTGAATCCCGGCAGCAGGCGAGCACGATACGGTTCGGCGATAACATCCTGCATTAATGACGCAGCCAGCGCTGGCTGGCGGGTATGGCAGGCGTGAATAAATCCCGCCAGATGGCGACCATGGGCCACAATATCCTGGCGGCGATACTGAGCAGGCAAAATCGCCCGCGCTTCGGCAGTGGAAACCTTAATGCCTGGATAGGCCAATACCCACAACCACTCATCAAAACAAGGAACCGGCTGGCTAATGATGCCCTGCTCCTCAAGCATTAACTGCATTCCCCCTAAAAAGCAGGGAGCCACATTGTCGTAATGTACACTGCCGGAAATCCGTCCTTCCAGTTCCCCCATTAATGCCAGCAGTTGGGTATCATTCAATGGACGGCCACAGTGTTCATTCATCGCCATTAATCCCGCCACGACTGAGCAGGCGCTGGAGCCAAGGCCGGAACCAATTGGCATTCCTTTTTCCAACGTCATCGCTACCGGTACGGTTTGATTAATCTCCTGGCAGAAACGCTCCCAGCATTGGTAAACGATATTTTCATGCGGCTCAGAAGGTAGCTTACTGGCAAAGCGACCTACGTTGTTCAGGCTAAAGGTTGCAGCCGCTTCAACGGTGACAATATCGCCCAGCAGTGAACCATCAATTGGCGTTACCGCCGCCCCCAGCACATCAAACCCGACGCTCATATTGGCACTGGAAGCCGGAGCATAAATTTTCACCATGTTAAACTCCTAGCTTCCATGACAAAGTGCGTAACAAGTCCGCGAAGACCCCGGCCGCCGTCACGTCGTTACCGGCCCCGTAACCACGCAGCACTAGCGGCAACGGCTGGTAATAGTGGCTATAAAATGCCAGCGCATTCTCACCGTTTTTCACTTTATACAGCGGATCGTTGCCATCTACTTCGGCTACCTGCACCTTGCAGTTGCCTTGCTCGTCAATGACACCGACATAGCGCAGCACTTTACCTTCATCTCTCGCCTTCGCAACCCAGGCGGCAAACCGATCATCCAGCGAATCAAGCCGTGCCATAAACTCTGGCACTTCGCCGCTGTCATCAAAGTCAGCAGGTAATACCGGCTCAATAACGATATCGCTCAGTTCTAGCTGACGCCCGGTTTCACGCGCCAGGATTAACAGCTTGCGCGCCACATCCATACCAGAGAGATCGTCACGCGGATCCGGCTCGGTATAGCCCATTTCCCGGGCCAGGTCGGTCGCCTGCGACAGGCTCATACCTTCATCCAGCTTGCCGAAAATAAACGACAGAGAGCCAGAAAGAATGCCAGAGAAACGTTGTAACTCATCCCCAGCGCTGAGCAGATTTTGCAGGTTTTCAATAACCGGCAGCCCCGCGCCAACGTTGGTGTCATAGAGAAATTTACGACGGCTACCGTCGGCTGCCTGGCGCAGCGCCCGATAGTAAGCGTGCGACGAAGTGTTAGCTTTCTTATTCGGAGTAACGACGTGGAAACCTTCACGCAGGAAATCTACGTACTGATCCGCCACGGCCTGGCTGGAGGTACAGTCAACAATAACCGGGTTTAGCAGGTGGTACTCTTTTACCAGGCGGATAAGGCGGCCCAGATTGAACGGCTCATTAGCCTCGGCAAGCTGAGACTGCCACTGATTGAGATCTAAGCCATGGACGTTGGTAAGCAGCGCCTTCGAATTGGCTATCCCGCACACCCTCAGGTCGATATGCTTATTGCGCAGCCATTGTTGCTGGCGCTTAAGCTGCTCCAGCAGCGCCGCCCCTACGCCGCCAACGCCGATAAGAAATACCTCAATGACCTGGTCGGTATTAAACAGCATCTGATGGGTTACACGCACACCGGTGGTGGCATCATCGTTATTAACCACGACCGAGATAGAACGTTCTGACGAGCCCTGGGCAATGGCTACGATGTTGATATTGGCTCGCGCCAGAGCCGCGAAGAATTTAGCGGAGATGCCGCGCAGCGTACGCATCCCGTCGCCAACCACCGAAATAATGGCCAGTCGTTCGACAATATCCAGAGACTCCAGCAAGCCCTCTTTCAACTCAAGATAGAATTCGTCCTCCAGCGCTCGCCGCGCCCGCGCCATATCGGCCTGCGGCACGCAAAAGCTGATGCTGTATTCTGAGGAGGACTGGGTGATAAGCACCACTGAGATGCCATTGCGCGACATAGTGGCGAATACCCGCGCCGCCATGCCCACCATTCCCTTCATGCCCGGCCCTGAGACGTTAAACATCGCCATATTATTCAGGTTAGAAATGCCCTTAACCGGCAGGCCATCTTCTTCACCATCCGGACCAATCAGGGTGCCGGGAGCCTGAGGGTTAGTGGTATTTTTTATCAGACATGGGATTTGGAACTGGGCGATAGGAGAGATGGTACGCGGGTGGAGAACTTTAGCGCCGAAGTAAGATAGCTCCATCGCCTCCTGATATGACATTGACTTCAATAACCTGGCGTCTGGTACCTGGCGAGGGTCGCAGGTATACACGCCATCTACATCAGTCCAGATTTCACAGCAATCCGCCCGCAGGCAAGCCGCCAGCACCGCCGCAGAATAGTCAGAACCATTGCGGCCCAAAACTACCAGCTCGCCCTTTTCGTTACCAGCGGTAAAGCCTGCCATCAGAATAACATTCTGCTCCGGAATACGGCTTGCAGCGATACGACGAGTGGATTCAGCAATATCGACCGAGGAATCAAGGTAGTGTCCAAATGCCAGCAGCTTTTCAACCGGATCCAGCACCGAAACCGTGCGCCCGCGAGCTTTCAGCAGCTCAGCCATAATGGCAATGGAAAGCTTTTCACCGCGACAGATTAGCGCCGCGTTAACGCTGTCCGGACACTGTCCGAGCAGGCTAATACCATGGAGAACATGACGAATTTGTGCAAATTCGCGATCCACCAGATGCTTGAGTTCAGGCAGCGAAAATCCCGACTGGCGCTCTGCAAGCCCTTGTAGCAACTGTTCGAAAATCTGCTCGGCATCGCTGAGATTCGGCGCGGCGTCCTGGCCTGCGATCGTTTTTTCGATCATTGCCACCAGATGGTTAGTAATCTTTGCCGGAGCAGACAGCACCAGCGCTGCCTGCCCCTGACTGGCATTACTTTCCAGGATATCTGCCACCCTCACAAATCGCTCGGCATTGGCCAGCGACGTACCGCCAAATTTCAACACTCGCATTGTTCTTCCCCTTGATTTTGGTCAAAAAAAAGCCCGCACTGGTCAGGTGCGGGCTTTTTCTACTGTTTCCTGGTACGCGTCAGCCCGCTCCGTTACCTGTGGTAATGGAGGTGGTCGTGGTAATTGTAGTAATCAGGATGACGCGATTCATGGATGTTGTGTGCTCGTAATAACGTTTCCTATATTGGTTAAAGTATCTGCCTTGCTAAGTCAACGAATTTCTTATTTTGAACGCTTTTTAATCACACCAAAAACACGCTGGAAACCAGAACATTAACCACAGGAAAGACCAGGTAAAAGCTAAATAATCGCCTGATTAGTAGAAAAAAAAGCTATAATTCAGCCTATTATTCTGCGATCTTTTTTTCGATATCATGCAGCAATCGATGCAACATCGCGGTGTCTCTCTGCTCAAGAACGCCAAGCCGCTGCTCCAGCCATTCACGCAATTTGCGGTCATCGCTGACCTTCAAACGCTCTAGTAAATCCATACTGCGTTTACGCAAAGCTGCAAGCTGGCCAGACCCTGTTTCACTTTCCGGCTGGCAGAGTGGAGCGTTACGCAGCAATTCAGACAATTGATAGCAATACACCATCACAGCCTGCCCAAGGTTAAGCGATGGGTAATCAGCCACCATCGGTACGCCAGTTAAAACGTCGGCCAGCGCCAGCTCCTCATTGGTAAGCCCGGAATCCTCCCGGCCAAATACCAGCGCCATACAACCCATCCACTGCGCCTTCTCGCGCATTATCGGCACTAACTCCTGCGGCGTAGCGTAGTAATGGAATTTAGCCCGGCTACGTGCCGTAGTCGCGACAGTGAAATCCACATCATATAGCGCCTGTTCGAGTGAATTAAAATGCTGAATATTATCAATAATATCTGATGACCCATGAGCCACATAGCGGGCGGCAGGCAGTAAATGAGCCTCGCTCTCGACGATACGCATCTCATTGAAACCCATGGTTTTCATAGCACGCGCCGCCGCGCCAATATTTTCCGCCCGGGCCGGAGAGACCAGGACAATCGGTATACGCATAACTCCCCCGATGAACAACTTATCGCCAAACTTGTGCTTTAACACGCATAATTTGCGATGAAAATTTACTTATTCACAACATATTTGATACATTTAAGCCAACCAAATATATTAGTGACATTTATGATTATTTAGGTATTGAATTCAGGATTATAGCCCACAAATCCCTATAGACTATTGTTTGTAGGGTATAAAAAAGCGCTCTCCCGGCTCATAAATCGGGCAAATCGCGTTAATTAATCACTCACTGTGATTACTTTTTGTTATTAAAGTAATGTAACATTAGTATCCGCCAGGCTATGAATTCTTGACCAGGCTGTTAACGTGCTACAATTTAACTTGATATATGTCAACGAAGCGTAGTTTTATGGGGTGTCTGGACCATCGCAGCCTGTTATGTCGCTGTTAAAATGGTTAGGATATCAGCCGTTTTTGACACCGTCGGGTCTAAAAGGAAAAGTACCCACGACCAAGCTAATGATGTTGTTGACGTTGATGGAAAGTGCATCAAGAACGCAATTACGTACTTTAGTCACGTTACGCCAGAGCATGTTAATTCAGGGCATGTAATCTGGCAGGTCAGGGACTTTTGTACTTCCTGTTTTGATCTAGTTGGCAATTTTAGGTAGCGAACATGCAGACCCCGCACATTCTTATTGTTGAAGACGAGTTGGTTACACGCAACACGTTAAAGAGTATTTTTGAAGCAGAAGGCTATGACGTTTTCGAGGCAACTGATGGTGCTGAAATGCATCAGATTCTGTCCGATAACGATATCAATTTAGTCATCATGGACATCAACCTGCCAGGCAAAAACGGCCTGCTGCTGGCTCGTGAACTGCGCGAGCAGGCAAACGTAGCGCTGATGTTCCTGACTGGCCGCGATAACGAAGTGGATAAAATCCTCGGTCTGGAAATTGGTGCTGATGATTACATCACTAAACCATTTAATCCTCGTGAACTGACTATCCGCGCTCGTAACCTGCTGTCCCGCACCATGAATCTGGGTGCCGCTGGCGAAGAGCGTCGCAGCGTTGAAAGCTACAAATTCAACGGTTGGGAGCTCGATATCAACAGCCGCTCTCTGGTTAGCCCGGCAGGTGAGCAGTACAAGCTGCCGCGCAGTGAATTCCGCGCGATGCTGCACTTCTGCGAAAATCCAGGCAAAATTCAGACTCGTGCCGAACTGCTGAAAAAAATGACCGGTCGCGAGCTTAAGCCGCATGACCGTACGGTTGACGTAACCATCCGTCGTATCCGTAAGCATTTTGAATCAACTCCGGATACTCCTGAAATCATCGCGACCATTCACGGTGAAGGCTATCGCTTCTGTGGCGATCTCCAGGAATAACTGAGAGTCAGTTACTAAAAAAGCCAGTCTATGACTGGCTTTTTTTATTTCCGAAACTAATGAGAAACCGAATTTATATTCCAGGCTCACGCCATAATTAATCACCAGCGTAAAATGTCACGTTATGACAATTTTTACCGTCATAGTGCCGAGATCTGGCAAAACAAATTTAACTGTTTTAGGACGTAACAGATTAATTTTCAGCTCATTGTTAATACTACCCGCTAAACCGGGCAGTATTATTCTTCGAAAATAAGATAACTCTATTCAGCAGACTTCCAGTCCATAATTGGTACGGCGCTAATAGCATTTTTAGGCGAGCCATCAACGACTTTATCTGAGTAGGTCAGATAAACCAGTGCATGACGCTTCTCATCATAGAAACGTACCACCTGGAGCTTTTTAAACACCAGCGAAGTGCGTTTTTGAAAAACCACATCACCGTTAGACTTCCCGGATTTTATCTTATCTGACAGAGTTACCGGCCCCACCTGCTGGCAGGAAATTGCGGCATCTGCCGTATCTTCCGCAAGACCCAGCCCACCTTTGATACCGCCGGTTTTTGCCCTTGAAATATAGCAGGTTACGTTCTGAACCTCCGGGTCGTCAAAAGCCTCAACCACGATTTTGTGGTCCGGGCCTATCAGTTTGAATACTGTATCCACCGAGCCAATTTGTTCAGCAAATACGCTCGAGCTTGCCATCAAAAATAATAAGAATGAGAGACTTTTTTTGTGTGTCATTGTATTAACGGATCCAACATTTACATTTACAACTTCGTCTGATTTCAGGTAAAACAATAGTGTTTCATGTTCTTAGAAATCAGCACCCGCCCTAATAAAATTCGCATTCATCAGTTGTTAAAAAAACACCGAATGCCACAAGATTCTAAAATGATATTATCGCTATTTTAGTACTGTCGCTCGTCAGGATGAGGAAATACTATGGATCAGGCTGGGATCATTCACGATCTACTTACCTGGCTGGAAGGCCATTTGGACCATCCCCTATCATTAGATAACGTAGCTGCTAAAGCAGGATACTCCAAGTGGCACTTGCAGCGTATGTTTAAAGATGTAACGGGCCATGCAATTGGCGCCTACATCCGCGCTCGCCGTTTATCTAAAGCCGCCGTTGCGCTGCGTCTGACTGCCCGACCGATCCTGGATATCGCATTGCAGTATCGCTTCGATTCACAACAGACCTTTACCCGCGCATTCAAAAAGCAGTTTGCACAGACGCCGGCATTATACCGCCGCGCGCCAGAGTGGAGTGCATTCGGCATCCGTCCGCCAATCCGCCTGGGCGAATTTACCCCGCCGCAGCCGCATTTTGTCTCGCTGCCAGAAATGCATCTGGTCGGGCTGACTCAGAGCTATAGCTGCACGCTGGAGCAAATAAGCCAGCACCGGGCAGATATGCGCACCCAATTTTGGAATCACTTTTTAAGCCACTCGCCGTCCATGCCGCCAGTGCTGTATGGCCTGCACGAATCGCATCCGAGCCTGGAACGGGATGATGAGCAGGAAATCATGTACACCACGGCGGTGTTGCCTGAACTGGCCAACGGTATGCTGCCTGAGTCCTGGCCGGTCACGTTAGCCGGTGGCGAATATGTTCAGTTTAACTATTCAGGACCAACTGAAGGGCTGCAGGCCTTTGTCCTGACTCTGTATGGCACCTGTATGCCAATGCTGAACTTAACCCGCCGCCGTGGCCAGGATATCGAACGCTTCTATCCTGGGGAGGATATGAAAGTAGGCACCTCCCCCGATACGATTCGCTGCGAATACCTGATTCCGGTACGCCGTTAACGCTGCAGCTCATCGAGGGCGGGAGCATCCAGATGCGAAATGTCTCCCGCCATCTCTACAATCCAGCCTGGCGCCAGCCACGGGCTTTCCTGAAAATCCAACCGTGATAGCGAGCAGTTTCTCAGACGCAGGCGACGCTTTGCCCATGCCGGCAATCCCAGTACCGTACTCACAAGGCAGCCCAAAGCCATACCATGGCTAACTAACAGCGGGCGGCTCCCTGGCGGCAGTTGACGACAGGCATCCAGCGCTTCATTCATCCGCAGGCTCAGTTCAGTCATCGACTCACCTTCCGGGATACGCCCATCCTGAGTACCGTTGACCAGCGTTTGACGCCAGCCTTCTTCCTCTGCGGTTAATGAGTCCAGTGAGCGCTGTTCCAGTACTCCCATATTCAGCTCGCGCAGGCGAGCGTCCAGTATGACCGGACAGCCGCAGGCTTCAGCAATAATCTGTGCCGTACGCTGAGTACGCCCCAGATCGCTGCTGATAACATGGGTTATACCGAGCTTCCTGGCCCGCTCTGCCACCTGATAAGCCTGACGCTCGCCATTCTCTGTTAGCGCGCTGTCCGACTGCCCCTGAATGCGCCGCAACGCATTCCACTGCGTTTCACCATGACGAACCAGATAGACCTGTAACATGCTTTTTTATCCGTTATACTGCGTGAAAATATTTTAGAGATGTTGTTAATTATGCATCACGTTGTTGCTGCGACCAAAAATCCAGCCAAGATTAAGGCAATTCTTGACGGTTTCGAACTCATTTTTGGTCAGGGTAGTTGCCAGGTAGAAGGTGTCGACGTTGATAGCGGCGTTCCCGAACAGCCACTGGGCAGCGAGCAGACTCTGGCAGGCGCACGTAATCGGGTCGCCAATGCAAAAGCCCTGAGGCCGACAGCCGACTTCTGGGTCGCCATTGAAGCTGGGATAGATGAACAAAGTACCTTTAGCTGGGTATCTATTGAGAACCCCGAGCTGCGCGGCGAGTCACGCTCAGCCACCTTGCCCCTGCCGGCGGCAATCATGAAGCATATCGATGCCGGAGAGGCCCTGGGTCCGGCGATGTCCGCATGGAGCGGTATCGAAAAGATAGGTCGTAAAGAGGGAGCTATTGGCGTATTTACTGCGGGAGCACTCACCCGCAGCAGCGTATATGTACAGGCGGTAGTGCTGGCACTCAGCCCGTTCCACAACGAAATTTATCGCTGAAGCAGCTCGCAGGTTAACCAGGCGTGTAGCTCTGGAGGCGCTGATTTCAGGCTATTCGAACCGCGGGTAATAGTAGCAATGCCCGCGCCCAGCTCACTTTTTAACTCGCGCTGGCTCATCTCACCTTTGAGTAACTCTTCAATAATCCGTACCCGGGTGCCTAATGCAGTGCGTTCATCCGGAGTCAGCAGCAGCGTAAGCAGCGGCAGATGGATATCATCGGCAAATGCCTGTTTAAGCAGCTCAACGTAGCGCAGCCACTCTTGCTGGCTTTGCTCTGCCTGATTATGAGAATAAGGTGCGTTCTGAGACATGTCGGTTACCATACTATTCAGCTAGTACAAAAGAATAACATATCCCCCAGGACCATGCAGCCTGCAACGGTCGAATAGCGCTGTCGGCTCACAGATAACAAAACGCCGACCATAATGGCCGGCGTTTTTTAGGCTAAGGCAAATTCACTTATCAGTAACGGCGCTGCCACTCTGCGTCGCTAAATAGCTCCGGTTTATCCCCCAGGAAATAACGATAGTAGCCATCATAGGCCAGCACATTCTTCACATAACGGCGGGTTTCCGAAAAAGGAATGCTCTCAACAAATGCTACCGCATCAATACGGCCACCACTGTTGCCAAGCCAGGTCCGTACCCTGCCCGGGCCAGCGTTATAGCCAGCAGAAGCCAGAATACGGTTATTGTCGAACATCCCCAGCGTGTATTGCAGATAAGAGGTACCCAGATTGATGTTGGTATCCGGGTCTAGCAGCTGACTTGGGCTGCTATAGCCAATCCCATACATCTGCGCGGTATGCTGAGCAGTTCCCGGCATCAGCTGCATCAAGCCTGCGGCTCCTACCGGCGAGCGCACTTTAGGGTTCCACGCACTCTCCTGGCGGGCAATCGCCATGGCATAGCTCGGCGTTACCGCTCCGCTGGCGTAGCGTTTAAAGCTGGCGGTATAAGCCAGAGGGAAGCGCTCTTTCAGGTTATCCCACAGCTTACCGGCGATAGTTGCCTGCACGCTAAGATCCCACCAATCCTGATCCAGCGCATAACGCGCCAGCCCGGCCTGTTCAGACGGCGTACGGCTCTTGACCAGACTTGCCCACTCACCGCGGGCGGTGTTATCCATCCCCCAGTACATCAGCTCTCTTACCCGCGCCATTTCTGGCCCCTGAGTCAGGCTGTCAGGCGCACGCGGCGAATCGTTAATTTTCAGCGGGTAATCTTCGCCCAGCCTCTGTGCAGCCGCCATTGGGTAGAAACCGCGGCCCTTCATTAGCTGATGCAGAATATCTTTCGCTTCGTCATCCCGGCCACGCTCGAGCAGCAAATCAGCCTGCCAGTATTGCCACTCATCTTTCTGCTTATCTTCCATCGGCAGTCGCGCCAGCCAGGTATTAAGGCCGTGGCGATCGTTAGTGCCCAGCGCCATACGGATCCGGCGTTCCAGCAGATCGGTAGAGTCAGAACGCATAATGGCATCATCGCGCCACTGAGCCTGCTCGCTGGTCACATCGTTACCCATTAATCGCCAGGCGACGATATCGCGCAGTTCCTGAACCTGCTTATCGCTAAGCTGTTGCGCCTGAGTCAGTGAAGGAATCATCAACCGGGCGTTATCTACATCCTGACGCGCCACGCTGGCAAAAGCCACAATGACAAGCTGACGGGTAAAGTCAGTCGGGCTGGTACTACGGGCAAAGGTCATCACGCTGTTCGGATCATTCGCGAGCGCAATAACGTTGGATGAAGTGTTGCGATATTCAGACGGCATCTGGCTGGCCAGCTGGTTTACCAGGCTGGTATTCCCGGCCACCATCGCCAGACGTATACGCTCCAGATAGTCTGAAACGTCCTGGTTCCCCGAGGAGCGCCACGCTGA
Source organism: Salmonella enterica subsp. enterica serovar Choleraesuis (assembly GCA_022846635.1). Lineage (GTDB taxonomy): Bacteria > Pseudomonadota > Gammaproteobacteria > Enterobacterales > Enterobacteriaceae. The sequence continues at coordinate 3,556,238 of AP025685.1, forward strand.
GAACAACCGCTCGCAGGCGCCCGGCAGGCTTTTACCCGTTAACCATAGCTGCCTGGCGCCACTCCAGGCCTGGGAAGCCTGTCCGGTAACGGATTCAGCATAATAGTAGTTACACTTTGCTTCCTGGCTGCCCGGTGCCTGAGGGCTAAAAGCCAGCAACCCGCGCCAGTCATCACGCCGCGCCAGTTCATTGACGTAGCGAGAGTTCAGGCTACGCGCCAGCGGGAGCGTTGGGTTATTTTTTACAAACTGGCTGACCGTAATGGACGGCGTATTTTGTAAGTCATCGCTAATCTGACGATATTGCAGATAGGGATAGAGCGGATAATCGCGCAATGTTGGCATTAATTGCGCTACGACGTCCATTTGACGATTGTCCCAGGCTTGTTTCACCTGAGAGTATCTTTGACGCTGTTCATCCAGTGAATCGGCCCACGCGACATGGCTTATTGTCAGCAGGCAAACGCTGGCGGCCAGAAAGCGCCAGGCTACAGGTTTGGCTTTCCCCACAAGATGTCCTCTGGTTGTTAGTGCGGAGCGCACAGACCCTGTGCGTTCGCGAGATTTTCCCATGCTAGCGAAGCGCGACGGCTTACGCCATCATGAAACCTTGTTTTTTATGTGCGAGCAGTCTTCTGAAAGCCATTTCGGCCGCTGGGATTCGCGCGGCAAAAAGGCTACACTTCGCAGGAATCTAACTCATACATACGAAATAAAGAGGCGAAGTCGCAACGTGGCCCAATTCGTTTATACCATGCATCGCGTCGGCAAAGTGGTTCCGCCGAAACGACACATTCTAAAAAACATCTCTCTGAGCTTCTTCCCTGGTGCAAAAATCGGGGTACTCGGCCTGAACGGTGCAGGTAAATCTACCCTGCTGCGTATTATGGCTGGGATCGATACCGATATCGAAGGTGAAGCCCGCCCTCAGCCTGGCATTAAAATCGGCTATCTGCCTCAGGAGCCGCAGCTTAATAAAGACCACACCGTGCGTGAATCGGTCGAAGAAGCCGTTGCTGAAGTCGTTAACGCCTTGAAAGGTCTCGACGAGGTCTATGCGCTGTATGCCGAGCCTGATGCAGACTTCGACAAGCTTGCCGCTCAGCAGGGTAAATATGAAGAGATAATCCAGGCGCACGACGGCCACAACCTGAACAGCCAGCTGGAGCGAGCGGCCGATGCGCTGCGCCTGCCGGATTGGGATGCCAAAATCGAAAATCTCTCCGGTGGTGAACGCCGCCGCGTCGCGCTGTGCCGCCTGCTGCTGGAAAAACCAGACATGCTGCTGCTCGACGAACCAACCAACCACCTGGATGCGGAATCCGTGGCATGGCTGGAACGCTTCCTGCACGAGTTTGAAGGTACCGTGGTTGCGATTACCCACGACCGTTACTTCCTTGATAACGTTGCTGGCTGGATCCTGGAGCTTGACCGCGGTGAAGGTATTCCGTGGGAAGGCAACTACTCCTCCTGGCTGGAACAGAAAGATCAGCGTCTGGCTCAGGAAGCTTCTGCCGAAGCCGCTCGTCGTAAATCGATCGAGAAAGAGCTGGAGTGGGTTCGTCAGGGCGCTAAAGGCCGTCAGTCTAAAGGCAAAGCCCGTCTGGCACGCTTTGAAGAGCTGAACAGCAGCGAATACCAGAAACGTAACGAAACCAACGAACTGTTTATTCCACCTGGCGCACGCCTGGGCGATAAGGTTGTTGAAGTTACCAACCTGAGCAAATCTTACGGTGACCGCGTTCTGATTGACGATCTGACCTTCTCCCTGCCAAAAGGGGCAATCGTTGGGATTATCGGGCCGAACGGCGCCGGTAAATCAACGCTGTTCCGTATGCTATCCGGCCAGGAACAACCGGATGCCGGCAGCATTTCTCTGGGTGAAACCGTCAAACTGGCCTCCGTCGATCAGTTCCGTGATGCCATGGATAACAACAAAACCGTTTGGGAAGAAGTTTCCGGCGGCCAGGACATCATGCGTATCGGTAACACCGAGATGCCAAGCCGCGCCTACGTTGGCCGCTTCAACTTCAAAGGCACAGACCAGGGCAAACGCGTTGGCGAACTGTCCGGCGGTGAGCGCGGTCGTCTGCACCTTGCGAAACTGCTGCAAGTCGGCGGCAACCTGTTGCTGCTCGATGAACCAACTAACGACCTGGACATCGAAACCCTTCGCGCACTGGAAAACGCCCTGCTGGAGTTCCCAGGCTGCGCGATGGTTATTTCCCATGACCGTTGGTTCCTGGACCGTATCGCGACCCACATCATCGATTATCAGGATGAGGGTAAAGTTGAGTTCTTTGAAGGTAACTTCACCGAATACGAAGAGTATAAAAAACGCACTCTGGGCGCTGAAGCCCTGGAGCCAAAGCGTATTAAGTACAAACGTATCGCTAAGTAACCCTAAAACGGCGGTGCTTCACCGCCGTTTTTTTACGCCGCTTAGCCTGCTCCTGAGCGCCCGCCTCGTATGGCGATATATATGAACTAAAACGGCAAAACCATATTCTTCTAATCATCAGATAAAGTAATTAAATATATCTTTAACTTTTAAATATCCGTTATCTTTCATAAATAATCGGCTAATAGGGATATTTCAAATTTCAGATTATATTCAGCAATAACGAGTCCAGTTAGTCATTCTCCCCTGATAACCCGCTTTCCCAGATTTATAAATAATACAGTGAAATATACCGCTTAAATCAATACCAATGACAATATTGTCTCCCGGCTCGGCCCGCAGCAGTACTTCGTTGCTAGTAAAACTGAGCCGATACTTAATCGATGCCGCGCTGGCAGTCGCTACCCAACTTAACAGGCCGTCGGCCTCCTGCTGATTATCACATAAAGAAAAATGTGTCGGTTTATCGCAGCTGTGGGTACCAAATAGCGATTGCAACTCCCTAACGCCATTAAAACCTTTACGCTGATAGAGATCGGCTTCAGTTAACGTTTTAATGCTAGCCTGTTTTAAAATACTATTTTTTGAATGATGCATATCTGTCCTCCATAAATAGCTTTTTCATCCTTGCGAAGGAATAAACTATCACCAGATACGCCATTATCAAAATACTGACTACCATTATCCTCCGGGAAGAAAAAAATATATTTACCAAGTAAATATATTTACTCTATTTATTAACCCATGCCCGATTTAACGGTTCGTACTGCATAGCAAAATCGATATAGCAGGCCAGTGCCGGAGAATTCAATTTGCGCCCCGGATAGACTAAATAGAGATCATTACTCGCCATATCCCATTGCTCCAGCACCTTCACCAGACGACCAGTTACTAAATTATCGTCCAGTAGAAAGGCGGGCAGCAGAGTAATTCCACCATCGGCAATGGCACATTCACGCGCATACAGCAGATTATCGGCCTGATGACCGCTATCTGGCGTTACGCGAAGATAATCGCCTGCGCACACCATTACCCACTCATTCCACGCCCGGTGAACAATACAGCGATGCTCATTGAGATCGCGTGGATGAAGGGGCGTTCCCGATTCAGCCAGATAACCCGGAGAGGCGACAAGATAGCGTGGACATGGACCGAGCGCACGGCCAATTAGCGATGAGTCCTGAGGTTTGCCGGTGCGTAATGCCACGTCAAATCCAGCCTGAACCAGGTCAAGAATCTCATCATTAACGGCCACTTCGAGCTGTACATCCGGATAGCGGCGACGAAAGGCGCTATTTAGCTGAGCCAATAACGTCGCTCCGATACCCGCCGGGCAGGTTATACGCAATCGGCCGCTGGGATTATCACGCAGCCGCTGCATTGCGGCATCAGCCCGTTCGCTGGCCTCTACCATCTCCCGGCAATGAACCAGATAGCGCTCTCCGGCAAAGGTCAGTTTAAAATGCCGGGTAGTGCGATTAATCAGGCGTAGCCCTACTCGTTGCTCCAGCAAACTTATACGACGGCTGATACTGGATTTTGGCAGCCCGGCACGCTCTGCAGTGGCGGTAAAGGTTCCGCTATCGGCCAGCAGCACAAATAACGCCATATCCTGAAGTTGTTTCACGCCATTGTTCCTGTAAGACGAACACTGTGTTGAAGATTTAACATCTTATCAGCAAAAGTCAGCCGTCATAGACTAGGCTTCACAATTCATACTGACCTTTGCCAGCGGAGAATATTCTATGTCTGTAGCAGCTATTGCCGTAAGCCCACAAAACCCGCACGAGTTTATTGCCATTGAACTGCCAATGCCGGTACCCGGTGAATATGATTTAGTGGTAGAGGTAAAAGCAGCCTCCATAAACCCGGTAGATACTAAAGTGCATGATGGCCTTATTAAGAAAGGGCTGGAAGCGCCGCGAGTACTGGGCTGGGATGCCAGTGGCATCGTGACTGCGGTTGGCAGCAAAGTAAGCGGCTTTAAAGCAGGCGACGCTGTATTTTACGCCGGAGATATTACCCGGGCGGGCAGCAACGCCAGCTATCAGCTTATTGACTCCCGCATCGTTGGCCATAAACCTTCCAGCCTTGACTGGGCGCAATCCGCTGCCGTGCCGCTCACTGCGCTTACCGCATGGGAAGGTTTGTTCGATCGTTTGCAAATCGATAAAGCGCCGGAAGGCAAAACTCTACTGATCATCGGCGGTGCCGGCGGTGTGGGATCGCTGGCGATCCCTCTGGCTAAACTGCACAGCAAAGTTAAAGTGATCGCCACCGCTTCGCGGGAAGATTCTGCACAGTGGTGCCGGGATCGCGGAGCCGATCTGGTGGTGAACTATCGCAATCTGGTTGATGAACTGGCCCAGCAACAGATCAAATTCGTCGATTACATATTTATTCTCAACGATACCGATGGCCACTGGCAGGCGGTATGCCAGGCAATCGCGCCGCAGGGGCATATTTGCAGTATCGTAGAAAATGCCCAGCCGTTGGCCCAGGATGTGCTGAAATCTAAGTCAGCCACTCTGCACTGGGAGTTTATGTACACCCGCAGCATGTATCAGACGGATGATATGGCGCGCCAGGGCGATATTCTTAACCAGGTGGCAGCCTTGCTAGACGGCGGCCAGCTGCAAACTACGCTAAGCCAAACCCTGCACGGCCTGAGCGTTGATACCCTAAAACAGGGCCATGCTCTGGTACGTGAAGGCCACATGCGCGGCAAACTGGTTATTGAATATTAATATTTGAATGCCGGGGCCATCAGCCGCCCCGGTAGCTCATTTGGCTTAGCTGGTTTCACCCAGCAGTTGCTTCACCAGCTCTATGCAGCGTAAAAAACGGGCATCGTAATCGGACTCTTCGACGTGTACGAAAGGGATCTGGTTCTCGTTAAGCATTCCCACCAGCATCGACTGGAACTCCCGGCGATCGACTGAACTTCCCAGGCTGCGCAGGCCATCAGAGACCCAGGGGGTATTGTTCTCCAGCACTATCACTAAATCAAAGCGATACTCATCAATCAGCGCCTGCACAAATGGGTGCTCACGCCCTTCATACTTCTTACAGAAAGCCTGAGTTGTCACGAAATCGGTATCGATAAACGCCACTTTATTAGCGTACTTAACGGCAAAATCAATATATTGCGCCTGACCGAGAGCGATTTTGTCGTAATCAGAATACTGTAACGCCATCTCATCGCCGCCCAAATGTGAAAACACATAATCGCGGCCAAACTCCCAGGCACTGGTGGTGTTGAAGATATTGGCAAGCTTGTTAACCAGAGTGGATTTCCCGCTCGACTCCCCGCCGAGGATAGCCACGGTACGCACAAAGAACGGCTTTACTTCGGTAGGTATGTAGTCCCAGTAGCGGAATGGGTTCTCGCGGATCTGGCTCCCACTGATACTCATAAAAGTACGCTCAGGATCGACCAATTCAGTTTTGATCCCTAAATGAGCCAGATACTGAGGCGCATCCGCCGCTTCCGAGGTATAGATCAGATCGGGACGGATCCCTTTTTCATCCATAAACTTTTTGACGCCTGCACCCCAGACATCCCAGCCGTGTGGATATGGCTCCATGCCCTCTTCGTTAAAAGCATGAATACGGATATTTTTCTGATATTTAAAGGTTTGCAGCAGCCAGCGTAGCCGGTCGCTAACTGTCGGCTGCTGCGACATGGCGCTGTCCTCAAACAGTGCCATGTCGCGTACTTCATCGTAACCCATCACGATATGCAGCTCATCCACCTGGCTACAGGCACGCTGAATCAGATAGATATGGCCCGTATGCAGCGGGTAGAACTTACCAAATACCACGCCAACGCTGCGCGCCTGGTAGGGGAATTCAAGGCCAAGAAAGCGGTGGAGCGCTTCCAGTTTCTGAGCGCTTGGGCTTTTAATCTTGGCATTCAGCAGCTGGCTGAGATAACCCTTCGTCATCCCGCTGGCGTCTGCTACCTGCTGTAGCGTGCAACCATGCTGACGAATCGCAGTTTTTAGATAATCAAATGACGACATCGGCTCTCCTGGCGTCGCGGCGGCATATATTCACGCCTTGCGGTTAATTATAAGTCGTCAAAAATATTCAGAGCATCGGCCAGTTTTTTTACCCCAAACACCTGCATACCTTCCGGCAATTTACGCGGCATATTGGCATGGGGAACGATGGCGCGCTTAAAGCCGTGTTTGGCCGCCTCGGTAATACGCTCCTGGCCACTCGGCACAGGACGAATCTCTCCGGCAAGGCCTACTTCACCAAATACGACTAAATCCTGCGGCAAAGGCCGGTCACGCAGGCTCGATACCATTGCCAGCAGCAGCGCCAGGTCGGCGCTGGTCTCCATGACTTTTACACCGCCGACAACGTTCACAAACACATCCTGATCAGCCATTTGCAGCCCGCCGTGACGATGCAGCACCGCCAGCAAAATCGCCAGCCGGTTCTGCTCCAGGCCCACAGCAACCCGACGCGGGTTCGACATCATGGACTGATCCACCAGCGCCTGGATCTCGACCAACAGCGGGCGGGTGCCCTCCCAAACCACCATTACCGAACTACCAGCAGTGATTTCATCACCTCGGCTGAGGAAGATGGCCGACGGGTTACTGACTTCGCGCATCCCCTGCTCGGTCATGGCGAATACCCCAAGCTCATTCACCGCACCAAAACGGTTTTTATGGCTGCGCAGGGTGCGAAAACGGGTATCGGCATCACCATCTAGCAAAATAGAGCAGTCAATGCAGTGTTCCAGAACTTTTGGTCCAGCCAGCGATCCGTCTTTGGTCACGTGACCCACCATAATAATCGCCACACCGCGAGTCTTGGCAAAGCGCGTCAGATAGGCTGCCGTTTCACGCACCTGAGCAACGCTGCCTGGCGACGACTGAACATCAGCCATATGCATCACCTGGATGGAATCGATAACCATCAGCTTCGGCTGTTCCTGCTCGGCCACCAGGCAAATTTGCTCGATGCTGGTTTCCGATAGCATATTCAGATTATCAGCCGGCAGCCCCAGGCGATGGGCGCGCATCGCTACCTGCTGAAGTGACTCTTCACCGGTCACGTACAGCGTCTTCATGTTTTCCGACAGCTTACACAGGGTCTGGAGAAGCAGAGTCGATTTACCCGCCCCTGGGCTACCGCCAATAAGAATGGCGCTGCCCGGAACGACGCCGCCGCCCAGCACCCGGTCAAACTCTTTAAAACCGGTTGAAAAGCGCGGCAGCTCCTCCAGGCTAATTTCAGAAAGTTTTTGTACTTTCGCTACTCCGGCATTCCCGGCATAGCCCGCCAGCCGCTCGTTGCGCGCCGCCTGCGGTGAGGCCGCAAGGCGCACTTCGGTGATAGTATTCCACGCCTGGCAGGCACTGCATTGCCCCTGCCAGCGCGGATAATCGGCACCACATTCGTTACAGACGAATGCGCGTTTGGCTGCTTTTGCCACCCAAAATCTCCTGGTTTATTCCTGATTGTAGCCGCCGGAAAGAATGCAAATGACCCCCATCAGGTCAGCATTACGAATAGTTACCTCGGCCTTTTTATTGACCTTTGGCTTAGCGTGATAGGCAATCCCTAATCCGGCACAGGCCAGCATAGGCAGATCGTTAGCCCCATCGCCAATGGCAACAGTTTGCCCGGCGGGGATATCATACTCTTCTGCCAGCTGGTTTAGCGTCATTGCTTTGTAAGCTGCATCCACAATTGCTCCGGTGACTTTCCCGGTCAGATGCCCTTCACGGATCTCAAGCTGGTTAGCCACCACTGCATCCAGCTTAAGCAGGTCGCGCAGATGGTTAGCGAAAAAAGTAAAACCACCGGAAGCAATCGCAACCTTCCAGCCCATAGCCTGAAGACGCCCAACCAGGGAAATCAGACCCGGCATTAGCGGTAACTTTTCCAGCACACGATCGAGAATTTCAACATCAGCGCCTTCGAGAGTCGCCACTCGCTGACGCAGGCTGGTGGCAAAATCAAGCTCACCGCGCATTGCGCGCTCAGTGACTTCAGCCACCATATCGCCGCTACCCGCCAGACGGGCAATTTCATCGATACATTCGATCTCAATTGCGGTGGAGTCCATATCCATAACCAGCAAGCCCGGCTGGCGCAGCTGCGGAATTCTACCCAATGGCGCAACGTCCAGGCCGCCATCATGAGCCAGCCGCGATGCGCGCGGCGTAAGGCCTCCGGCCAGACGCACCACCAGATAATCCTCAACCCACCAGGCATTGACGATAACCATCGCCGCACCCAGCTTACGTTGATATGCCGTTAAACGGGCTTTATCCAGACCACGGCCATAGAGCAACCATCCGGTCTGCCCCGCCTGATAGTCTAAAGGCATTACCTCGTCACCGCTTAGCGATAGCGGCAACCCAGGCCACAGGGAGACATCATCGGAAAGATCGCACCAGGTCAAACTGTTAGGCATTACGACTCCTGAAAAATCTGGCCGCTGGCGCACTGCACCGGCGGAGAGCAACTTAATGTATGGCAAGCACAAAACAACGCATGAGGCTACCTTGTCTGTAGCGCTTCTGGCAACATGCAAGCTACAAATTTTCGGCAGGTATTTTATGACTGAGTTAAAACGTAAATTCCGGCTGCATCGGGTGGTGATTGTACTTATCTGCCTGGCACTGCTGGTAGCGTTGATGCAGGGGGCGTCCTGGTTTAGCCAGAGCCACCAGAATAGCCGCAACGCCCAGTTTGACGAACTGGGGCATACCCTGGCGCGCCAGGTAGGATATAGCCTGTTGCCGCTAATGAAAGGCAACAATCCCGATGTACGTCATATCACTTCAATACTGAAGCAACTCACCCACGATAGTCGGGTACTGGACGCCGCCGTATATGATGCTGCTGGTGGCCTGGTCGCTCGCAGCGGTGAAGATGTTGCGGTTACCGACAGACTGGCGCTCAACGGGAAAAAAGCCGGGAGCTATTTCAGCCGGCAGATAGTGGAGCCTATTGAAGGCAAACATGCGCCCCTGGGCAGCGTACGCCTGACCCTGGATACCCACACCCTGGCAACCGAATCAGGCCAGGTGGATAACACCACCAATATTCTGCGCCTGATGCTATTGCTGGCGCTGGCTATTGGTATCGTACTTACCCGAACCTTATTACAGGGTAAACGAACCCGCTGGCAGCAATCACCCTATCTGCTCACGGCCAGTAAAGCGGTGGAGGAAGAAACGCCGGATAATGACGATGCTCCAAATGGCAAACCGTAACTGCCCGCTAAACGCGAATAATAAGTAAGCTTCACTACAAGGAAACCGTAATGTCCAGCCTGCGTCTGTTGATCTCCGACTCTTACGACCCATGGTTTAACCTGGCCGTAGAAGAGACTATTTTCCGCCAGTTACCGCCAACCCAGCGGGTACTATTCCTCTGGCGAAACGCGAATACCGTGGTTATTGGCCGGGCGCAAAATCCGTGGAAGGAGTGTAATACCCGCCGAATGGAGCGCGACGGTATCCGCCTGGCGCGACGCAGCAGCGGCGGCGGTGCGGTGTTTCACGATCTGGGGAATACCTGCTTTACCTTTATGGCCGCTAAACCAGAATACGATAAAAGCGTATCTACTCAGATAGTTATAGACGCTCTGGCGCGCTGCGGTATCGCCTCCAGCGCCTCCGGACGCAACGACCTGGTAGTCACCACCGCCGATGGCGAACGTAAGATCTCAGGATCCGCCTACCGGGAAACGCCGGATCGCGGTTTTCACCACGGTACATTACTACTGGATGCAGACCTTAGCCGGCTGGCGGATTATTTGAATCCGGATCCGAAAAAATTGCAGGCAAAAGGGATCACCTCGGTACGCAGCCGGGTCGCTAACCTTAATGAGCTGCTGCCGGGGATCACGCATGAAGCCATCTGCGATGCGGTATGCGAAGCCTTCTTTGAACACTTTGGCGAGCGAACCGAAGCTGAACATATCTCTCCCGAGGCACTACCCGATCTGCCGGGTTTTGAAGAAAATTTTGCCCGTCAAAGCAGCTGGGAGTGGAATTTCGGCCAGGCTCCGGCTTTTACCCACACGCTAGACGAGCGCTTTGTCTGGGGCGGCATCGAGCTGCATTTTGATGTGGAGCGTGGCGTTATTAGCCGTGCCCAGGTGTTTACCGATAGCCTGAATCCCGCCCCGCTGGAAACGCTGGCAGCAGAGTTATCCGGCTGCCCATACCGCAGCGATGCGCTGCGTGATGCCTGTCTTGCATTACAGCAACGTTTTCCAGAGCAGCAGACTGAGCTTGGAGAGTTGGCTGGATGGCTGGCGGAGGCGGTACGGTAGAGGGTGGCGGTGCTTTGCGCGCTTTAGGTGTTGTGATTAAGCCTGGTTTTCCACTTATAAGAGCGCAATCAGCACCGGGATTATATATAGATATCTGCCAGCAGCGGCCTGTCTGAGGTATGGCAAAGCTCCGTTCACGTTCGTTTTGCAGAATATAATCCGCACATCATACGTGAACGGGTAAAGGGGAATCGCTGAAATAGCTGAGTGACATATAGATATCTGCCAGCAGCTACCTGTCTGGTATATGGCAAAGTTCCGTTCACTTTCGTTCGCAGAATATACCCCGCACACCACACGTGAACGGGTAAAGGGGCTGTGCCGACAGCCCCTTTACAATCCCGGCGGCCCCCTGTTCGTCCCGGTGCTTCGCACTGCACTCACCTCCCGCGCTGTCTCCGGCAGTCGGCGGTACGCGACGTCCTGTCTTGTTCCGCCTCAGCCCGACGTCCTGTCGGGCTGACCGTCTGCGTCAGCGCTCCGGTTCGCCGGGCCGGATGGAGGAGAATATTGCTGTAATTATTTTTCTTACAGCGGCAGGGTAATTGCTGAAATAGCTGAGTGACATATAGATATCTGCCAGCAGCTACCTGTCTGGTATATGGCAGAGTTCCGTTCACATGCGTTTCGTAGAATATAATCCGCACATCATACGTGAACGGGTAAAGGGGCTGTGCCGACAGCCCCTTTACAATCCCGGCGGCCCCCTGTTCGTCCCGGTGCTTCGCACTGCACTCACCTCCCGCGCTGTCTCCGGCGGTCGGCGGTACGCGACGTCCTGTCTTGTTCCGCCTCAGCCCGACGTCCTGTCGGGCTGACCGTCTGCGCCAGCGCTTCGGTTCGCCGGACCGGATGGGGGAACGGGCTTGCGCTGGTATTCAGGTAACGAACAGCAACAATTCTGTGGCTGTAAAAAGTCATAATCTGAAGCGACATCTCCCCGGCTGAAAATCGCCGACGCGTTTAAGGCTGACCGGGAGCGGCCACAGGGACGTGGCCGCAGGGCGGGAGCTGCATTGACGCAGCATATCGCCCGTGCCCGAGCAGGCAGCCGCAGGAAGCGGAGGGTACCGCACAGCGGCGATTTTGTGGCCGGTCGCGGGGGGGTGTTGGGGGGATGACGATTCATCCCCCCAACGCGCTCTGGGTGCCTGTATCCATATAAAAAAATGAACATGAAAGAGCGCAACCTGCATCGGGATTACATATTGATATCGGCCTGTGAAAGTATCTCTAAATACCCTACGCAGGTTCCGTTCACGTTCGTTTCGCAGAATATAACCCGTACACCACACGTGAACGGGTAAAGGGGCCGTGCCGACAGCCCCTTTACAATCCCGGCGGCCCCCTGTTCGTCCCGATGCTGCGCACTTCGCTCGCCTCCCGCACTGTCTCCGGCGGTCGGCGGTACGCGACCTCCTGTCTTGTTTCGCCTCAGCCCGACGTCCTGTCGGGCTGACCGTCTGCGCCAGCGCTTCGGTTCGCCGGGCCGGATGGGGGGAGGATCTTGCTGCCCGTTGAGAGACGAACAGCAGCGATATTGCCGCTGTAAAAAACTAAAACCTGAAGCGACATTCTCCCGGCTGAAAATCGCCGACGCGTTTGAGGCTGACCGGGAGCGGCCACAGGGACGTGGCCGCAGGGCGGGAGCTGCATGGAAAAAAATGCCGGGAGCATTTTTTAACGACGCTTGCGTCGGCCCCGCAGGGGCGAGTCTCAGGGATGAGACGAGTAAACAGCATACCGCCCGTGCCCGAAAGGCAGCCGCAGGAAGCGGAGGGTACCGCACAGCGGCGATTTTGTGGCCGGTCGCGGGGGGTGTTGGGGGGATGGCGATTCATTCCCCCAACGCGCTCTGGGTGCCTGTATCCATATAAAAAAATGAACATGAAAGAGCGCAACCTGCATCGGGATTACATATTGATATCAGCCTGTGAAAGTATCTCTAAATACCCTACGCAGGTTCCGTTCACGTTCGTTTCGCAGAATATAACCTGCACACCATACGTGAACGGGTAAAGGGGCTGTGCCGACAGCCCCTTTACAATCCCGGCGGCCCCCTGTTCGTCCCGGTGCTGCGCACTTCGCTCGCCTCCCACACTGTCTCCGGCGGTCGGCGGTACGCGACGTCCTGTCTTGTTCCGCCTCAGCCCGACGTCCTGTCGGGCTGACCGTCTGCGTCAGCGCTCCGGTTCGCCGGGCCGGATGGGGGGAGGATCTTGCTGCCCGTTGAGAGACGAACAGCAGCGATATTGCCGCTGTAAAAAACTAAAACCTGAAGCGACATTCTCCCGGCTGAAAATCGCCGACGCGTTTGAGGCTGACCGGGAGCGGCCACAGGGACGTGGCCGCAGGGCGGGAGCTGCATTGACGCAGCATACCGCCCGTGCCCGAAAGGCAGCCGCAAGAAGCGGGAGGGAACTGCGCAGCAGCGATTTTGTGGCCGGTCGCGGGGGGTGTTGGGGGGATGGCGATTCATCCCCCCAACGCGCTCTGGGTGCCGATATCCATAAAAAAATAATGAACATGAAAGAGCGCAACCTGCATCGGGATTACATATTGATATCGGCCTGTGAAAGTATCTCTAAATACCCTACGCAGGTTCCGTTCACGTTCGTTTCGCAGAATATACCCCGCACACCACACGTGAACGGGTAAAGGGGCTGTGCCGACAGCCCCTTTACAATCCCGGCGGCCCCCTGTTCGTCCCGGTGCTTCGCACTGCACTCACCTCCCGCGCTGTCTCCGGCGGTCGGCTTCCATATAAGACGAGCCTGCGCTGGGAGCTATCCCTAACTGCACCAATTTCGTCGCAGTAAAAAAAACGGCGGCCATTTGGCCGCCGGACGAGCACTCTAAAACCAGTAATCTTAAGCTTCATCGCCTAACAATACCGACTCCAGGGCAATTTTAATCATCTCGTTAAACGTCGTCTGACGCTCTGCTGCAGTCGTCTGCTCATGAGTACGAATATGATCCGATACGGTACAGATAGTCAGCGCTTTGGCACCAAACTCTGCTGCCACACCGTAGATCCCTGCCGCTTCCATCTCCACGCCCAGGATCCCGTATTTATCCATCACGTCGAACATCTCCGGATCCGGGGTATAGAACAGATCGGCGGAGAACAGGTTACCTACACGTGCCTCAATACCCAGCGCTTTAGCCGCATCGGCTGCGTCACGCACCATACCGTAATCGGCAATTGCGGCGAAGTCGTGGTCTTTAAAACGCATACGGTTAACTTTAGAGTCGGTGCAGGCCCCCATACCGATAACCACATCACGCAGTTTCACATCGGCACGTACCGCTCCACAGGAACCCACGCGGATTATCTTTTTCACGCCAAAATCAGTGATCAACTCTTTGGTATAGATAGAGCAGGATGGGATCCCCATACCGTGACCCATTACCGAGATCGGGCGGCCTTTATAGGTCCCGGTATAACCCAGCATGCCACGAACGTTGTTCACTTCACGTGGGTTTTCTAAAAAGGTTTCCGCGATATGTTTAGCGCGCAGTGGGTCGCCCGGCATCAATACGACGTCAGCAAAATCACCCATCTCAGCGTTAATATGTGGCGTAGCCATAATTATTCCTTGTTATCTGGCGCCTGTGCGTCAGGCAATCAATATGCAAACGGCGCCCACCGGGCGCCGTGCGGTAATCAAAACATCTTTTCGCCGTAATCCATTGGCGACAACCCAAAGTAATTAGCCAGGGTCTGCCCAATATCAGCGAAAGTTTTACGATGGCCCAATGATCCCGGTTTCACCTTCGGACCAGCTACCAGCACGGGGATGTGCTCGCGGGTATGATCGGTGCCCTGCCAGGTTGGATCGCAACCATGGTCGGCCGTAAGGATCAGGATGTCGTCATCTTTCAGCAACGCCAGCAGTTCAGGCAGGCGGCGATCGAACAACTCCAGCCCTGCGGCATAACCGGCAACATCGCGACGATGACCCCAGGAGGAGTCAAAGTCTACAAAGTTGGTGAAGACAATGGTGTCATCCCCGGCTTGCTTCATCTCGGCAATAGTGGCGTCAAACAGCGCATCCAGGCCGGTAGCTTTCACTTTTTTAGTGATCCCAACCTGGGCGTAAATATCGGCAATTTTACCCACCGAAACAACGTGACCATTCTTCTCATCAACCAGCTTTTTCAGCACGGTTGGTGCCGGTGGTTCTACTGCCAGATCGTGGCGATTACCGGTGCGCTGGAAGTGACCAGGCTTATCACCGATAAACGGACGGGCAATAACGCGGCCAATGTTATAACCACCTTCGGTCAGCTCTTCGCGGGCAATTTCACACAGCTCATATAGCTTATCCAGCCCGAAAGTCTCTTCGTGGCAGGCAATCTGGAATACCGAATCAGCCGAAGTATAGAAAATCGGCTTACCGGTACGCATATGCTCTTCACCCAGCTCGTCAAGAATGACAGTACCAGAGGAATGGCAGTTGCCAAGGTAGCCCGGCAGATTGGCGCGTTTCACCAGCTTATCCAGCAGCTCCTGTGGGAAGCTGTTGGTATGCTCGGTAAAATAACCCCAGTCAAACAGCACCGGTACCCCAGCAATCTCCCAGTGACCAGACGGCGTATCTTTACCCGAGGACATTTCGTGAGCCCAGGCATAAGCCCCGGTAATCGGCGAGTTAGCGTCCATCCCGGCAGGAATAGTTCCGGTAGAGCCTTCGTGAGCTTTAGCCAGCCCCAGTTTGGTCAGGTTTGGCAGATTAAGAGGACCTTTACGCCCGGTATCTGCTTCACCGCGAGCGCAGGCTTCAGCGATATGGCCTAAAGTATCAGCACCTACATCTCCAAAACGCGCGGCATCTTCTGTCGCGCCGATGCCGAATGAGTCCAGCACCATAATAAATGCACGTTTCATAATTTCTCCTGCGTATGCGCTTATATACGCTCTCCGCGTTAAGAAAAAACAGCGATCAGAACAGTATGACGGTTATTGGCTGATAGTGCGATAGACAACTGGCGTTTCCTGATACGGTTCAGCAGAAATTTTAACCGCCGCTTTAACTGCTTCAGCCGCCTGACGCCAGCTATCTTCGTTCTGTGCATGGATAATGGCGAGTGGACGGCCAGCATCAATTTTATCGCCCAGACGCACCATCTCATCCAGCCCCACGCTGTAATCGATCTTGTCGCTGGCCTGACGGCGACCGCCGCCCATGGCGACAACGGCCATGCCCAGCGCCCGGGTATCCATTGCGCTTACGGTGCCCGCAACATCGGCATAAACGGCTTTGCTGAGAGTGGCGGCAGGCAGATAGTGGTCGTAATTTTCCACAAAGTCCTGCGGCCCTTTCTGGGCGCTCACCATCCGACCAAATACTTCTGCAGCTTTACCATTATCCAGAACGGCCTGCAGTTTACGGCGAGCCTCGGTTTCATCACTTGCCAGCCCACCAGAAATCAACATCTGGGCGCACAGCGCCATAGTGACTTCCAGTAATCGCGGATTGCGATACTCGCCGGTCAGGAAGCGCACCGCTTCACGCACTTCCAGCGCATTACCGGCACTGGATGCCAACACCTGGTTCATATCGGTCAGCAACGCACTGGTGCGTACTCCGGCACCATTCGCCACGCTAACAATGGCTTCGGCCAGTTGCTCAGAACCTTCATAAGTTGGCATAAATGCGCCGCTGCCCACTTTGACGTCCATCACCAGAGCATCCAGCCCTTCGGCCAGTTTTTTCGCCAGGATAGAGGCCGTAATCAGCGGAATAGAGTCAACGGTGGCGGTGATATCGCGGGTTGCATAGAAACGCTTATCGGCAGGTGCCAGCGAGCTGGTCTGCCCGATGATGGCGACGCCAACATCTTTAATTATGGCGCGGAAACGATCGTCATCCGGGAAAATATCGAACCCAGGAATAGCTTCCAGCTTATCTAAAGTACCGCCGGTATGCCCCAGGCCACGCCCGGAAATCATCGGAATATAACCGCCGCATGCCGCCACCATTGGGCCAAGCATCAGCGAGGTCACATCCCCTACGCCGCCGGTAGAGTGTTTATCGACAATCGGGCCATTGAGATCCAGCCCCTGCCAGTTAAGAACGGTTCCGGAGTCTCGCATCGCCATTGTCAGCGCTACACGTTCGTCCATGGACATGTCGTTGAAGTAGATGGCCATCGCTAGCGCGGCAATCTGTCCTTCAGACACGGTATTATCACGTATTCCATTGATAAAAAAACGCAATTCAGCATCGCTTAATGTCTGGTTGTCGCGTTTTTTGCGGATAATTTCTTGCGCGAGGAACAAGGTAACCTCCAGAAGATGTTAGGATAGCGGCGCCACAAACGGGCGCCGTAATGAGGAATAATTAGTAGGCGCTGGAGCTTTTGCCGTCGCCGTGGCCCAGAGCTTTAAGCAGGCTTGCCAACAGGCTGGAAGCGCCAAAGCGGAAGTGGCGGGAATCGGCCCAGTCTGCGCCAAACAGGCCATCGGCAATACCCAGGAATTCCGCGGCATCTTCAGCGGTGCGAACGCCACCAGCCGGTTTAAAACCAACGGTTTTCTCAACACCCATATCGCGGATAACTTCCATCATGATGCGCGCGCTTTCTGGGGTCGCATTAACCGGTACTTTACCGGTGGACGTTTTAATAAAATCAGCCCCGGCTTTGATAGAGATTTCAGAAGCTTTGCGGATCAGCGCTTCGGTTTTCAGCTCACCGGTTTCGATGATGACTTTCAGCAGCACGTTCGCCTCAGCGCAGGCGGCTTTACAGGCGTGAACCAAATCAAAGCCAACCTGTTCGTTACCCGCCATCAGCGCACGGTATGGGAATACCACGTCAACTTCATCGGCACCGTAGGCAATTGCGGCGCGAGTTTCAGCGACGGCGATATCAATATCGTCATTACCATGTGGGAAGTTGGTCACGGTAGCGATGCGAACATCCGGAGTTCCCTGCGCTTTCAGAGCCTTACGGGCAACAGGAATAAAGCGTGGATAAATACAAATCGCGACGGGAGTACCTACCGGAGTTTTCGCCTGATGGCAAAGCGCGATGACTTTCTCATCGGTATCGTCCTCATTGAGGGTAGTGAGGTCCATCAGTTTCAAAGCCCGCAGGCTGCTGGCAGTTAAATCGGTCATAAATTTCTCCAACATATATATAGAAATGGGGCGCCCGTAGCAGGAAACGCAACACGTTGGAGCGGGCCTGGTTCCATTAAGAAGTGACTATCCCAAACAGGAATTCATCACGCTGAGATCCTTCTCACCGCCGGTGAATGTTAAGATTATAACATCCAGCCCTTGCCAAAATTTGTGTTTAGTTTCACAAAACCTAAAGAGCATATTGCAAAGTTTCACCCAGTATATGTGATAAAAATTTCAAATCAACCGGGTTTAAGCGGCTTTATCACCACATAAAAAACGCAAGAAGTCACAACAATAAACGGCAAAATGTTAGATAAATAACATTTTGCCGTTCTGTGATGTATAGAGGAAAGCGTAGTCAAGCCATCTGTGTCACGATAGCGGGAGGGGTTATTCCGAAAAAGCGAAGATGCGCTGGCTGTTGGCCCACAAAGCGTCGGCAATAACCTGCGGTGATTCAGGCCGTAATTCACACAGAGAGCGGAATACTTCGGTGATGCGTTCCGGTCGGTTAGGCTGCCCCTGCCAGCCATTAACCGGCATATCCGGAGCATCTGTCTCCAGCAGCAAAGAATTCAAAGGTAAGCGGGCCATGACGTCCCGGGTTTTGCTGGCTCGAGGGTAAGTGATTGTACCGCCCACCCCGATAGCGTAACCCAAATCCACGAAGCGCTCGGCCTGTTGCAAACTCCCGGCAAAACCATGGATCACGCCGGTACGGGCCACCGGATGGCGGCGCAGCAGCATAGCCAGCTTATCGTGAGTACGTCGCGAATGGAGAATCAGCGGTAAATTATAACGCTGCGCCAGCTTTAACTGCTCGCTCAGCAAATCACACTGACGGTCAAATAGCGGATTGTCGCGATACAGATCCAGCCCGGTTTCCCCCAGGGCAACCAGCTTTCTCGGGCGAGTCGCCAATAGCTTATCCAAAGCTTCGAGGCTATGGTCGCTATGCTGTTCCACAACGATAGGATGAAGCCCTAAAGCCGCATACAGCGCCTGGTGTTTGTCAGCCAGCGCCAGCACGCGGGGAAAATATTCAGCGCTAACGGCAGGAACGATTATTTTTTCTACTCCGGCACTGGCTGCAGACGCCAGGCTACTCTCTTCAAGCCCGCTGAACGGAGGGAAATCAAAATGGCAATGGGTATCGATAAAACGAAATGTCACGCCGGGTCCTCACTATCGCAGGCCGGGCTGGCGGCCTGATGCGGCGCCATACTTGCCAGCGGAGCGCCATGTAATTCTTTGGCCTCTTTTGGCCGTTGCTGATGCGGTACTTCGAGTTGCTCTGGAGGCAGGACTATTGGCCCGGCCGCCGCCGCATTATTCAGCACAGCTTTGGCTGCCGCTGGCGCACCTTCGCTTTGCGCCGCCAGCGCTGAAGCCCCGGCAGGAGCTGCTTTAGGCAGGGTCACGCGTTGCAATACCTCTGGTGCCGACAGCCATTTGCCAATAGTAGCCAGAAAGTAACGAGCACACTGTCGGCCCAGTTTATAATCTGCCCCTAACGCCGCCTGATTACTGCCCAGCGCCATACTGCGCAAAGGACGGGAGGGATAGATTTCGAATATCCGCAAATTATCCGGCGGCGACTCAATAAAGCGCTGAATCTCGCCGTAGCTATTTTCATGATGATGAACCAGGTTCACCAGCGGCTGAAGGCTGCTATCGGATAACCAGCGCTCCATATGCTTAAACCACTGCGGCGTATAGTAAGCCTGGGATGGAACGGTGCGAATAACTACCAGCGTATCAGCCCCCTGACGCGCGGCCTCCCGAACCGGTACCGCATCGCTGATACCTCCATCCTGATAACCTATTCCATCGATTTCTACCTTAGACCTATAGAAGCCGGGGATCGCGCTGGAAGCGCGTATCAGCTCCAGCCAGTTATCTTTGGTAGGTGCAAAATAACTCGGATGATAGTTATCGCTACGGCAGGCGCACATATAGAAATTACGACCGCTATCGAACAACCGTGCGGCATTATCCATCGCCAGTGGCATCTTGCGGGAAGTCGATTCGAGCAGCCAATCCAGATCGATAAGGTTACCGCCGCGCACAAAGCGCACGGGATTAAAAAAGTCACGAGTCGTCGTCAGGCGAGTGATAACCCGGTGGGCATACCCCGGCTGGCGGCACACAAAGGCAGAAAGGTTCTGAGCACCAGCAGAAGTGCCGTAATAGGCGTCGAAGGGGTCAAAATCGGCACGTAAAAACTCATCCAGTACCCCGGCTGTGAAAATGCCACGCTGCCCCCCGCCCTCACAGACCAGCGCAAGACGGCCCGGACGGAAAGGCTTTAACGCCAGTGGCGCAATATTGCCTGGCGTAACCGGAATATGTTGTCCCACTGTTTTCCTAAGAAATTTTGACGTTTAAGCGGCACGGAGCGGGCCTGAAAAACGTAAGGTTAAAATGAACAGGAAGCGCATCTAAGTGCGCTTCCCTTATTCAGTTTACCTTGTACCATAACTTTTGCAGTTATGATTTGGTGGTTTGTAGCACTCTATGGACGCCGGCGCCCGGTAAACAGGCTAACCAGGAACAGAATAATACCGACGATGAAAACTATTTTAGCAGCCCAGGCCGCCGTTCCTGCCAGCCCACCAAATCCAAGTGCAGCGGCAATAAGTGCAATAACCAGGAATATAATGCCCCATCGAAACATATATCTCTCCTTCCCTTACCATAGTGATATACAAAAAACCGCGCTTACGTGAGTTGGGTTATTATTCCCACCTGCGGCATAGGCTGTTGCAAACCAAAATCTTCCCCGTAACTCCGGGGAAGAAAATTACTCGGTCTATTTAACTTGTAGATCATTTTTGACGCTTTTCACGCCATCGATAGATTTAGCAATAGTTTCCGCACGTTCCGATTGCGAAGCTTTATCAACAACGCCAGACAGCTGTACGACACCATCGGTAGTCTCTACTTTAATTTTGCGAGAAGGGACTATGTCATCGGCCAGGAATTTCGCTTTCACTTCACTGGTAGTCGCCGCATCACCGGCGTAGCCTTTTACGCTATCCGATTTGCTGTCGCGAACGTGCAGCTTATCATGGACGTTAGTGACCCCTTCGACGCCTTTCGCCAGCGTAACGGCTTTTTCGGCCTGGCTCTGGCTGGTGACAAAGCCAGACAGGGTTACGACTTTCTGCTCGGTTTTAACGGAGATATCGGTACTTTTAATGGTTTCATCATCCACCAGCGCAGCCTTAACTTTTGCCGTGATGGTGGAATCATCCATGAAGTTACCGACTTTATTCATCGAACTATCGATTTTCTGCCCCGCTGAGTCCATAGTCGAGTGAGCTTTGTCCGAAGTGGTTCCTTCAGCCAGAGCGCTACCGCTAACCATGGCAGAGCCCAGAACAACAGCGAGTAAAGTTTTAGAAATCTTAGTCGTCTTCATCGATATATTCCTATGGTATGCCCGGTAGTCGAGCTTTACACCGCCACTGGCGGCGAGGTGTAAATAAATAATGAAGCCTGGCTTCATCACGTCCTGTTTATCGCGTTTTCAAAACTAAAATTAAAACGCCATGAAGACATAGCTAATTTTAATTTCGGAAAACATTAAATTATAGAAATAACCCGCTAGCATGACCGGAATACCAGGTTGTTTATTCCAGTAAGTTGGTTATTACATGATTAAATATAGACGGTATTTTTCACTTTTCCTGAAGACAGGAATAAACCAGGATAATTTAACCCTGAGGCGGCGGGAATTAGGATAAATCCTTAACAGGCTAAAAATTCAGGGAAAGTTGCCGTATGCCGGGCGGCATACGGCGGGTATGGATTAATGCTCGCGAGTTTTGCGGAACTGAACCTCAGGATAACGATCCTGGGCCAGGTTGAGGTTAACCATGGTCGGAGCGATATAACTCAGGTTATCGCCGCCATCCAGCGCCAGGTATTGCTCATTTTTGCGTTTAAATTCTTCGAATTTCTTCACATCACCGCACTCTACCCAACGAGCGGTAGAAACGTTGACCGACTCGTAAATCGCCTCAACGTTGTATTCGCTTTTCAGACGCGCCACTACCACGTCAAACTGCAGAACACCCACCGCCCCAACAATCAGATCATTGTTAATCAGCGGACGGAATACCTGCACCGCGCCCTCTTCAGAAAGCTGTACCAGACCTTTCAGCAGCTGTTTTTGCTTAAGCGGATCGCGCAGACGAATGCGGCGGAACAGTTCTGGCGCAAAGTTAGGGATACCGGTGAACTTCATCATTTCACCCTGAGTAAAGGTATCGCCAATCTGGATGGTGCCGTGGTTATGCAGGCCGAGGATATCTCCCGGATAAGCCTCTTCCACATGGGAACGGTCACCGGCCATAAAGGTCAGCGCATCAGAAATCACCACGTCTTTACCGGTACGAACCTGACGCAGCTTCATCCCTTTTTCATACTTACCCGATACCACACGCATAAATGCGACGCGGTCGCGGTGCTTAGGATCCATGTTGGCCTGAATTTTAAAGACAAAGCCGGAAAACTTCTCTTCACTGGCATCAACTTCGCGCGTATCGCTCTTACGCGGCATCGGACGAGGAGCCCATGCCACCAGGCCATCAAGCATGTGGTCAACGCCAAAGTTGCCCAGCGCCGTACCGAAGAAGACCGGGGTCAGCTCACCGCTCAGGAACATCTCTTCATCGAACTCGTGGGAAGCGCCCTGCACCAGCTCCAGCTCATCACGCAACTGAGCCGCCAGCTCTTCGCCCACGGCACTATCCAGTTCCGGGTTATTCAGGCCTTTGACTATCCGCACTTCCTGGATGGTATGGCCCTGGCCTGTCTGATAAAGATAAGTTTCATCTTTATAGAGATGGTAAACCCCTTTGAACAGCTTGCCGCAGCCGATAGGCCAGGTCACAGGCGCACAGGCGATTTTCAGCTCGTTTTCGACTTCGTCCAGCAGCTCCATCGGATCGCGAATATCGCGGTCAAGTTTGTTCATGAACGTCAGGATTGGCGTATCACGCAGACGGGTAACTTCCATCAGCTTACGGGTACGGTCTTCAACCCCTTTCGCGGCATCGATAACCATCAGGCAACAGTCCACTGCGGTCAGAGTACGATAGGTATCTTCCGAGAAGTCTTCGTGCCCTGGGGTATCAAGCAGGTTAACCAGACAGTCGTGATAAGGGAACTGCATCACCGAGGTGGTAATCGAGATCCCACGCTGTTTTTCCATCTCCATCCAGTCGGATTTCGCGTGATGGCTGGAGCCACGGCCTTTTACGGTACCTGCGGTCTGGATAGCCTGTCCGAATAACAGCACCTTTTCAGTAATAGTCGTTTTACCGGCATCGGGGTGCGAAATAATGGCAAAAGTGCGGCGCTTGGCCACCTCCTGCATGAACGGAGATAAGGTCATGATTCAATTCTTCTATATAAGCCGCAGGCTCGGGCATGCGGCGGAGGATTCATCAACTGGCGGCTATTTTACCCATCAGGTCTGGGCAGACAATCATTGTTTACACAGTAGCTGCTCCAGCCCGGCAAGTGAGTCAACCTGCCATGTTGCGGTAATACCGGCCGGAAGCTCGCGCTGGTGGCGGTTAAGCCACACCGTTGCAAGCTCCGCATTATTGCCGCCAAGAATATCGGATTCGGCGGTATCGCCGACCATTAGCACCCGCTCGCGCGGCGGGTTGCCCATCTGAGTCAGGGCATAATCGAAAATTCGGCGGTCAGGCTTGGCAATGCCAACTTCTTCGGAGATAACCAACAGATCAAAGCAGTCGCTGAGGCCGGTACGTGCCAGCCGGGTCTGCTGTAATGCGGTGAAACCGTTGGTAATAATCCCCATTTTCACTTTACCCTTCAGGGCATTGAGAAGTGAGACGGCGCCCGGAAGCGGGCTGCAAATTTCAGCCATCGCATTCAAAAAGGCATCATTAAGCGCCGCAGGAGAGACCGACAGCCGCTCAGCCCAGTCTTCAAAACGCTGATGCTGAAGCTGCAATGCGCTGATGGCCCCATTTTGGTAGTCCGTCCACAGAGGCTTGTTGACGTCCTGATACTGGAGGTAATCCTGTTCGGTAAACGTTACGCTGTAGTCGAGAAACATACGCTGCAAGCCGCTAAAAGCGTCGAAGGTAAACAGCGTTTCGTCAGCATCAAACAGAATCCAGTCCCAGTTCATTACATCACCTCGGTGTTAAAATTAGCCAAGCGGCAAAGCCATAATCAGTGCATCCTCGCGTCCATTCACGGTAGGGTAATAATTACGGCGAACCGTAACTTCGTTAAACCCCATTTGTTCATACAGGGCGATGGCCGGGGCATTTGATGCCCGAACCTCGAGCCAAAGCGTGAATACATCACGCTCTGACAGCGCATCCTGAAGATGCTCCAGCAGCTGCCGCCCTATTCCCTGACGCTGCCAGGCGGGATCCACCGCCAGGTTAAATAAAGTCGCCTCGTCCAGCACCACCTGCACAATCGCAAAGCCAGCAAGCTGACCATCAACCGTGAGCTTCAAATTGAAGTAGCGCTCGCCCTGATTGCTGGCAAACGTCTGTTCACTCCAGGGAAAAGCGTGGGCGCGCTGCTCCAGCGCCCATGCGGCGCTGAGATCATCCGGGCTGAGTAAAGAAATCGTCTTCATATTCACAAATTTGTTGCCATAGAGCGCGACGCTGCGCGCCATCGGCCAAAAGCCCCGCCAGAGCCGGGCTATGAATGCTGGCACCGGATAGCGGCGCAGAACCGTCGCACCCCAGCCACCAACTGTTACAGTGCGCTCCATCAGGCAGCATGGCGGCACGCTCCGGCGTCAACACCATAACCTGTGAAGCATCAAGCCCCAGGCTTTGCAGCACGTCGCTAATAAGCGGTTCATGCAACTCAGGCAGCTGGTCGGCGATAATAATCAGGCGCGTTTGCGAGCTAATCGACAGCGCAATTTCGCCCTGCAGCACCGCAGGACGACGCAGCGACCAGCGGGTTATACCCAGTTGCTGTAACTGCCAGTCACGTCGGGAGGTCATCGCAAAGCCTGTGTTAAAAATTGGAAGGACGAAAATATAGCAAATTGCCCTAACCCGCGCCACCGGCGGGGGCGATGAAGAGCGCTGCCGAAGCCCGAGAAAGTAGGTATAATCTCCGCTCAGTTAAAGAAGGAGTTCAGTCATGTCCGCGTTTACCCCGGCCAGTGAAGTGTTATTGCGCCATAGCGAAGATTTTGAAACCAGCCGCATTCTGTTTGCCGGCGATTTGCAGGACGATTTGCCAGCCCGTTTTGAGGCGGCCTCCTGCCGGGCGCACACCCAGCAGTTCCATCACTGGCAAAACCTGCATAAAGCAATGGGGGAACGGGCGGTATTCGGCCTGACTGCCGATGCCGCCTGCGTTGGCGACAGCGATACGCTGATTTATTACTGGCCGAAGAACAAACCAGAAGCCCATTTCCAGCTGATGAATCTGCTCTCTTTGCTGCCGGAAGGCTGCGATATTTTTGTCGTGGGTGAAAACCGCAGCGGCGTACGTAGTGCAGAGCAGATGCTCAGTGAGTTCGCACCGCTCAATAAAGTGGACAGCGCTCGCCGCTGCGGCCTCTACCACGGACGTCTGGAAAAGCGTCCAACCTTCGATGCCGAGAAATGGTGGGATGAATATCAGTGTAATGGCCTGACTATCAAAACGCTGCCGGGCGTATTTAGCCGCGATGGTCTGGACGTAGGTAGCCAGCTGCTGCTATCTACACTGACGCCACACACTAAAGGTAAGGTGCTGGATGTGGGCTGCGGCGCTGGCGTGCTGGCGGTAAGCCTGGCAAGTCATTCGCCTAAAGTTCGTCTGACCCTGTGCGATGCCAGCGCCGCCGCGGTCGAGTCCAGCCGCGCAACTCTGAGCGCAAACGGTATTGAAGGTAAAGTCCTTGCCAGCGATGTCTATTCCGCCATTGAAGGCCGCTTCGACCTGATAATCTCAAACCCACCGTTCCACGATGGTTTGCAGACCAGTCTTGATGCGGCGCAGACTCTGATTCGTTCATCCGTGCGTCATTTAAATATCGGCGGCGAACTGCGAATTGTGGCTAACGCCTTCCTGCCTTATCCGGCACTACTGGATGAGATGTTTGGCAGCCACGAAGTCATCGCTCAGACCGGGCGCTTCAAGGTTTATCGCGCTGTTCATAGCCGCCGCACCGCGCGCTAAATCGCAAAAATGTCGCTTTTTGCACCGTTTAACAAAGCGGTGCACAATTAACTGTTGACGACGCCGCGAAAACATCTAGAATGCGCCTCCGTGGTTGCAATACTTTCGAGTGTTGCCGGTACGCGAAGGTGGCGGAATTGGTAGACGCGCTAGCTTCAGGTGTTAGTGTCTTAACGGACGTGAGGGTTCAAGTCCCTCTCTTCGCACCAAAAACCACGTAAGATACGACTCGCACAATGCGAAGGTGGCGGAATTGGTAGACGCGCTAGCTTCAGGTGTTAGTGCCTTAACGGGCGTGAGGGTTCAAGTCCCTCTCTTCGCACCAAGCGGAGTCAGTATCAAAAAACCAGTGCGAAGGTGGCGGAATTGGTAGACGCGCTAGCTTCAGGTGTTAGTGTCTTAACGGACGTGAGGGTTCAAGTCCCTCTCTTCGCACCACTTCTCAGGAAGTTCCCCCAGTTGTTCTCCTGCCGTTCCGGCAAAGAAATATTGCTTAAATTGTTCAGTATCGCGCCAGTTGTAAATCCAATCAGTTAATTTAAAGATGCGTCACCATCATGGCGGTACCGGCTACGGCCAGAGCGGCTGTCAGCAGCGTAAATCCGCGCCATCCGGGGATGTACAATAAACCCATTGTCGCCAGCAATGCCGCCATAACACTCCAGCGCCAGGACTCAAGATCCCACTGGCTGCCCAACTGCAAAACGCCCAGCACACCGCATAACGCCAGCAACCCATAGTGCCATCCGCGACCCCGGCATAATAACGTTGTCATTATCGGTACAACCATTCGATTCAAATGATAAATACTATCATATGCGATTAATTATCATTTTCAATGAATTTTCTAGATTGTTACGACTGTTGACTGTAGGCCGGATAATTCGAGCGGCCTCTCAATATTGAGCATCGCACAAATAACCCACCAAAAATTCTTGCCAATCTTCAGTGCGGTTGTTTAGTATTGCCAATAATTATCATTTAGATTACCAATCAAAATGGCGACCGCATACAGCATATCCTCATTCATAGACACCTCCAGTTGGCTCCCCATCCGCAGGGATGATGCCGGGCTGGATAGTGCATTACGTGAACGTTTCGCTGCCGATCGCCCCTATTTCAATGAGATTATCTCCCTGAATGAAGCCCCGCCGCACGACAGCATGACGCTGTTTGAATGGGCCAGGCCGACAAATCTCACCAGCCTGCTGGCGAGTTATAGTAACCATATCTATCGGGATAACCCCGGCATGCCTATCGAACACAAGCCGCTGAAGTCACTTTGGGCGCAGTGGTATGTCGGCCTGCTGGTCCCTCCGCTTATCATGGCCGCATTAACTGAAAAGCGCGCACTCGATCTCTCCTTGCAGCGGATTCACGCCGGTTTTCATGAAACGGGCCGCGCAGCTCACTTCTGGATAGAAGCTCGGGAAGACCGGCGGGCAACCCGCCTGACGCCTTTGCAGCGCCTCGAAGCTATCTGGCAGAACGTTGTCGCGCCGATGATTGCCATCCTGGAGAACAGTGGAGATATTAACGGCAAGCTTATCTGGAGTAATACCGGTTATCTGGTTAACTGGTTCCTCGGGGAACTTCAGCCCCAACTGGGTGAAAGACAGGTTAGCGAACTGCGCGAAGCCTGCTTTATGAATAAAAATCTCAGCGATGGCTCGGCTAACCCACTGTTTCGCACCATGATTATTCGCGAAGGATTACGGGTAAGAAGAACCTGTTGCCAGCGCAACCGCCTGCCCGGCGTACAACAGTGCGGTGACTGTACCCTGGATAAGTAAGTTACAAAATTGTTAATACCCGAGCTTTACAAGCTCCTGTTGGCTATGCCAGATTAATCGGCACCACCTTCGGGAGATCCTAATGAGCCTGCAAACCGTTCGACAATTCTTAGCCGCCCACGCCCCTGATATCGACATCATTGAGCTTAATCAAAGCACAGCTACCGTGGCTGAGGCCGCACTGGCCCATAGCGTCGCTCCCGGTCAGATAGCCAAAACTCTTTCGCTCAAAGTGAATGATAAAGTTATTTTGATAGTCGCCAGCGGAGACTCACGGCTCGATAATAAAAAGCTTAAAACGACCTTCGGCGCTAAGGCTAAGATGCTGAGCAGTGACGAAGTTCTTACCTGGACAGGTCATCCGGTTGGTGGAGTTTGCCCTTTTGGACTGGAACATCCCCTGGAGATTTACTGCGATATTACGCTGCGCGAGTGGGAGGAAGTGATGCCGGCCGCAGGCGCCATCCATAGCGCCGTGCGTATAGCCCCAAATCGTATGGCGGAAATTACCAATGCGACCTGGGTTGACGTCTGTCAGTGATGCTCAAATGAAGTGTTCGCCGAACGCGTATCTACCGGCTGACTGCCAGAGATAATCACACCCTGAGTTTCGCGGCCAAAAGCGACCATAATACAAATCAGCAGTGCCACCGTTCCGGCAACAATCGCCATCGCCAGGCCATAGTTATTACCATGACTCTCGGCAATAGAGGATTGCAGCGTGGCGTTCACCGAGGCAATCAGATTCCCTAGCTGATAAACAAACCCCGGCAATACCGCACGAGCATTAGCTGGCACCAGCTCATTAAGCCAGGTAGGTACCACGCCCCAGGCACCCTGCACCATAAACTGCATCAGGAACGCCCCGATACCAATGGCCAGCGAACCGCTGGAGAAGGCCCACAGCGGGATTACCGGCAGCGCCAGAAACGCCGCAATCATCATCGTTTTCTTACGACCAATATGTTCTGAAATTGCACCAAACATCACCCCACCGAGCATAGCCGCGATGTTATAGCAGATAGCAATAATACTAACGGTATGAGGATCAAAGCCGTGCTGAACCTTGAGGAAGGTAGGATAAAGGTCCTGAGTACCGTGGCTGAAGAAATTAAAACAGGCCATTACCAGCACCAGGTACACACATAATTTCCAATGAGTTTTTAGGACAGGCAATAGCGCGGTACTCTCTTTACGCTCACGTGCTGCCAGCCAGACCGGCGATTCAGGGACTTTAAAGTAGATATAAGGCAATAACAGCACCGGCAGAGCGCCAATTAAGAACATGCCGCGCCAGCCCACCATTTCATAAAATAGCCCGAAAATAATTGAAGCCAGCAAATACCCTGCCGGATAGCCTGCCTGGAAAATACCGGACATCAAACCGCGCGAACGGTCGGGAATCGTTTCCATTGCCAGCGAAGATGCCACGCCCCAGATGCCGCCCATCGCCACGCCATAACACAGGCGGAACAAAATAAAGGCCTCAAACGACGGCGACCAGGCGGAGAGAATCTCAAAAACAGCAAAGGTGGCAACGTTCACCATCAGAATTGGGCGCCGGCCAAATTTCTCGGCCAGACGTCCAAAAATCAGGGCGCCAATTGGCCTGACAGCAAGCGTCAGCATAATCGCCAGCGATACGCCGGACACTGAAGTACCAAAATAACCGGCTAAATCACTCAGCACGAAAACCAGAATAAAGAAGTCAAAAGCATCCAGCATCCATGCCGAAAAACTCGCCATCGCAACGTGGCGTTGTACGGGCGTCCAGTTAAGAGGTGTAAACATAGGGTTTGTCCTGTCTTCCAAATCCGTCTGACGACGGGCCGATACACGATCGAAAAGAGCCGCCCTCACTCTGCACGCCTTACCAGACAGTCAGAGCGAGCGTCACGCTCACCGCAGACATCCCAAAGGATGAACGAAAAATGAAATGTTAATAATTTGTTTATAACAGATTAAGAAGAAGGAAAAGGCGACAATAAATGTCATTTTGTAATTAGAAATATATTTATGTTTCAAAATAAACACTTATCGCACTGTTAAGCATAAAGAAAGATTAATAGAGACTATTTTTACTATAAAAATAATAGCTATACTGGATATACCATTCATAATTTATGGCCCCTGCTCATGACTAAATGCAGCTATCAGGCAAAGCAGAAGGAACTATAAATTAACACCTATACATATTTTGAAGTGCGTAGCGTCAAAACAACTTAAAGCATCATTTGGTTACATATGGGAGGTTAATGACTAAAATTAAATTATAAATTACCCGACCACATACTTCCCATAATATAATTAAAATACCGGCTCGATTAAAACCAATACTGATATACGCCCCGCGCTCCAGTGTACAGCTAATGATAATTAAGAGTAGAATCATGCTCTAATCATCAGCACACGGTCTTCAACTACCTTATAGCCGTCATTTTTTTGTAATTCCCCCACAAGCAACCTGGCACCAAATAAAGCCGCTCTGCGCTCCTCACTCTGACGACAATACCCTCCGGTAGATTGAAGCCCGGTACTTATACAGGCCAGGAGCCAGGCCAGAGCCAGACCTGCCATCCATCACAAGAGGGCATTGCAGGCACATAACGCCATGCCAAAATGCATTTCAGATTGGTTGCTTCAAAGCGACTTTCTTTTTATTGTGATTAATACAACATGAATTAACGGCCAGTAAATATCCACAAAGGCGTAGTTATAGACTTTAATTTATTTAGCAACTGCCCACTGGCTACCCCCCCAAAAAAATCATCTCTTCATACCCCATAATTGTTAATCGAATGTAACTTAAATATTAGGATATAAAAAACAGAATCAGAAAATAGGCTCAGAATAGCTAGATGCTCTTTGAATTATAAAAAATCACCCGGAATATCATATGGCTAAATCGTAAAAAGGTGGATTTATCTCACACCAATCGCACATTTCCAGACAATCATTTCTCCAAGGTAGCATCGTTATATAAAAAATTGCACACTTGTAATTTATTCTAATTTAATGTAAAACGGAATCCAATAACTCCCTGGCCCACTATTTTAATGAGTATTTTCAAATTAAACGACGCCATCTACTTTGACAGCACAACCAATAAAATATGGCGCAAAGGACAATACGAACATGCTCAACTGATGAATGCTGCCTCATCGGTTTGCTTTACTTTATTGCTTAACAGTAAAGGCGATATCGTTCTAAAAAAAACGGTATTTGAACAGGTGTGGGATCGTTACGGGCTTATCGCTACCGACAACTCATATCATCAAACCGTCCTTCATCTGCGTAATATTTTACGCCAGGCTGGATTAGACCGGGATGTAATAAAAACGGTACCTCGTAAAGGCCTGTCTATTAGCTCAGCGCTTAATATAGAAATAATTACCGAAGCCGAACTTCAGCAAGAACTGCAGTCGCAACCATCACAAGTTACAGAAGCTGAGGACAGCGAACAGGTATCCGCTCCTGAACAAGGCAGGCCCAAACCTAAAAATGGGATAATGGGTTATTTCACCTCATTAAAGGTCTGCGGTGTGTGTATCCTTGCCGCATTAATTCCCTCTATCTGGATCGGGTACTATTACTCTCAGAGTAATAATTTCCATATGGAGCCGTGGAGCTGGGAAGAATACACGCCATTCGACAGCACTGGAGCATGCACCATCTTTATCAATAAAGGGTTCCCGGCAAATAACTATAATGTTCAAAACATTGCTCAACGGGCAGGCGACTGCCAAAGGTATCCCTACGTCTATATTACCCGCTATGACCCAATCAAGCGGGAGTCCATTATTAGTTGTACACGTCCTGTCAGTGACAAAAATGGCGCTAATGACTGCATCTCGCAGTACAGGATTGTTAAATGAGATTAAGTAAACCTGCGTTTATCAAAGCCACCATATTGTTACTGGTTACGCTTATCGGATTGGCCGCGATTCACATCATGACACCGGTCAGAACCACGCTCGAGCCCCTGAGCTGCCATAGCCATTTTCTCCTGACTAATGAAAATGCGCCGGAGAATAGTACCGATCTTTTTGCGAACTTTATTTTCGGCAAAGGAATTTTGATTGTCCGGCTCGAAGGTGAGCTGCGCAGCAGTGATGCTAATACGGCAAGTGAAAGCATCAGCAGGATTATAAAGTTTAACTATCGTACCGTTGGTAGCAATCTCATTATGAAAACTCATAGCATCATAAAGTCCTACGCCGACAACGCCGATGACGACAAGCTGCGATCTTTGCTTCCCGGGTTTTATCTTGAGAAAGACTATAGCGGCCGCATTTATTTATATCCTACCAATACCGGCGACTACATCATCTCCACCGGAAAAGTGCCGTCGTTTATCTGCCAGGCAGAGTAATATCGCATACCACAGCGTCGGGTTGAGCAGGGTCCCCTGTCGCCCTGAGGCTGTGTTATTATGAACAGATATCTGCCGGTTACATCCTGTAGCGGCACCACTTTTCGGAATATCGTTATGTCTGCCAAAATCCTGACATCCGATGTCATCGGTATCGACGCTTTTTGCCAGAATCCGGCTGCGGCTCTGGCCCAAAGTGAACAAGGTGCAATCGCCGTGTTTGCTAATAATACGCCCGCCTTCTATGCCGTAAGCCCTGCCCGTCTGTCGGCTTTGCTGGCCATGGAAGCCAGCCTCAAGCAGCCGGCTTCTGACGTCACGCTGGATGATAATCTGTACCATCAGCCGGCACCGGTCCCTATGGCGGTGCCACCGGGCAAGTTTGCCATGTACTCCGGCTGGCAGCCTGATGCGGACTTTCAGAGAATGGCGGCATTATGGGGTATCGCCCTTAATGCACCAGTCACCCCGGAAGAGCTGAGCGCTTTCGTCGCATACTGGCAGGCCGAAGGAAAAGTTTTTCACCATGTCCAATGGCAGCAAAAACTGGCGCGCAGCCTGCAAATTGGCCGCGGCGGCAGCCATACCCGAGGCGCTGATATTAATCAGCTCCCCCGGCCCGATTACACGGTACCTAAGGGATTTCGCGGATAAGCTATGAAACAGCCAACCGATCTGATCGCCCGACTAAAAAAACTGGCACCTGCCGGTATTGAACCCGCTTTTAAAACCGGTGAAGAGCTGATGGCCTGGCAGCAGGAACAGGGGCGTAAACACGCTCAAAACCTGGCGCGGGAAAATCAGGCTAAAAAAATGGAACGTTCGTTTGGTCGCTCTGGCATTCGCGAGCTGCATCGCAATTGCAGCTTCGAAAATTATCAGGCTAAAACTACCCAGCAGATAATGATTAAAGAGAAAGCCCGCCAGTATGCCGCTGATTTTGGCAAGACAATGGCCGGTTTCGTCTTTTCCGGACGCCCTGGTACCGGTAAAAATCACCTTGCGGCCGCCATCTGTAATGCCCTGCTACTGGAAGGGAAAACGGTGATGATTATTACCGTTGCCGATATCATGTCTGCTATGCGTGAAACGTTTAATAGTAATGATAGCGGGCGTACCGAAGAGAAATTAATCGACGATCTCAGTAGCGTAGACCTGTTGGTTATCGATGAAATCGGTGTGCAAAATGAATCACGCTACGAAAAAGTTATCATCAATCAGATAGTCGATCGCCGCACTTCCTCCCGTCGCCCTACCGGGATGCTGACCAACCTGGATGAAGCCGGTCTTAATCGTCAACTTGGTGAGCGAGTGATGGACAGAATGACCATGGGGCATAGTATGTGGTTAATATTTGACTGGGAAAGCTACCGATCGAATATCCGCTAACCATTTGAGCCAGGATTATTCTCAAACCCCGTCAGATCAGGCGACAGTCCTGATATCTGCTGCGATGATACCCCCATCAACAGGGCAGTTTCTCTGCCCTGGCTTCAGGTCCAAATAAAGAGATAAAGCAATGAAACACCTTTCTATGACTAAGGGCGTCGTACTGGCGGCACTGATGGTTGCTGGCGCACCGGTAATGGCTGCCAGCTGGCAAGATCAGCTGTCCAGCGCTGCAAATCAACTGTCCCAGACCGCAAGCAGTGCAAACACCGCCTCTTCCGCGGCATCTTCTGCTTCCGGCAGCGGCCTTGGTCTTGGCACGCTGACCAGCCTGCTTAACGGCAGCGACTCCTCCCTGAGCTCCAGCAGCATGAGTAATGCGGCAGGTATCCTGGGCTACTGCGCTAAGCAGAAGCTGGCCTCTGTTACTGATACCACTCAGATCAAAAATGAGCTGCTGTCTAAACTGGGCATGACCAGCACCGGTACCTCCACCACGGGTACTACCGCAACAAGTCAGGATCAGAAACAAGATTACCTGCAAGGTCTGGCTGGCCTGCTGAGCTCCGGCAGCGGTAAAACCCTGGATCTGAAAAGCCTGGGCGATACCGAGCTGGGTCAGAAGGTGAAAACTAAAGCCTGCGATCTGGTACTGAAACAGGGCTCTAAATTCCTGCTGTAATTTTTCGGGTGGGTGCAGCATGCGCCCACCTGCTTTTCCCTGCCACTACTCAAAAATAAGTTCTCATAAAACATCCATTTCACCACGATTTTAGATTCAAACCGCCACTTCACCACTTCACAAACAAGAATTTTCCTATCTATCGGGGTTTTTAGCCCTTCTCATGCTGAACAAATTTAAACCAAGTCTGAATGACTGCACACTTCCAGGACGGTATAATTGCAGACTTATGACGCTAAAGTTAAATTAGCGGCGTAAATCAGTCACCTGACGAGTTTTTATCCTACTTGTCTTCGAGGGCACATTGTGTCAGAGCTACTCTCTTTTTTCCTTTTCCTGGCTTCCATCTTCATTTATAGCCTGAAAGCAGGCCGGAACCGTTGGTGGTTTTCCGGGATACTTGTCATTCTGACTTTGTACGTAATTCTTAATATTACGCTGGTTGCCTGCAACTATTTTACTGGCGACGGAATAACCGATGCCGTTCTTTATACCCTCACCAGCAGCCTGACTGGAGCCGGGATCGGTAAATACATTTTGCCGGGATCTGGCCTTGTGGTTT
Organism: Salmonella enterica subsp. enterica serovar Choleraesuis; assembly: GCA_022846635.1. Lineage (GTDB taxonomy): Bacteria > Pseudomonadota > Gammaproteobacteria > Enterobacterales > Enterobacteriaceae. Next base: position 3,591,077 of record AP025685.1, read on the forward strand.
CGGTGGTCGGGATATTTGCCCTGCTCGCCTGGATACTGCGCCGCCACCACTCGCCACACCATTGGGGCTATAGCTGCCTGGCGTTAGTTCTGGCCTTGGCCTCAGTAGATGCCAGCCCGGCATTCCGTCAGATTACCGAACTGGTAAAATCCCAGTCGCGCGCGGGCGATCCTGATTTTGAGCATTATTATCGGCCACCCACCGCTAAAATAGAAAAACCAAAACTCAACCTGGTTTATATCTACGGTGAAAGCCTGGAGCGTACTTACTTCAATGAGCAGGCATTTCCTGAACTGGCTCCTGAATTAAGCGCTATCAAAAATAAATCGCTCGACTTTAGCCAGACCCAGCAACTCCCCGGCACCGACTACACTATTGCCGGAATGGTCGCCTCTCAGTGCGGCATCCCACTATTTGCGCCGTTTGAAGGCAATGCCTCTTCTTCGGTATCAAGCTTCTTCCCGCAAACCACCTGCCTTGGCGATATTCTTAAAAACTCAGGCTATCAGAACTACTTTATCCAGGGCGCGAACCTGCGTTTTGCGGGTAAAGACGTATTCCTGAAGTCCCACGGTTTCGATAATCTGTACGGCGCCGAAGAGCTCAAAAGCATGGTGGCAGACCCTGCTTATCGTAATGACTGGGGATTCTACGATGATGTCGTACTCGATCAGGTCTGGCAGAAATTCCAGCAGCTGTCCGAAGCCGGTAAACCGTTCTCACTATTTACCCTGACGGTAGATACCCATCACCCTGATGGCTTTATCTCTCGCGGCTGTCAGCGCACTTCTTATAAGTACGATGGCAAGGTCAATCAGTCCTTCAGCGCCGTATCCTGTAGCCAGGAACTGATTGCCGGGTTGATTGAGAAAATTAAAGCCTCACCATGGTTTAAAAATACCGTCATCGTGGTGACCTCCGATCATCTGGCGATGAACAACACTGCATGGAAGTATCTCAATGAGCAGCAACGCAACGATCTGTTCTTTGTCATTCGCGGTGATAAGCCTGAAGCCCAGGTGAATAACGTTAAGCGCAGCACTCTGGATAACGGCGCTACGGTGTTGGATATTCTGGGTGGCGATAACTTTCTCGGTCTGGGGCGCAGCAGCATCTCTTCCGAATCACTATCGACCGTTTTCCTGAACCTGAAAGAGAAAATCCAGGGCTGGAAACCATCGGTGATAGCCTTGTGGAACTTCCCGCGCAAAATCGACGACTTTACGGTAGATAGCGACAGCAACAGCATGAGTTTCTCAGGCTCGCGCTTTCGCTTGCCGCTGCTGCTTAAAGTCGGCGATAACAAAGTAGAGCCGCTGCCAGAAAGCGAATATTCAGCACCACTGCGCTATCAGCTGGCTGACTTCGCAATGGGTGATAACTTTGTTTGGATTGATAGATGCTTCAAAATGGCCCGGCTATGGGAGCCAGAACTGGCTTTATCCACCGATTACTGTGTGGCACAGGGCCAGCTTGGTGGTACTCAAACCGTTACCCATGTTGATGCTGCCCAATGGAAAGGCAAATCGAAGTTCACTACGGCACCTGTCGATCCGGCGCGCTATCAACAAAACGTTGAGCAACTCAAGACCGGCGATAATGATATTCGCTACCAGGCACCTGCTTTTATGTTCAATGTGCCGGGAGCACCGCAGGACGTGGCGAAATTTAGCGGCATTTCACGTCCGGAGCTGTGGGGGCGCTGGTCAAATGCTAACCTGAGCCCGCAGGTTCGTATTGAATACCGCAACCCGCTGCCGGAAAACTTTGCGCTAGAAATAACCGCCCGGGCCTTTGGCCCGAACGTGGGCAAGCCGATTCCAGTACGGGTTGGCGACAACGAGCAAACGCTGGTACTGACCGATAAGATGACGACCACAACACTGCACTTTACCAACCCTGGGCATAGCAAAGTGTTGACCATCACGCCGCCAGAACCGCAGCTGAGTAATGAGGGTAATATTCTCGGCCACGCTCCGCGCAAACTGGGCATCGGCATGGCCGAAATCAAAATAACTCAACCGGCGGGGTAACCCGCCGCTTTAGGCAATCCGGTTTCGCCCCTCACGCTTCGCGGTATATAACAGGCGGTCAGCCGCCTGGAACCAGTCATCGACAGACCGGTAACGCGGATGCCAAGGGGCAATTCCGGCACTAATAGTAAAGCGCACCTCTTCTCCTTCCCACATAACCAGGCTCTGCTCGATAGCCTGACGCATCCGCTCTATCACTTCACGTACCGTTCCATGTGGAGCATTACGGAACAGGATGACAAACTCTTCGCCCCCCATCCGCGCCACCAGATCGGTAGCAAACATCGGGTCAGACATAATTTTTGCCAGGGTTTTCAATACTTCATCACCGGCCAGATGCCCAAACTTATCGTTAATCCGCTTAAACAGGTCAACATCCACCAACACCAGGCTGCCGGTACCGGCGGGAGGCGACTGCATTTCCTCTTCTGGATAAAACCAACGGGTGGTCGTGCTAAAGAAATGGCTACGATTAGGTAATGCCGTCAAAAAGTCATGGTGAGCGCTGAAACGCAGGCTGGCCTCCATCTGGCTGCGCTGATCTTCCAATGCCCTTGCGTGGATAAGCGTACCCAGCGTCGTCACCAGTGGGTTAAGCAGCTCCACCATTGATTGCTGGTAGCCATTAGGATGGTTTGCCAGCGCAATCATACCGATAGCCTGGCCGTGGTGACGCACTGGTATGCCGAGGAATGAATTAATCTGCGGATGGCCGGCCGGGGAGCCGCGGCTGGCCGGATGATTTGGCAGGTTATTGGTCAGCACGACGGTATTATGAGTCACCACATGGCCAAACAGATTATCAAGATTACGGAAGTACAACCCGCCATGTTCCCGGCGCTGCTGGTTATACCAGGCGCGCGTCGCCTCGTCCCATGAGATATTTGAAATCGACGGTAAATAGAGGCAGGGCTTGCCATCTTCATACTGCACAATGCCGATAAAACCAAACTCACTGCCGGTTACCGTAAGCAAACGCTCGAATACCGTATCACAAGCCGATCCAAGGTTATGATCTAACAAAAAACCGTGGTGGGCCGACAGTAGAATATCGAGGATTTTTCCCTGCTGATCCATCTTATGTTCGGTAATAACACTGTCCGTAATATCATCTACAAAACTTATAATTTTCGTAACGTTACCTTCGGTATCGAAGATAGGGCTAAATGTCGCCTGGACCCAAAGCTGGCGGTCGTTTTTTCCCACCAGTTGGAAACGCCCGCTAATGAAATCGCCGCGCAATAAAGCCTGCCAAAAATCTTCTTCCGGGGCCCGATTATCCTGGCGTAATTTCAGCAATTGCCGATCGTGCCCGATAAGCTCTATCTCGCTACAGCCGGTTAGCTTTAAAAAGTTAGCGTTCACCCGCAGCATTTTTCCATCAGGGGTAAACTCCACTACCGAGTGAGAGCGCTCAATAGCATCCAGTCGCGAGGAGTACTCCGCGTGCAGCCATTTTTGATGGGTAATATCAATGGCCATCAGCACCACGCCTTTTACCCGGCCCAGGGCATCCAGCAGCAGAGTGTAAGCCGCATGCACCCAGACCCGCTCACCGGATTTATTACGCCGCTTGAATTCACCGCTGGTAACGTGGCCTGCCAACACATCATCCCAAAATGCTCCGCGTTCATAGCCCCCCTGCTGCGGCAGTAAATCGCTATGATTCACCGCTGTCAGCTCACGTAAACGGTAGCCAAACAGCGTGCAGAACTGAGAATTGGCAGCCACAACCTGACCGGTAAGCGTAAATTCCGCCATGGCATGAGATTTTTCAAGAGTAACCAGACTTGCGTCACTCTCATCCTCAGTAAAGGTATATTGGCTATAGAGGCTGCGCTCATTGGTCATAATAGTAATACCTTTATTACGGGCAATTCGGACTGTAGCGTGAAAATAAAGCCACAAATTATTAAGTACGGCTAATCATTTAATTAAGCGCCAGCTTATTTAATTACGTTCTAAAAACTATTAAACCACCTCGCCCCAAAAACAAAGGCTCAGTAACCTGCAAAATCGTAGTTTATTCATAGCCATCAATATCTGGCTATCTATTTATGCCCTCCCAGGTTATTGATAACAATATAAAGTAAGTTTTTTCAAAAATTATATTATTCTCTGTATTTAGTGTAGCGATTGAAACGCAAAATAGGGTGCTATCACCGCGATTGGCTGAAGGGTTCAACGCTGCATATCCTTAGAGGCAAATTTGAGCATTTACACCAGCATTCAAATTTAGAACAATACGCTAACAGTCAAAATTTAACCAGCAGTAAAATCCATTAATAACACCACCAATAGAATATAAAACCATAATTATAAAAGTTATCAGCTTTTAATATTGCAAAATTCACGCAATCGTTTGCCAAAGGTACTGGATCCCCCTCCCTTAGATGACGATAATCCCGCCCGTCCATAGCCGCTGACGGGAAAAACATATTCCCGCAGCCCAGCCAGTAATTTTTTCCGAGGATACGGCACCTGCTGCATTCGCGATTAGCTGATTAAAACAGGGAATACCATGAACACGCTTACCACCCGCTGTACCTCCGGAGCTAAGGCACCAGCCGCTATTTCACCGGCACGTGCTGTTAGCCTGGCACTCACCGCCGCCGCACTCTGGCTGACCAGCGCTTCACCTGCCACTGCCGCCATAAATTTTCGTTCCGCCGATCAGTGCCTGGATTCATCCGGCAATGTTGCCAGCTTTAGCGACGCCATCACCTGCGGCACCGTTAGCGGCAGCGTTCGTTCACTGTATTACTCCACCCACAATGCGTATTTTGTGAAGGGATTAAACCAGGACACCATCAGTTACGGCGGCTTTGTTAAATACGAAACCGCCCCAATTTATGGGTTTAATATCGGCGTCAGCGGTATTTTCCTGCGTGGTATCAACCACGGCGATAACGCTAACGTAGTCACGGATATCGGCGCAAACCAAACCAATATCGGCGAAGCATATCTTAACTGGCACTATGGTGACTTCCGCCTAACCGCCGGTAACCAACGTCTGAATATGCCATTCCTCGGCGACTACGACTGGCGTATTACACCAATGCTGTATCAGGCGGTGGATATGGAGTATGGCTCCGGCGACGACTTCCTGCGCGCCACCAAAGTCTGGCGCTTTAAGTCGTTTGGCAGTGAGCGCGTACAGCAGACAACAAATTACACCGAAGTCACGGAAGATACCCACGGTATGTGGGCGCTGGGCGCAGGCCACCACCTGCAGCTGGATAATGAAAAGCTGACCGGGCAGGTGTGGTACCAAAGCTATAATGACCTCGCCAACATCTTTTATACCGAAGGCCACATCTCCTGGCAGCAGGCCCCACTGGCCCCAGACTTCGCGTTGCAGTACATCCGCGGTACCGGTGAAGGTAAAGAACTACTGGGTGAAGTAGATAACCGCACTTACGGCGCGCAGCTTTCGCTCTCTCTGACCAGCAACCTGCTGTGGACGCTGGGCTACGACCATATGTCAGCTAATGGCAATAGTTACGGTTACGGCTCGCTGGTGACGCCATATGCCCATAACACGTCCTCCGGCCCTATCTTTGCTCAGCCGTACTTTACCAGTACTCAGGATCTGGGCAGCGGTGATGCATGGGGTACCAATCTCAACTGGCAGATGAATGAAAATCTGATTATCGGCGGGCGCTACACCTTTATGGATTTAACCCCTACGGTAAATAGCGGCAGTCGCAGTCAGTCTGAATACCTGGCCTATGCTATCTGGAACTTTGATGGCGCGCTGAAAGGGCTGAGCCTGAGCGATTTCTTTGGGGTACAGACCTCGCCGCTGTATGGCAATGATTTCTGGCAGAACCGACTCACTCTGCAATACGACTTCTGATATGCCAAAAGCCGCCCGCATCGCGCGGGCGGCTTCACGATAGCCTGAATCGCCAGGTTTCATCCGTTCTGCTGCGACCAAATTACATCGTAGAGAAAGTGTTCATAATCACGCCGCCGGAAATAATCAGCAGCATGGCGAACAACGCCGGAGCATCGGGCTTCTGCTTATAAAGAATCATTGAGCAGATAGTCACCCCAACGATACCAAAGCCACACCACAGAGAATATGCCACACCAACCGGTATATATCCCATCGCACGAGTCAGAGCGAAATAGCACAGCGCATAGGCCGAAATAACCAGCACCGACGGTGCCAGGCGACTAAAGCCGTGAGTCTTTTTAATCAGCGATGTTCCGGTAATTTCGGAGCCGATAGATAGCGCGAGCCATAAAAATCCTGCATTCAACATAATTCGTTCCCTCGATAGTTAGCCGGCAATATTTTTGTTAAGCGGAGCCAGTTCTGGAGCCTCCGGCTCCTCTTCCTCACTCCCCATTTTGGAAAACAGGTTCATGATGACAATTCCGCTGGCAATGACGGACATACCGATAACCGCTGCCATATCCGGATGCTGTCCGTAGAACACAATCCCAAGGCTCGATACCACCAAAATACCGGTGCCAGACCAGGTCGCATAGGCCACGCCGACCGGAATATCGCGCACCGCACGCGACAGCGAGTAATAACAGACGCAGTACAGCACCACTATCAGCGCCAGTAACGCAAATTTGGTATTACCGGTGCTGTTATCAAACATTTTCAGGGTTGAAGTGGCCGAGGTTTCAGAAACAATAACCAGCAACATCCATAGCCAGCATTTAGCTTTTGAAGACATAGTCATACTCCAGATAGTTAGGTGATATTAGGTTTAACGCTCAGACTCTTTAGGTAATCCGCCGCCGCATCGGTAAGGCGTACATCTTTGGTTAGAACCACTCCCGGATTGCGTTGAATTTCCCGCAGGGTAGTAAAACGCTGCCCGGGTTGAGGCTCGTCGCGAGTCGGGAGAGAAACCGCCGGTTGCTCCCGTTCGCTATGCTCGCCACGTGCCATCTCATCCAGCGAACAAAAAGTGATGCCCATATCCTGTAACTGCTGCAAAATCCCGGCAACATGGCGCTGATATCCAGGGTTATTCGCCAATCCGCGTATCTGATTTAACTCACTTTGCGGATCGAGATGGCAGCGCAGCGCCAGCACCGGTTTGCCCATCATTAACGCCCGGTGAATCGTCTCTTCGGCCAGGTTACGCAAACAGCCGCTGGCCAGATTCGCCGCAGAAATACCATCGAGGAAAGGCAGCAACAGCGCCCGATAGCCCGCAGCGGCCTGAATATTCCGCAGCGCGTTATCATCCAGCTGGCACCCCAGCCCGCTTATCAGCCCGCCATGCTGCGCCATCCCCTCCGGCGTTAGCGCCACATGCCAGCACGCCTGAGGTACAGCGCTCAGTCGCTCAATGATTTCACGCTGATAACCTGTCGCCGCCTGAATAACCACCAGCGACGGCTGGCGCAGACGAGCCAGGACTTCGTTAATTACGGCCTCACGCTCTTGTTCCGTCATCGCTGGCTCCTTAGCCGGCTACCGCTACCCGGTCGCCGTTACGCAGACCGGCGGCATTGGCTTCTTCGGTATCGATATGAAACTCCAGGGAGAAATCAGGATGAACCCTGACCACGACCTGGTCGAAAGTAAGCGCACGCTCACCGGTACTAACAACCTGCACCCGCTGTCCATGATTTAGCCCTAACTGAGCGGCCTCTGTCGGCGACAGATGAATATGGCGCCAGGCACAGATAACCTGCCCCGACAGCGCCACATGCCCTTTAGGCCCAATCAATAGCGCATCGCCCGCACCGGCTAAATCACCGGACTCACGCAGCGGCGCACTTATCCCCAGCGCATAAGCATCGGCGCGTGAAATCTCAAGCTGGGTACGAGTACGTACCGGGCCGAGGACCCGAACTCGGGTCAAAGAGCCTTTTGGCCCTACGACGGTCACACACTCTTCTGCCGCAAACTGACCGGGCTGGCGCAGCGCTTTGAGCTCGGTCAGCCGGTAACCCGTACCGAAAAGCGTCTCAACATCAGCCTGGCTCAAATGAACGTGACGGTTAGAAATACCCACCGGGATAGTTGCGGAGGATGTATGGCTTTGCTTTGCACCAGCGCCAAGCAGAGCATCAATCTGAGCTTTAAGCTGGCTGTCCATTATGATTTCTTCCCTTTTTTAGCCGTTGGATTTGCAGCAGGTACTGGCGCTACCGGGGGCTGCTTTTCAGGCTGTTGGGAAGGGAGCGTGGGCTTGTCCGATACCGGAGTCGACTCGATGTCCAAAGCTGTAGATTGAGAGTGAGTGCCAACTTCACTTATAACTTGCTGCGGAGCCGGGCAGCCTTTTAATGTAGTTAGAAAATCCACAACGCATGATTCCGGACGGGCAATAATCAGCGAACTCACCGGATGCTTGCCTTCCAGTATCCGCACCCCACTCTCAATTGCCGCATGAACCGCACTGACCTCGCCTTCCAGACAGAGGGTGACCAGCCCGGATCCAACCTTGCGATACCCCATCAGCTCCACGCCCGCCGTTTTGCAGGCCACATCTGCCGCCTGAATCGCGGCCACCAGACCGCGGGTCTCTATCACGCCTAAACTTTTCATGGTCACTCCTTGTTAGTGTCTGACCAGACGGATATTCATGCTGAATCCGTCAAAGAACTGCTCCAGCATCTGTAATTCTTCGGGCTGATATGAAGGGTCGTTATTTATTGGATAAGTCATCCCCAGCCGGTCATATTTTTTACGCCCCAATTGGTGATAAGGCAGAATATCTACCCGAGAAATATTCCCGCGCTTTGCCAGCTTCTGGATATATTCCATCGCGCCGGTAATGGCCTCCCAGGAGTCGTTATATCCACGAATTAACGGCATCCGGATAACCACATGCGCCCCGGAGTCCACCAGCCATTCAAGATTACGGCGAATACCTTCATTACCGATGCCTAATAATTTTTGATGCCGCGTACTGTCGACCTCTTTCAGATCAAACAGGAATGTATCGGTTACCGGTGCCAGCTTCTGATAATTAGCAAGTGAGGTCGTTCCCTGAGTCTCAATCGCCGTGTTGATCATCATCTTCTGGCATTCATCGAGCAGCGCGACGGCAAAATCGGTTTGCAGGCTCATTTCACCCCCGCCCAGCGTCACCCCACCGCCAGAAGAGATATAGAAGTCGTAATCCTGCATAACCACTTCCATTAGCTGTTCTACGGTATAGTCCCGGCCCACAATATCGATAGCGTTCTGCGGACAAACCTGTTCACACTGGCGGCAACCGATACAGCTCTTATCCCGGTTAATACGATGACGCACGGCCCCATCGCTGCCGGTCATCATCAGATGAATACCGGCCGGGCAAACTTTGGCGCACTCGCCGCAATCTATGCAGCGGTCGTGGGAAAACATGACCTGGTGTTCTGCCTGAAGCCCTTCCGGGTTTGCACACCACGGACAACGTAAATTACAGCCTTTAAAGAAAATAAGTGTGCGGATCCCTTCGCCATCATAAATAGAATATTTTTGAATATTAAAAATACGTCCGGTTAATTCACGCTGCGCCATATTATCGCCTCTCCTTTAAATCAGACGTCCCTGTCTGATATTTCCCACCACATTATTCCCTGTGGTTAGAATTCCTCGATTACCGTACGGCTGATAATTTCATCCTGAACCTCTTTGCATAGTTCGACGAAATAAGCGCTATAACCGGCCACGCGAACAATCAGGTCTCGATATTTCTCTGGCTCCTGCTGAGCTTTTTTCAGGACTTCATTATCGACATAGCTGAACTGCATCTGACCGTTGCCCAGAATAGATGCGGTACGCAACAGCGTAATGAGTCCGTTTCGGCCTTCGCGGGTATCCAGTAACCCTTTGAGGAATTTGAAGTTGTGAACCATACCGATGTTCATGGTTTCAACATTCATCTTACTGACCGACTTAATTACCGCGGTTGGTCCATGAGTGTCTGCCCCTTGAGTCGGGCTGATACCATCAGAAAGTGGCATCCAGGCCAGGCGGCCGTTTGGCGTGGCGTTAGTCAGCTCGCCAATTGGTGTGTTGTTAGAAATAGACAGGGTGCCGTGGCTTAAGGTGGAATAGAGCATCTTATACTGGCGACACTCGCGCTCGGTCCACTCGGTAATGTCCAGCGCATACTGGTCAACATAATCATTATCGTTGCCATACTTCGGCGCATTCAGGCAATCGCGGCGCAGCGCTTCAAAACCTTCGAAGTTTGCCAGCAGCGCATCGCGAATCTGCTCCAGAGTATATTTACGGTCTTCGAACACCAGCTTGCGAATCGCCGCCATCGAATCCACGTAAGTCGCCAGACCAGAGAAGATAAGCCCCGGCCCGTGGTTAACCATCGCGCCCCCGGCCGCTACGTCTTTCCCTTTTTCCATGCAGCCTTCCACCAGCAGAGACATCAGCGGTTTAGGCGCTAAATCACGATGTACGCGCTGGCTGATAACCGTCCCTATAGCCGACAGCCGAACGATATGCGCTATCTGCTGTTTCACCGCCTGGTCGAAGGCCTCAAAGGTAGTCAGCTCGCGCAGGTCGCCGGTATCCAGCCCCTGATAACTATCGAACAGCACCATCCGGCCTCGGTTAAGCACAAACTCGATGGCAATCGGCCACTGGGTGTAACCGGTAGAAGTCCACTGATAGATACGCCCGGATTTCTGCGGCTCTACGCAGCCCATCAGGCAGTAATCCCGCGCATCTTCAAAATCGAAGCCTTTACGCAGCATCATCTTGATATGAGAGTCATCGAAATGGCAGGCCGGGAAGCCCATCCCCGCTTTCACCACATCAACAATTTTCTCCATATATTTCTGCGGTGACTGGTTGTGAATACGGCAGGCCAGCGATGGCTGATACACCTTCACAAAGCGCACCGCATCCATCATCAGATAGGTCAGTTCATTACAGGCATCGCCCCCGCTGCGCTTCTGGCCGCCAATGGTAAGGTTGATAAACGGCTGATAACCGGCGAAGTATTTCGCTCCCGCCTCGCTGGACATCCACATCAATTCAGCACATTTGATGATAAAGGCCTGCATCAGTTCCAGCGCAGTTTCACGGGTCAGACGACCGGAAGCGATATCGGCTTCGTACATTGGCAAGCAATACTGATCCATACGTCCCAGCGACAGTCCGGTCTGGTTCTCTTCTACTTCAAACAGGGATTCGACCGTCCAGACGCTTTGCAATGCTTCCTGGAATGTTTTCGGCGGATTTGCCGGAACGTTGTAGTTTACCTCGGCAATGGTCAGCAGCTCGGCGCGACGCTGCGGATCCTGCTCCTGAGCGGCCAGAGTACGGGCATGCTCAGCGATGCGATGCGCATAGGCCACTACGCCCTCACAGGTTTCGATAGCCGACTTGTAGTAGTAGATCCTATCGATATCATCCGGATTTTCCATGCTCAGAGCCGCCAGATGCGCTTCTGCTTCGGCTTTAATACCGTTCATGCCTTTGGTGAACAACAGAACGTCATAACCCGGACAGGTATCACCACCGCCATTGATCTGGTGATAAGAGAGATCGCTGACAAAGGTTTCGCCGCTAAATGCCCATACGCCGGCCTCGCGGTATTGCGCTTCACAGATCTCATCCAGCGATCGGCCTTCCCAGAATGGCACGATCTCTTCGCGGATCGTCCGTTTAACTTCTTCGCTAATTTCAAAAGGATCCTGTGGGCGGGTGCTCATGGTATCGAGTTCATCGCGCACCCAGCGCCAGGCGATATCCGGCGAGAATGCGCCTGCGCGCGCTTTACCGCACGGATGCCCGACAATCAGCTCTTCATCCTGGATAAGGATAGGAGCGGTTTCACAGGCGCGCCGGAATGCTTTGGCCCGCAGCAGAATGGTTGGCAGGCCTGGGTTAGCCTTAGTCACTTCGGTGAAAGCCAGCGCGCGGTAAACCGAAACGCTTGGGCGTGCTTCCAGGTAGCGATTACGCAGGCGCTGCAGTCGCGGGGTTAATCCTTCCATCAGGTCGGCGCTGGCCTGTGGTGCCGATGCTGGCATAGTTGAGGAGCTGTAACCTGAGGTACCGGCATACAGTTTCACCTGCAACACACCATTAAAATTCATCAGATTGCGGCGGGCATTCAGCAACAATGCAGACAGCGGATTCAACTCCCACGCCTTTTCATCAGCCACCCCACGGCACAGCGCGTCAAACATCGGATAACCCGCCTGCGGCGCAGACACCCGAACTTCACTCAATGCCGCCAGTTTGAGCCACAGAGACTCCACCAGCTCGCAGGCCTGAGCTTCGGTCAAACGGCCGCTTTCAATATCGCGCTGATACCACGGCAGTAAAGCTACGTCGAAGCCTTGAGGGTTCTGTGCATAACCATCGTTATCCAATAAAATTGCCAGCTGGAATAGATAAAACGCCTGGCAGGCCTCTTTGAAGGTCTGAGCAGGATAAGCCGGTACCCGGCGCAGAATTTCCGCGCTCTCCATTAATTCGGCTTTGCGATAAGCATTTGTTTCACGTCCGGCTAAAGCCTGAGCGTTATCCGCCAGACGGCCAGCCAGTGTCAGTAAAGCGTCACAGGCATAAACAGCGCTTTTGCATGCATTAACTTCATCCATACCGGCCCGGCTAACCGCACTGCCTAAAGCGTGGATCCGGCTTTCAAAGCGGTCTTTAATCGCCTGCACGCCGGTGCCGATAACCATCATATAGTCTGGCGATGCGTGGGCATCATTCAGGTTCAGGAACTGGAATACCGAAGGGCGCTGACGGGTAGCATCGTCATGGAAAATCGCACCGTGCGGCGTCGAACAGGCGCTACCAACAATCAGCTCATCTGGCTCCACGTGGGCCGGGAAGTTTTTCATCAGCGCCAGGAAACGACGCGCCGGTTTTACCGCATGAGGCGTTCCGGCAATATCACCATCAATCTGACTCAGTAACGCAGCGTGTTCGGTGCTAAGGGCGCAGCTGTGGCTCAACATTCTTTCGGCCAGCACTCGTACCCGAGGGGTTATCGTATATTGACTCATTGCACTCTCCTGAAAATGGTTGTCTTCCCCAGCCGCTTACATGGCATTAAACGGGGTGCCCGCGAAGGCGTGGCGATACAGCGCAGTTAGGGTTCTGGCGTCAACCGCCAGCGGATTCGTCGGGGTGCAGCGATCTGCCCCGGCCAGCGCCACCATTTCCGGTAGGCGCGCTTCTAAAGCCTCGCGTCCGATTCCGGCAGCGCTCAGTGATGCAGGAATTTCCAGAGAATCCCGCAGAGTGGTGATAGCCAGCAGCAGGCTTGCAACCCCTTCCCGGGTTGTTGCCGCCGGCAGTCCCAGCATTCCGGCCAGCGCCGCATAGCGACGGGCGGCTGAGTTATCACAGCATCCGGAAAAACCGGCATTAAAGGCCACCACATGGGCCATTAGCAGTGCATTGGCCCGGCCATGGGGAATATGAAAAGCGGCACCCAGCGCGTGGGCCAGACTGTGGGTAATGCCCAGACCGGCATTCGTAAAGGCCATGCCCGCAATGCAGGAGGCGCTGTGCATTTTGGCTCTGGCATCCAGGCTATTACCCTGACGCCAGCATCCCGGCAGCCAGTCAAATACCAGCCGCACGGCTTTCTCTGCCAGCGCATCGCTAAAGTCACTTGCGTTGCGTGATACGTATGCCTCCAGGGCGTGGCAAAGCACATCCATACCGGTATCTGCAGTCACGCCTGGCGGCACCGAGCTGACCAGCGTCGGATCAAGAATGGCGACATCCGGCAGCATAAAGTCATCCACCAGTACCTGCTTTTCCCCTTCAGCAGTGACCACCGAAAACGACGTCACTTCTGAACCGGTGCCGCTGGTCGTAGGAATAGCGACAAACTGCGGACGCGGGCGCTGTGGATACTTCTGGCACAGCATAAACAACATGGCTTTGGCGGCATCGATAACCGAACCACCACCCAGCGCCACCAGCAGCTCAGGCCAGTGGCTATCCATCACTTTCATACCGCGCACCAGTTGGGCCACATCCGGGTCTGGCAGTACATCGTCAAACATCTGCCAGGCCACATTGCGCTGGTGCCAGGCTGAGATGATGCGGTCGGCCATACCGAACTTCACCATCGATTTGTCGGTAATCAACAGCGCCTGGCGGGCGGGCATATCCGCGACGCCTTCCAGCGCATTCACGCCAAATCGCACCTGAGGCCCGATAGCAAACTGATTCATCACCGCTTTCCTCCCGGCTGCTCGCGAAATACATTTTCAACAATGGCGACAATCGACATCGCTCTAAAACGCTCGGGGGTCAGTGCAAACCGCGCCTCGGCCAGCACGATGTCATTTAACCCCGCACCCACGCTATCTACCGCTACCCAGGTTTTGTCCTCTCGCGGCTGAAGCGCATCGTCCAGCGCCGTGATAAGCAACAGATTGCTGCCCCGTAGCTCGGCGCATTTCTGCGTGGCTACGACATGCCCGGTCACTTTTGCAAGAATCATGTGATTGTCGCCTCCGGCTGGTTAGTGATTCAGGCGCGTCAGCACCTGCTTAAGCAGCTGATTAACGCTCTGCTCATCCAGCTCATCGTTACTTGCCGGAGCCTGATTCACGGCCGTAAACCGTGAGTCCTGGCCCGCTGGCGTAACGCCGACCGCAGCCTGAGAGTGGAAGCGGCTGTCCTCCAGAATGCTGCATCCCGGCTGGCTGGTGACCGGTGTGGCCGCCATTGGTGCGGAAGCGGCGGGAGCGTAAATCTCTTTCACCGGTGCGCGCAGCTCTTCCACGCTGCGAACGCCATAACCCACCTGACGAATATTCATCAGGTTGCGCGGGCCGACGTTATCAGAGCTGGATCCACCGCCCACCGCGCCGCAGCCCAAAGTAAGCGCAGGCATCAGATTAGTGGTGGCGCCGATGCCACCTAATGACGCGGGAGTATTAATGAGAATTCGGTAGACCGGTTTTTCTAAGCAGAACTGGCGGATAACATCCTGATTTTTGGTGTGAATAACCAGGGTGTGTCCCAACCCTTCATTGGTCAGGAGTGCCTTAACGCGTTTGCAGGCCGCTTCCCAACTCTCTTCGCTGTAGAAGCCCAGTACCGGGCACAGCTTTTCGCGCGAGTACGGGTTATTACGGGAAACTTCAGTCTGCTCAGCAATCAGCACCCGGATATTGGCAGGTACCGTGAAGCCGGCCATCTGGCTAAGCTGAGCTGCGGTTTTGCCCACAACCGCCGGGTTTATCGAACCATTAGCCCGTAGCAGCAATGCCGCCATGCTCTGCGACTGAGCCTTATCCATAAACCATGCGCCCTGCCGCTCCAGCTCGCTGCGCACCGCAGGCTCAATGGCACGTTCCACGATGATCGACTGCTCAGACGCACAGATGACGCCATTATCGAAAGTTTTACTGGTAATAATGTCGGCTACGGCCTGAGGAATATCGGCGCTGCGTTCAATAAACGCCGGACCGTTACCTGGCCCTCCACTAATGGTCGGCGTGCCGGAAGCGTAAGCCGCACGTACCATGCCTTCACCACCGGTCGCCAGAATTAGCGATACCGATTTGTCATGCATCAGTTCATGAGTTGCTTCCAGAGTGAGTTCGGTAATGCCGCTCACGATACCTGCCGGAGCACCGGCCGCTTCGGCCGCCTGTTTCACTATCTCAATTGCCTTCCAGCTACAGTGACGGGCGTTAGGATGCGGAGAGAAGACAATGGCATTGCCTGCCTTTAGCGCAATCAGGGTTTTATAAAAGATGGTCGAGGTGGGATTAGTTGAAGGCACCAGCGCGCAAATCACGCCCAGAGGAACGCCAACCTCCATCACCTGATTTTGCGGATCATCGTGTATGATGCCCACCGTTTTCATCTCTTTAATCGCGTCATAAACCCGCAGCGAAGCGAAACGGTTCTTGAGAACTTTATCCTGCCAGTTCCCAAAGCCTGTCTCTTCGCAGGCCATTTTCGCCAGCGTTTCTGCGTGGTGCGCGGCTTCCTGCGCCACGTTTTTAACAATGCTATCAATCTGCTGCTGCGAAAATGTCGCCAGAATCGCCTGTGCTTTCCGGGCCTGGCGTACCAGCTCCCTGGCGCACTGACGAGATTGCAAATCCTTATCTAAGGCAGTCATCTTTCTCTCCCCTACCAACCTAAAACGTGAACGGCATTACCGACCAGGATCATGCTTTGTGCTGGCCTGCAATTTTCTCTACGTCATTGTGCGGCCGGGCAATAACGCGTGATGTCACCACCTCGCCAATACGCTTAGCGGCTTCGACCCCTGAATCTACGGCGGCATTAACGGCACCGACATCACCCTTCACCATGGCGGTGACCAGGCCTGAGCCGACGTTCTCGTAGCCGATCAGCTCAACGTTGGCCGCTTTACACATGGCGTCCGCCGCTTCAATACAAGCCACCAGACCTTTGGTTTCGATTAATCCCAGAGCTTCTTTCATTTGAATTCCTTGTGTTATTCAGCCACTTTGTACTGCGCGACTATCTTGTTGATATCGCAATGAGGGCGAGCGATAACCAGCGAGGTCACTACTTCACCGATGCGTTGTGCCGATTCCACGCCGGAATCCACGGCCGCTTTTACTGCACCGACATCACCTTTCACCATGGCGGTGACCAGGCCGGAGCCGACGTTCTCATAACCAATCAGTTCCACGTTGGCCGCTTTGCACATGGCGTCCGCCGCTTCAATACAGGCCACCAAACCTTTAGTTTCGATAAGTCCTAATGCGTCACCCATCTTGCTTCTCCCCGATCAGGCTTTGTGTTTGATAACAATTTTGTTGATGTCGTTATGAGGGCGGGCGATAACCAGCGAGGTCACCACTTCACCGATGCGCTGTGCCGATTCCACGCCGGAATCCACCGCCGCTTTTACTGCACCGACATCGCCTTTCACCATGGCGGTGACCAGACCGGAACCGACGTTCTCATAACCAATCAGTTCAACGTTGGCCGCTTTGCACATGGCGTCAGCCGCTTCAATACAGGCCACCAGACCTTTGGTTTCGATAAGCCCTAATGCATCACCCATCGTTTGTTCCTCCACAGACAGATTTTGTTGATGAATGCCCGCTGCCGGTGTCCTGAAGCGCAGCACTGGCGTCCAGGCTCACTATAAGAAATACCCAGAGAAACAAAATACAAATCCATGAGTTCAAAATATTTAGATTTAAATTCTGAAAATTAGAGTTATAAGCACGTAAATTAGAGATTAAACGCTGAATATGTGCGTGGTATTAATGGGGGAGTACCGGCAAAATCCGCAGTCTGTCAGCCGATCGTAGCCGCCAGTTTTGTTTGTTACCGTCATGTTACTTTTGACGTTGTCAGCAGACAGAAAATGCGGGGTGGTTCAAATTTTGAACCGACACCAGGGAGTGCCTCTAAAAGCAAATCGTGCGTTATTTCTGCCATTCAGGCTCTGGCATTGCGGGTAGCTTAATGGCCCTCAATAGAAATGTGATGGTGCAAGCAGATACCGAGAGCACAGGTATAGCCAAAAAATGGTGGGGGTAATAACCGGGAAAAGCGGTAGCTATATTCTGAGGCAGGTTAGCCTGGGCATGATAAGGAGATAGAGAAACAGTTGGAGCCATGCTTCTCAGCAATGGCGGGAATCAGCGCTGAGGTAAGTCAGGTAAGTCAGGTAAGTCAGGTAAGTCAGGTAAGTCAGGTAAGTCAGGTAAGTCAGGTAAGTCAGGTAAGTCAGGTAAGTCAGGTAAGTCAGGTAAGTCAGGTAAGTCAGGTAAGTCAGGTAAGATAATAACGAATCACTTCCGGAGACCCAGTGCCGCACCCAAATACCAAAGATTATTTAATGGCGCTGCCCGCTTTAAGTGTGCAGATAAATAACGGAGAACTGAGTGAACTAAGCATAACGGAATGTTCGTTAAGCTTACGGGCGCTGATGCGCAGCCCTTCATGGCTATCCGACATTTCACGCATGAAATAGTCAAAAATAACGTTGGGGGACTGGTCAATAGATGAGGCGCTGGCGCTCCAGTTATCAATGTGATACACCCGCTCTCGTGCCGATACGCGCTTACTTTGCCACGTGAATTTTACGTAGCGTTGCAGGTAAAGCCAGCCGGCTTCTGAGTCGGTATATCCCTCTACCACCATGGATCCCTTACCGCCCGCGGCAAAGTCGAAATGGATATTGGCGTTCACATTTTCATGCTCCATATTTTCAAAACGCATAATGGCCTTGGTGGAGCAACTCATCACCCCTTCCCGACGATCGGGCAATAATTTCCAGGCGCTGACAATCACCACGCAAACAAAGACTATCCACGACACGAGAAAAAAGGGCTTAGGCGCAAGTTTCATGACTCTTTCCATGAGTAATAAAAGTAGTTATCGCAATAGCTAAACGCGTTGTCCTGACGGACGGCGCAGTGCGCCAGAAAAACCCGCCCCAGGCCGTTGGTTTGAAGTTTATCCCCATAGAAAAAGACAAAACGCTCACCGCTCTGGCACTTGAGATTGAGCTTTTTCAACACCGATGCAAAATTATGCCCGTAGTTATTATGGGTTACGGCGTTAAGCATATCGTCGCTTACCAGCAGGTCGCAGCGTTCATACGGCATCGGAAATAGCGGCGTAGTCACGAACGATGGTCGCCCCATAAACGTCATAATCAGCAGTAAAGCGGAGATAAGCAGCAACGTCATTCCGCCTAAAAACCAACACATACCTTCCTGATGGGCCTGGTAAAATAACCGGCGGCCAGGCGCGTTTTGCTTCTTAGCAGGCTCAGGAGCAGGTAGTGGCAAACTTACACGGGAAGCGATATCTGGCTCAGGAATGGAGGGCGGTTCCGCGGCGGAAGGCATTTCATTGAGCTCAACCTCTGGCATCGGTTCCGGCTCATCCACCGGCTCAACCACAACATCAGGGTTTAACTGCAAATTACCGCGAGAAATTGTGATAATAATGTTGTCCACACCGTAGTGGCGGAACATCTTACGTAGCAGGCTAAGATATTGATTCAGATTGTTATTCGAGGCAGTAAGTCCGTTATCATCCCAGACCTTTTTTAAAACTTCATCGCGGCTGACAATATCCCGGTGTTCAAGAAAGAAATTTAACAGGCTATTTGCGGTAAGAGAAAGCTGAGTGGCGGCACCTTCATCGCCCGCAAAATATAGGGAACCATCGGCCGTATTGTAATGAAGATTGGCTATCTGATAACGCATCAACACACCGTCCATAGTCGTCGATAAATACGGTTAAACCTGCGGTGTCCTGCCTCCAGGCCAGGTCATCGCTTCCAGCTCAAGCAGCAGTTGCCTGCGGTGTTCGGCACTGAGCGTTTCCCCTTCCGTCAGCTCCGACAGCCAGATGCCATCAGCGGCATAGCGCACCAGCGTCCCGCTCGGGCTGTTATCGAACTCATCCCCAGCCTCAAGATGCTCCAGCATCCAATTACGCCAGCACTGGCGCAAAACAGTCTCCTCTGGCATTGCCATCGACAACACTGCCAGTTGCCGCCCTTCCTGGCTGCCCGCCATATCGGTAATGTAGCGCAGATAAGCGCGGGAAAAGCAGCCATAGTGCTCACTATCGGCGGCAATCAGCGCGCTTATCTTCGCTTCCATAATGGCCAGCAGGCGTTGGTAAACGGCATAAATCAGGGCCTGACGCGAGGGAAAATGGTGCAGCAGCCCGCCTTTGCTCACTCCGGCCGCCTGGGCTACCGCGTTCAGAGATATGGCAGCAATACCATCGACTCCGGCGATACCCACCGCAGCTTCCAGAAGCTGTTCTTTAATCCGAACCGGATCTTTTTTACGGTGCTGGGTTGCGCTCGTCATTGGGCAATCCTACCGACCAGACGGTATGATTCATCTTGATCGGTATCAACAATAGCTGAGCGCTTGTGTCATTTTTAGTCTGACTGTGTAGCGCCTCACAGGAACGATTTTTGCCCACGGTCGCAATGTAAAATGAATTGATTTACCGCCAGACACTATAATCACCACTATCTCCGCGCAAAGCTGCCGCTCCCCAATTAAGGGCCGGCCATAACATCAAGAAAAACCCACCTCAAAAGTATGGTCTTGGCGCGGGCAATAAAAAGGCCGCACGAGCGGCCTTTTGCAGTCAATATCAATTTAGTTATTTGATTCTAAAATAATATTTACTTCCTTTAATTTCATTATCTCCAAGCCAGATGGTTCCATTAAAGCGCACCTGCATCTGGCCATCATGTAATTGATATCGATAAACCGACTGCTCACTCCCCGGCATGCGGTATTGCCCGGGATTAAAGCTTGCCTTCAGCGTCTGGTTTATTAGCGCCGGAGCCAGTGCCTTAAACTGCCCTGCTACCTCAGTACGAAATTGTTGCTCGGAAGAATACGCGGCTTTTCCGCTTGCGGTAGCGGCAAGCTTCGCCAGGTTATCGATAACGACCTGCACCAACGGCGTCTGCGGTTCCATTCTCCGGTCAAACGCCTGAGCCTCCTCTACGGCACTCCCCCATGCCTGAACGGGCGAGAACAGCGATGAGACCAGCCACGCGGCGCAGGCTTGATCCATTGCTGGTTTATCGGCAGTAGCAATAAACCGGAACCCGGAATCTTTCCCGGCAAGGTTCTGAACATCTACGCCGTGCGCGCCAAACCAGTTTATAAACTCCGGTACCGACAAAGCATTGCTGGCAACCTGGCACATCTTGTCCATAATTCCCGCATTCCATTGCCCGTCAAACAGCGGAACATCCCGCGCAATAACATCTTGAATGACCGGAAGCGCCGCAACACGAACGGCGCCGGGCTCCTCTGCAGATGACCAGGAGTTATCACACCCGGTGAGCGCCAACGCAGTGCATACCATTATGATTAGCGGTTTCATTTATTCGCCCTTATTTACCATTGGAAGCCAATCCCGACTGAACCGCCAAAATCGCTCTGAGTATTGCCGCTGGCCTGGAATTTAGTTATCCAGCGTCCATTTTCAGAAATATGGGAAAGCCCTACCGCAATAGCCGAAGCCCCACCATAACTACCGCCTGAGGCGCCGACTAAACTGGAATCAGGCTGATAGGCCTGCGGGATACCCGAAAGCGCCATCGCAGAGGCAATACCGGCGGTTAACTTGTCCTGCACATGGCCGATACGCTTGTTAAGATGATTCACCTGACGATCGGTATAGTTTTGCAGGCTGGCAAATCCTTCATTCATCTGGCCCATGGTCGCCGCATCCGAGCTATTAACTCCACGACCAACGTTGGTGATCCGGCGCTGGCTATCGCTGGAGCCGACAGAAACCGTATTCTCCTCACTGGCGACCGAGCCTGCCCCCAGCGCTACCGAGTTTTTGGCCGTAGCGCTGCTATTGGCACCCAGCGCCGTAGAGTGGCTACCTTTGGCATTGCTTCCACCGCCTAAAGCCACACTATTTTCCCCGGCGCTTGAGGCTTTAGCGCCAATAGCCACACCCGATGTTCCCGCCGCGCTGGCGCTGGAACCCAAAGCAATGCCGTCTTTACCGCCTGCTTTCGGCTTATTAGCCTTATCGGAATTCACGGCCAGCATGGCCGCATCGCCGATATCTCCTTTCATATTTTTTAACTGGCCAACCGTGGCGGCATCGTTATCGTTGACACCATCGCTGACGCCCGAAATACGCCGGTCGCCATCCGTCCCGTCAACCGACACGCTGCTACCGCCGCTGTTGTTAGCGATAGCCACATCCGAGTCTGGTGTTTCCTGCTGCAC
Source organism: Salmonella enterica subsp. enterica serovar Choleraesuis (assembly GCA_022846635.1). GTDB lineage: Bacteria > Pseudomonadota > Gammaproteobacteria > Enterobacterales > Enterobacteriaceae. The sequence continues at coordinate 3,612,778 of AP025685.1, forward strand.
CAGCCCGGCTTTACCATTAACGACATCGTTAACACTCCCGGATAACTTACTAATATCATCGGTGTTTTTAGCAACCTGCTGATTTGTTTCATGAAGCTGGCTGCCATTTACCGCATCGGTACTATTGGCACTAATCTCTCCCTTAGCCACTCCGGTAATAACTCTGGAACCATCGGTACCGGCAACGTCCAGAATCTTCCCGCCGCTATCGCCGCCGATAGTGATGTGATTACCGCTGCCTGACTGCTGCACCAGGCCACCGCTACCGTTCAATAGTCCGTTGATAATATTTGAGTTATTCGTCACAGCGCCATCCAGCGCCTCAAAAGCATCGCCCACATTATTCTTTTTCTGGCCCTGGATGGTGTAGCTGGGCGCAATAAAACGATACCCTGTGCCGCGCATCGCGCTTTCATCCATATCAACCGCAGCCCCGCCGCCAAGCGCCTCGGCCAGGTTGCCCATATAGGCATAGCTTTGATAAAGCTGGCCGCCGGTGACCGCTTCGCTGCTATTAGCCGCCAGCAGACCATCTTTAACACCGCTGAGAGTGCGCGCGCCTTCGCTACCGGCAAAACTCACCGATTTCCCGCCGGACGCAGATGCTACTGAGATATTGCCATTATCCGCATCCTGGCGAACCAGGCCGGTACTACCGCTGTTCAGACTGGTTTGCAACTCACTAATATCATTGCTATTAACCTTGATAGCATCGGTATTTGCCTGCATCTGAGTATTAGTGGCAAACAGCTGGCTGCCGGTGACCGCTTCGCTGCTGTCAGCCGCCAGCAGACCGTCTTTAACGCCGCTTAAAGTACGCACGCCTTCGCTGCCGGCAAAATTCACCGACTTCCCGCCGGATGCGGCGGCCACGGCGATATCGCCGCTGTCTGCATCCTGACGCACCAGGCCGGTACTGCCGCTGTTCAGGCTGGTCTGGAGTTCACCGATGCTATTGCTGTTGCTGGTAACTGAGGAATCCAGCGCCGTCAGCGCATCGCTCACGGTGTTACGGTCGCTGCCCTGTACTTTAAATACCGGGGCCTTGAAGCTGCCGTCTTCATTGACCGCCGCGCCGCCGCCCAGGCTGGCCGCCAGCCCACTCAGCTGCCCGCCGTGCTGTGCCAGCGTCACGCCCTGACTGGCAAGGCCTGCAGTGTTAGCCGCGATATCCGCCGTATTAGCGGCAATGGCCGTTTTACTGGTGGCAATATCAGAACTGTTGGTTTCGATAGCACTCTTGTTGGCCGCAATATCGGTAGTGTTGGTTTCAATGGCCGACTTATTAGCCTCGATATCGGTACTATTAGTTTCAATAGCCGTTTTGTTCGCGGCGATATCTGTACTGTTCGCCCCAATAGCATCGGTATTTGCCTGCATCTGAGTATTGGTGGCAAACAGCTGGCTGCCGGTGACCGCTTCGCTGCTGTCAGCCGCCAGCAGACCTTCTTTAACGCCGCTTAAAGTACGCACGCCTTCGCTGCCGGCAAAATTCACCGACTTCCCGCCGGATGCGGCGGCCACGGTGATATCGCCGCTGTCTGCATCCTGACGCACCAGGCCGGTGCTGCCGCTGTTCAGGCTGGTCTGGAGTTCGCCGATGCTATTGCTGTTGCTGGTTACTGAGGTATCCAGCGCCGTCAGCGCATCGCTCACGGTGTTACGGTCGCTGCCCTGTACTTTAAATACCGGGGCCTTGAAGCTGCCGTCTTCATTGACCGCCGCGCCGCCGCCCAGGCTGGCCGCCAGCCCACTCAGCTGCCCGCCGTGCTGTGCCAGCGTCACGCCCTGACTGGCAAGGCCTGCAGTGTTAGCCGCGATATCCGCCGTATTAGCGGCAATGGCCGTTTTACTGGTAGCTATATCAGCGCTATTAGTCTCAATTGCGGACTTATTGGCCGCAATATCGGTGGTGTTCGTATCGATAGCCGTTTTGTTGGTGGCGATATCCGCGCTGTTGGTGTCAATGGCGGTCTTGTTAGCCGCAATATCGGTAGTGTGGGCATCAATAGCCGTTTTGTTGGCGGCGATGTCCGCCGTATTGGCCTTGATCGCTCTGTTGCTGGTTGTAATATCCGCCGTATTAGTCTCAATAGCGGTTTTATTGGCTTCGATATTAGCGCTGTTGGTATTGATGGCATTCTTATTGGCCGCTATCCCAGCACTGTTTACGTCTATGGCATCGGTATTGGCCTGCACCCGGTTATTCGTGGTGAACAGCTGGCCACCGGTGACCGCTTCGTTACTGTTGGCTACCAGCCGGCCATCTTTGACGCCGCTTAAGGTACGAGTGCCCTCGTTGCCGGCAAAACTCACCGACCTCCCGCCGGTTGCGGCGGCCACGGTGATATCACCGCTGTCCGCATCCTGACGCACCAGGCCGGTACTGCCGCTGTTCAGGCTGGTCTGGAGTTCGCCGATGCTGTTGCTGTTGCTGGTCACTGAGGTATCCAGCGCTGCCAGCACATCGCTCACCGTGCTGCGGTCGCTGCCCTGTACTTTAAATACCGGGGCCTTGAAGCTGCCGTCTTCATTTATCGCCGCGCCGCCGCCCAGGCTCGCAGCCAGCCCGTTCAGCTGCCCGTCGTGCTGTGCCAGCGTCACACCCTGGCTGGCAAGACCTGCGGTGTTAGCAGCGATATCCGCCGTATTGGCCTTGATCGCTCTGTTACTGGTTGTAATATCTGCCGTATTAGTCTCAATGGCGGTTTTATTGGCCTCGATATTAGCTCTGTTGGTACTGATGGCATTCTTATTGGCCGCTATTCCGGCACTGTTTACGTCTATGGCATCGGTATTGGCCTGCACCCGATTATTCGTAGTGAACAGCTGGCCACCGGTGACCGCTTCGTTACTGTTGGCTACCAGCCGGCCATCTTTGACGCCACTTAAGGTACGAGTGCCCTCGCTGCCGGCAAAACTCACCGACCTCCCGCCAGACGTGGAAGCCACGGTGATATCACCGCTGTCCGCATCCTGACGCACCAGACCGGTGCTGCCGCTGTTCAGGCTGGTCTGGAGTTCGCCGATGCTGTTGCTGTTGCTGGTTACTGAGGAATCCAGCGCCGTCAGCGCATCGCTCACCGTGTTACGGTCGCTGCCCTGTACTTTAAATACCGGAGCCTTGAAGCTGCCGTCTTCATTTATCGCCGCGCCGCCGCCCAGGCTCGCAGCCAGCCCTATCAGCTGCCCGTCGTGCTGCGCCAGCGTCACACCCTGGCTGGCAAGGCCTGCGGTGTTGGTCGCGATATCCGCCGTATTAGCGGCAATGGCCGTTTTACTGGTGGCTATATCAGCGCTATTAGTCTCAATTGCGGACTTATTGGCCGCAATATCGGTGGTGTTCGTATCGATAGCCGTTTTGTTGGTGGCGATATCCGCTGTATTGGCCTTGATCGCTCTGTTACTGGTCGTAATATCTGCCGTATTAGTCTCAATGGCGGTTTTATTGGCTTCGATATTGGCTCTGTTGGTACTGATGGCATTCTTATTGGCCGCTATTCCGGCACTGTTTACGTCTATGGCATCGGTATTGGCCTGCACCCGGTTATTCGTGGTGAACAGCTGGCCACCGGTGACCGCTTCGTTGCTGTTGGCTATCAGCCGGCCATCTTTGACGCCGCTTAAGGTACGAGTGCCCTCGCTGCCGGCAAAACTCACCGACCTCCCGCCGGATGCGGCGGCCACGGTGATATCGCCGCTGTCTGCATCCTGACGCACCAGGCCGGTACTGCCGCTGTTCAGGCTGGTCTGAAGATCATTAATATTGCTGCTATTAGTCTTAATCGCATCAGCATTCGCTTTTACGTCATTGTTGGTGGCAAACAGCTGGCTGCCGGTAACGACGTCTGTACTGTCAGCTGCGATATTCCCTACCGCTACGTTCGTTATTTTGCGCTCAGCGCCGACAGAACCGACCGATACGGTATTGGCGGTATCCGCGACAGAGTTCGCCCCAAGCGCCACGGAATTTTTCGCACCATCTTTCACAACGGCACTATCGCCAAGCGCCAGAGAGCTATCCGCATCGCTGCCAATTTTAACGTTGTGGCCAATACCCACCGCCATAGCGGAATCTACATAGGTGGACTCATCTTTATTAAAATCTGAATCCGTGGTTGTCCCCGCTTTGCTGGCCGCTCCGCCAATGGCGATGGCTCCTTGCTTACCGGCGTAAGCCGAATACCCCATCGCCACTGCGCCATTGCCATCGGCGGTACTATTGGCGCCATAGCTCACCGCCGCTATACCGCGCGAGGCAGACCATGCCCCCATCGCCATGGCGCTAAGCGAGTCGGCGGCAACATAGGCCCCGGAGCCAACGGCCAGCGCTGCACGGGAAAGGGAGGTCGCTACCTGGCCTACAGCGATGGCACCAGTTTGTGTAGAGTCAGCGTCATCCCCGATAGACATTGAGCCAGAACCCGAGGCTTTGCTATTGTTACCAATAGCCATAGTCTGACTAGAGCCCTGTTTAAGCTCAGCGCTATAGCCAAAATCCAGCCCGGTCCTTCGGCCATTTGCATTAGCAATAATATTCCAGCCACTGGTTGAGGCTTCCGTCCCCTCCCCCAAAGTTACTGATGCAGCATCAGCCTGAACCGATGCCAGCAACGCCGGTAACAGAAGCATTAGTTTTTTACTTTGCTTCACTTTTCCCTTACCGCGGGCAAACTCAAATACGGCAATATAAGAGTGACTAACAGCACTCCAGATAACTTTATAGACGCGATTCATATGCTTTCCTTTGCAAAAAAGTATTCAGGACTCACAGCTAATTCAGAATTGTTGTTTTAAAAAAACAACAGCCATCAAAAAATGAAGGGTACTGAAAACATGGATCTATGGCTTGTATGGCGAACTGACGTATCACCCACGTAAATATGCGAATGACAAAAACTAATGGATAGTTATAGTTAATGACGGATGTAAGAAATGAGATACCAGCAATCAGATGTCGCCTAACAAATTAATTAAAAGTTTATTTATAACAAAAAGGCACCTCATCTACGCGCTATCATCACGTTGACAAATATATCAAAACGCCCATAAAACCATAAATAAAAAACTTAAATACACATCAAAAACAATAGTTTAATCAACTAAAGTCAATCACAACCGCAATTACACCCATAATTAAAACCGCAGAAAAAAACACATTTACAGCCTATTTGTAGCGAAACATTCTAGCCAGGCAAAAATAAGCAATCAACTTTTATTTATTGAATTAAAATAAAATCAGGCGAAAGATTAAAATTTAAATAAATAAAATGAATAATCTAATAAACACAAATAAAATACACATAGATTAAACTTAATAAGTTTCTTAAAATAAAATTCCAGCCATCAAAAAAGACTAAAAAATACCATCACCCCAGATCGCCAAACCATATATCCAGCGATATAAAAAGGTCAAAGTGAATATTGGTTATTTTCGTAAGCATCAAGAGGGGAAATTCTTAATAAGAAGAAATAAACCATAGAGTGATTAACCCTACCATTGCCATAAAAAAATACCCGCCGGATGGCGGGTATGTAGAAACCGGCTGAAGGTAATAATCTCGGAGATTATTTACCAGCAGCTTTGGTCTGGTCGATCTTCGGCGTATCTTTCACCGGATCTTTCTTAACCGTGTCACTTGGTTTTTCACCCGGATGCGCGGCGCCTTCTTTCAGCACCACAACGCGGTAACGCCCGGTTTTTTCATCAACCTGTAACCCGTGAATATCAGTTTCGAAGCCTGGATAGTGTTCACCGATATCACACAGCATCTGCAGGAAGCTCAGAACCGGCTTACTTTCTTCGGTCAGCTTCTCGCCTGGCATGATAAGCGGTACGCCCGGAGGATACGGCAGGATCATGTTGGCGTTTACCCGGCCCAGCAGCTGGTCCAGATCCACCGTTTCGATATTGCCACGCACTTCTTCCTGGAACGCATCGTGAGGCGTAATCACCATTTCTGGCAATACGTCGAATGCACGATACATCAGGTCTGGCAGGTTGTGGTGGACGGTGAGTTTATGGATACCTTCGGCCAGCTCCTGGATCCGCATCTCTTTATAGAATTCAGGTGCTTCGGCATACAGCGAAGGCAACACGGTTTTCACCCGCAGGTTCAGATCGTATACGCGTTTAAAGTCAGTCAGCGCGCGCAGCAGGCTCATTGCTTTGGTTTTATCAATCCCGATACTGAACAGGAACAGCAGGTTATACGGCCCGGTTTTCTCTACGATAATGCCCTGCTCATCCAGATACTTAGAGACGATCGAGGCAGGAATACCTTGCTCTTCCAGGGTACCTTCCGGGCTCATCCCCGGCGTCAGCAGAGTTACCTTGATAGGATCGAGGTACATATGATCGGAATCGATGTTATTAAAGCCATGCCAGTCATTTTTCGGATCGAGCGGCCAGCATTTCACTTCATCAACATTCTGCGGCTGCCATACGTCGAAGAACCAGCCTTCAGACTCTTCGCGCAGACGACGGATCTCTTTACGGAAGCGTACGGCACGCTCGATAGAGCCATTAATCAGGCGCTTACCGGAGTTGCCGCGCATCATCGCCGCCGCCATCTCGGTGGAAGCCACGATGCCGTAGTGCGGAGATGTAGAGGTGTGCATCATGTAGGCTTCGTTAAAGGTTTCTTCGTTGATTTCACCTTTAACATGGATCATGGAAGCCTGAGAGAAAGCCGCCAGCAGTTTGTGGGTAGACTGAGTTTCATAGAAAACTTTGCCTTCAACACGGTCGCCGCTCATCCCACACAGGCCTTTGTAGATAGGGCTGAAGTTGGTATAAGGAACCCATGCGGAGTCGAAGTGAATGGATTTCACATCCAGGGTTTTCTTGATGTACTCGGTGTTATACAGCAGGCCATCGTAAGTGGAGTTTGTCACTACCGCGTGCACCGGCCAGGTGGCGTTAGGCGTTTTGTCTACGCGCTCCTGAATGCTTTCACGGGTGAATTCTTTTTTCGGGATCCCGCCCAGGATGCCGTAAGCGTTACGGGTCGGACGGAAATAAATCGGGATAACGTTACTCATCATCATCAGATGGGTCAGCGACTTATGACAGTTACGGTCGATAAGAATCGTTGCCCCGGCCGGAGAAGAGTACATACCGACAATTTTGTTAGCGGTCGAGGTACCGTTGGTTACGATGAAACTGCGTTCAGCGTTAAAGGTACGGGCGATATACTCTTCAGCGTCGCGATGGGGACCGGAGTGATCCAGCAGTGAACCCAGCTCTCCAACCGAAATGGAGATATCGGAGCGCATGGTGTTTTCGCCAAAGAAATCATAGAACAGGCTACCGACCGGGCTGCGGTCAAAAGCGGTACCGCCCATGTGGCCTGGCGTACAGAAGGTGTATTTCTCTTCCTTCACATACTTAAACAGCGCTTTGGTCAGCGGCGGCAGGATAGTATCAATATATTCCTCAGTGCTCTGGCGGATTTTCACCGCGATATCGCCAGCACGGCCCAGCTCATATTCAAAGAAGCGCACGTTCAGGCGCAGGTCATTGAGCGAAACATCGAGGGTAGTGTTGTTATTGGCGAAACCGTAAATAGGCAGGACTTTATTAAGCTCACTAATCTCTTCACACAGCTCGAGGCTGTAGGTATCCCAGTCGAAGATAACGCCACACAGTCGTGAGTTATTCTCAATCAGTTTCAGTAAGTCTGCGCGGTCTTCAGGAAAAGCGAGGCGGTAACCTTCTTTTTGCAGCTCGGCGTATAGCTCTTGTAGTGGACCTTCCTTGAAGTAAGCCGACTTGTCACTCATTACAGCGATAATATTCATGCAAATTCTCCAGACTTCTTTGATACCGAATTTCGCAGTGGCCGTATCGGCCACTGCATTTAGCTACGGATGATTGAGAACGATTATGGAAGTGGTGCCTGATTGGTGACCCCGGCTTTATCTTTGTCGCGTCCCATTTTACGGGAGTAGAACATCAGGATAATCAGGCTCACGATGAAGGTACCGGCCAGTTCGAAGGAGTTGGCCCCCATCAGCGCGATGAAACAGAAGGCACAGCCACAAATTGCCGCCACCAGGCTAAGCAGGTTTTTGACGTTAGCGCCTTCAAAACGAATCAGGTCGATACAAGAGTAGAAGTACGGCAGCATGGTCAGCAGTACCGCGATACCGGTCAGTTCACCAAACAGGTCGGAAGCTTTGCCGCCGCTGGCGCTCATGACGGTAATCAGGATCATCAGAATGGTCATCTTGATAGAGGCAAGGAACAGACCTTTCTTCGGAATCCCGTTTTTATCCATTTCACCGTAAACTTTCGGGAAGTTGCCATCGTGCGCAGCGCGCGCACCGGCCTGGCCTACCAGCATCATCCAGGAACCCAGTGAAGTAAGACAAGCAAAGGCGGTAAATGCAGATACTACCGGGCCTGCCCAGCTCCCCACCATGGTGCCGGCGCTGATGGCAAACGGCGCACCTGAAGCGGCCATTTCACTCGCAGGGAACATACCGGCAATAACCTGAGTCGCCAGGATATAAACCACACCGGCCAGGAAAGTCCCCATCATGGTGGCCAGCGGTACGGTACGCTGCGGGTTATCAACCATCCCGGTACTTACCGCCGCTGATTCAACGCCGATAAATGCCCACAAACACAGCAGAATACTTTTGATAACCGCCTGGTAGTCGCTCTGGCCAGAGGTGTTCCAGTTCGCCATGTAAGTATCAGCGCTAAACCAGTGCCAGCCACCTACCGCAGTACCCACTACCGGAATCAATACCAGCACCAGGCCAATAGTGGTCAACCGGCTTACCCAGGTACCGCCCAGCATGTTTACAAAGGTAAAGATCCAGACAATCGCGATACACGCGATACCGGCTGGAATTGGCGAGTTAAGAATAGGGAAGAAAGTAGACAGATAAGAAACAGCGGTAATCCCGATTGCCAGGTTACCGATCCAGTTGGCGTGATAATAAAGTACCCCGGTCTGGAACCCGAAGGCCGCACCCACCTCACCTGCGTAAGCGATTGGCCCACCCTCCTGAGGGTTTTTTGTTGCCAGTCGCGCATAAACATAAGCCAGGGAAATTGCCCCAATCAGAGCGATTATCCACCCATAGATAGCTATAGATCCTAAACTGGCCAGGTTAGCAGGAAGCAGTGCAATACCGCTCCCCATCATATTACCGGCAACCACGCCGGTACAGGCTATAAGGCCTATTTTTTTTACCGATGCCATAGACAGCCACTCCCACTAAATCATTATTCAATCCGAATAAAAAACGTTTTATTTTCAGGACATCACCAGGCGATACCCATCAACGAAAATAAGTATAGGGAAAGATGGCATTTTTGCGTTGTTAGTCAGATAATTTATTACAGTCAAATAAAACCTATTAAAATCAATAAAATAATTCTTTATTATACTTTTATTACAATATTGGTGTTGCTAAAACACTTTACTATTCAGGGCATTAACAACACCAATTACAAGGATAAGAATAATCCCACCATAATTATCCCATGGTTAAAAGTGAACATAGTTAGTAGGGAAATAATAAAGCGTCAAAAGCGGTAATAAGATAATCTTATATAGAAATTAAGCCGCTAGTTCTTAATTATGATAATTGCAACATTAAAAATAAGGCTAAGGATAAAGAAGAGATAACGATTAATATAAATCTATTATTTTGTTCGATTTTTTGACCATCGGCTGAATCGCGCCAGTACTCTCCACCGCATTATTTAACCCGGAGTTAATCCGGGTTAGTACTTACGTGGCACCACAAATACCACGGCACCCCGGTAAAAAGTGGATTGCTCTAGCCGCTGCTGCCAGCAGGTTTGCCAGCTACCTCCTTGCACCAGCCCAATTCGAAATGGCCGCCGTAAGCCGGATAACGCATTGAGATAGCTGGAATAACCCTGGACGCTGCTACGTCCCTGATAGGTTTGGATGACTATCTCATCCACCGGCAGCTGGTTAAGCGTGGTAACGCTGCCAGTCTGCGCCCAATCCAGCAGCCCGGTAACACCCAGTTGAAAACGCGGGTCCAGCCGCTGACGCAGTTTTTTAAGTAACTGGCCATACTCTTCCAGCCGGTAAGTTGCGGCATCGAAATCGAGCTGTAGCCCCTCCACCCGGTTTCCGGCCCGCTGCCAACGTTCCGGCAATCGGGCCAGCCGCTCAAGCAACGTATCTGAAAGCGTCAGAGTCTCCAGGCGCACCGTCAGCCATAGTTTAGGTACCTTCAGCCGGGCCAGAGGCTGCCCGCCGCGTACCCACTCCCCAGTCCCCCTCCGCATTACCACTTCGCCCTGGAAAAGGTAAAGCGTATCCACATTCTGCACCTGCGCGGGCAGCTTCACGCCGCCCCACAGCCAAAATGCCTGATAATTCTGAGCGGCGACCTGAGATGTCGGGCAATTCACACCGGCATATGACGGCCCGGCCACCAGCAGGCCGAGGCTTACCAGTAATATTTGAGCTGTGCGGCCCACTGGCTATCCGGATACTGTTTTTTAAGCTGATTGAACCATTGGCGACGGGTCGCCTTGCTGACATCTTCTCCACCGCAGTCGTTATAACCGGACGGCGCATAGCATCTTACCGCCCGATATAGCGCAAAGCTTTTATCACTGGCACTGGCTTTCGGATCGGAGATAACCTGGCGATAAGCGGCCTGACGATTAAGAGGAAACTCCTGCTGGTTTGTCGGAATAGCTTCATCCAGCGCGTCGTTACCGCCACTTTCCGGCGTAAGATCGATGCGCGCATTTGTCAGGCGAGAAAACTCACCCAGGCAGTTCAGTGCCTGAGGCGCATGCGGCTGACGGGATAGGGTTTCTACCGTTTCCCTGAGACCCTGGCAGGTATAACCCGGTTCGACATCTTTGCCAGTCCAGTCGAACACTGAGAGGCTGACGTCAGAAAAGTCCTGCGCCTGGGTCAGGCTCCCGGTTTTCTGACGTAATGCGCTGTCTTTAAGCCAGGCACCGTAACGGCTGCTTTGCAAATCACGCATCAGCAGGGTATGGAGTGCAATAGTTCGTTCCTCAGGATTGCGGCCATTTTCCACCTGCTGACGCAGCCGCTCCGGAGTCGCCAGCGTTTTCAGCGCCAGCGACCGCAGACGCAGATTTGTCACCGGGCTATCGGCATCTAACAATTTAGGCAACTGATGACTGAAGACAAACAGCGCCGCCAGTTTCATCTGCATCAGCTGGCCGCGCTCATCGTTACCAACGGCAGCAAGGAGTTTACGCCAGTGGCTCTCCGCCTCCGGCCAGCGCTTGAGCTTCATTAACGAGTTGCCATAAAGCACCTGACGGCTAAAACCGATAACGTCATTAGCCGCGACCTTATAATCCGGCTTAATATCGGCCAGTACCGCCTCATAATCATTGGCCTGCCAGAAGCGCCAGGCATTATCCAGATAATCCTTCAACCCCGGCCATTCGGCCGCTTCGATCTGCGGTTCCAGCCGCTTAAGCACTTCCGGCGTGATTTCGGTGCTGGCATCATCATGCTGCTCCCCTGGCCGCATCCAGCGCAGGCTCTGGGTAAAGTTAAGCAATGGCGCCCCCGGCGCGCTGGTGAATATCACTCCCCCGGCAGTGTTGGGGCTTTGCAGTTTGTTATCGGTTTCGATAACTATCGCCTGCAAAGCATCCGCGTTCGGCGCTTTTTCCAACGCTTGCTGATAAAGCGGGGCCTGTTCTTGCGGGCGCTGCAAATACCAGTATATCCGCCGCATCATACCGCTGGCCGCTGCCGCGTAACGCCCGTGCGGGTAAGCCTTCAGGTAACTCTGTGCAGACTGGAGCGCCTGAGCTGCGGCATCGCGCTGCACCCGCTGCACTTCAAACAGTCCGTACTCATCGGAGGCTTCAGCGGTGCTCTGGTTTAGATAAACGCGCATCAGCATATAGCTCGCAGTCTCCGCCACCCACTGCTGCCTGGCTTTTTGCAACGCACTAAATCCGGTAATCGCGCGGGGATAATCGCCCTGGTAAAAAGCTTCGGCAGCGCCCAGATAGGCCCGAAACTCTCCGGCACTTCCCGGCAGCGTCACCCCCGCCTTAAGCACGCTTTCTCCCTTTGGCATGTGGCTGCCTTTGCCAAGCAAAGCCAGGCGCGCCGCAGCCAGGCTATGGCGACGGGTAGGATGCAGCGTTGGGTCATCGGCCAGTGCGTTAATAAACTGCGCCGCCGAATCAGCATTGTTGGAAATGAAACGACCATCGCTATCGTCAGCATCAACCACCGGCGGCTGGCCTTTGATATCAACCCGCGCCATCGCCGCCGCCAGGCCTGCATTGCGGTTGGTCGGGGCCTCGGCCTCTGGAACAGGAGCTCCGCCGTTAAGCATATGAAAGCCAAACCATGCATCGCGGCTCACGCGATCGTCTGCCGGGAGCGGGTAAAGCGGTAACGCAAAACCGCGTTTAGCGCTCACCAATCGCAGCAGGTTATCGCGGGTATCGTTATTAACATCCAGCCAGGGCGTGCCGGCCAGCCGGCAATCATCCATACCCCATTGGCAGGTATAAACAACATCCCCCGACGCCTGCGCCTGCATGCCGGTACCCAGTAACACCATCAGACTAAGGGTGCTGATGGCTAAGCTTCTGTTCATTACTCTGTCCTTATCCCAGAAGAGCGTTGGTTGATAGCGAGCGGCTCGGCTCGCGATATGCAGCTAATTATCGTTTAGCATCAGATGGCGGGACTCACCAGGTTCTGCAATAAAGATGCGGGGTTTTACTGCCCGGCTCCCATCCTGCGCATCGCGCAGTGATAAGCCCCATTGCGCACCGAAGATCTCAGCAACCGCGCCAGAACGCGCACGCCGCCCCTGACCATCCGGGTACGAAAATCCCCGAGGGACATTCCCAATTGAGCACTGGCCCAGCCCGGCAGCAGGTCAACGCCCGCCTGCATCACCATGTTTCTTACCGGAACCGCCAGCATAGTGGGCACCGGAGCCGCCAGCAGCACGCGTGCCACTTCGCGGGTGCGGGCATCGCAGCGCAGCTCAGAGCGCATAGACTGTAGATAATCTTCTACCTGGCGAACGCTGGTCGGCACATTTTCCGCCCCCAGCGCTTCGGCGATTCGCGCCGCCTCAAGATAATAACGGTCCTGGTCCGCCGCGGAGATTTGCGGGTTGCGATAGCGTTGATGAGCCGCCATAAAACTGCTGCATTCAGCGATATGCACCCAGGTTAACAGCTCCGGAGAGCTGGCCTCATAGGGAATGCCATCGGCGCTCTGGCCGGAAACCTTTTCATGGATGGCACGAACCCGCGCCACCAGACGTTCGGCGTCCGGCGTCGTGCCATAGGTGGTGGTGGAAATAAACTGGCTGGTGCGTCTGAGACGCCCGAGCATGTCGGCGCGAAAATTGGAGTGATCCCAGACACCTGCCAGCGCCAGAGGGTGAAGCATTTGCAGCAACAGCGCGCTGATTCCGCCGCACAGCATGGAAGTAAAGTCGCCATGAACCCGCCAGATAACCGACTGTGGGCCAAACCAGCCGGGCTCCCCGGCGGGATGTTCGAAGTCGATCTCCTTGAGGGCCATGCCGGTTAGCCCCAGCACCTGCCGCTCTACCGCCCTGCGTATTCGCTCCATGCTGCCCCCTGGTTGCAGTGTGTTATCCATTAACTGCTTCCCATTCTGCCAAAATGAAACGCTACCAGCCAAGGTAAGCCGTGGAAATACTTGCTCAACCAGTTACCAAAAACGACGATGCCCGCGCAAAAAGCGGCGGGCATCGGGCAAGATTCAATCTTAAAGAGAGATTACTTTACGGCAACATCCAGCGGCCAGGAGTTAAACAGATAGCCGTCAAAATCGAGATCGTCAGTATCGGAAAACTCCAGCAGACGCTGTTTCACATTTTCCAGGTGCTGCCACATGGCCTGGCGGGCGGCGCGGGGATCTTTCTTGATAAGCGCAGCGAGGATCAGCTTATGATCCTTAAGCCACTCCCGGCGGTAGCGGGTATCGTCAATATTGCGATGCAACTGCACCCACAGCGGATTGTTCTCGCGCCACTGCCAGGACTGGCGAAATAATTCCACCAGTACGCTGTTGTGGGTCGCTTCAACAATCGCCAGATGGAACTGCATATCGCCGTCTTCGCTGGTATCCAGCGCATCCGAGGCCAGTTCCTGTTCTTCCAGCGCCAGCGCCTGACGCATCTTGAGAATATCTTCCCGCGTTGCCTGTAAAGCGGCGAACTCGGCAATGTTGCTCTCCAGCAGCTGGCGGGCCTGCAGCAATTCAAACGGTCCCGCGTTGTTGCAGGCGGGGGCAGAGTCTGTACTAACCACCGGCGTATCGTCAGTCATACTGGTGACATAGATGCCAGCGCCGCGGCGCACCTCAACCCGGCCTTCAATCTCCAGCATAATCAGCGCCTCCCGCACCACGGTGCGGGTTACGTCCAGCTGCCCGGCAAGCTCGCGCTCAGGCGGCAGGCGCTCGCCCGGCTGATAAGGCTTTGCGGCTATCAGATGGCGCAACATGGCGGCAACTTCCTGATAAGGGCGTTGGGGTACTGGCGTCGGTTTCATAGCGTGGCCTGCAAACAAATTAACAAAGTTCAAACTTAAATTAGGGCCCGAAACGCGGGCGAGTTAGCGATGACTATACCATTGCTAAAACGCCCGTGGGGCCGGATATTAGCGCTCCGTAAGAGTAAAGAAACGCTGGGCGTTATTAAAACAGATGTCGCGAACCATCGAACCCAGCATCACCTCATCGTTAGGCACCTCACCAGCCTGCGCCCAGCCGCCAATCAGGTTACACAAAATACGCCGGAAGTATTCATGGCGGGTATAAGAGAGGAAGCTGCGTGAATCAGTCAGCATACCGACAAACTGGCTCAGCAACCCCATCTGCGCCAGCTGCTGAAGCTGGCGCTGCATACCGTCTTTCTGATCGTTGAACCACCAGCCGGAACCAAACTGTACTTTTCCGGCAATCCCCGGCGCGCTGAAATTACCGCTCATAGTGGCCAGCACTTCGTTATCTTTCGGATTCAGGCAGTAAAGAATGGTTTTCGGCAGCAGGTTGTCCACGTCCATGCTGTCCAGCAAACGCGACAGTGGCCCGGCAATTGCCGCATCGCCAATGGAATCAAAGCCACTGTCTGGCCCCAGCTGTTGGAACATCCGGGTATTGTTGTTACGCAGCGCGCCAATATGCAGCTGCATCACCCAGCCGCGCTGGGCATATTGCGCCCCCAGCCATACCTGAATTGCAGTGGTGAACTGGGCAATCTCCAGCTCGGAAAGCGACTGCCCGCCGAGGCGTTTCTGCAAAATGGCGTTCAGTACCCGATCGTCTGGGATCGGCGCAAAACGCAGGTTCTCGATACCATGATCCGCAGCCCGGCAGCCGTGGGCGGCGAAATGATCGAGCCGTTTTTCCAGCGCCAGGCGTAGATCTTCAATATTCGCGATCGCTACGTCGGCGACTCCGGCCAGCCGTTCCAGATAGTCCGGGAAACCCTCCAGCTCAATTTTAAATGCTTTATCAGGCCGCCAGCTTGGCGCTACCTCGATATCAAAACTGGCATCCAGAGCAATCTGCCGGTGTGCAGCCAGGTCGTCACACGGATCGTCGGTGGTACCCACCATCCGCACATTCATCTGACGCATAATGCCGCGGGCCGAAAATTCCGGCGTTGCCAGCAGTTCGTTACAGCGCTGCCAGATGGCCGGAGCGGTTTCAGGGCTAAACAGCGTATCGGTGATGCCGAACGGGCGGCGCAGCTCAAGATGAGTCCAGTGATAGAGTGGATTACCCAGCACTTTTGGCACGGTATGCGCCCAGGCCATATATTTATCGTAATCACTGCGCTGGCTACCGGTGATTAACGCTTCCTCCACGCCTGCGGCCCGAAGGGCGCGCCATTTGTAGTGATCGCCCTCCAGCCAGATAGCCGTCAGATTATCGAACTGGCGGTTATCTGCGATATCACGCGGGTTGAGATGGCAGTGATAATCATAAATCGGCATTTCAGCAGCGTAGCCGTGGTACAAGCGGCGCGCGGTCTCATTGCTGAGTAAAAAATCTTCACTCATGAAAGTCATCATACGTTTACCTCTTCACTAAGCATCGCTACCGCCGCTTTTGCACCGCTGGCATGCAGGCGCTGCCATGCTTCAGTCACTGCGGCGACAAATTCCGCATTCAAAGGCAAATCGCTGCCAAAGATCTCCTCAATAGCCAGTAGGGCATTAACCCGCTCGAGGCCCTGATAGCGTTGATTGATCTGGTTAAAACGCTCCAGCAGCGGATCGACTACCTCTATCGGCTCACCTTGTTCATCTACGCCTTCCACATAGCGCATCCAGCCGGCAATACCGAGGGCCAGATGAGCCCAGGAAGCGCCGCAAGCCAGGCGCTGACGCACCGGGTCCAGCAAACGTTGAGGTAATTTCTGGCTGCTATCCATCGCAATTTGCCAGGTTCTGTGGCGCAGCGCCGGATTAGCAAACCGTTCAATCAACTTGTGGGCATAATCGCTAAGAGAAACGTCGGCAGGCATCGACAAAGTTGGAGCCTGTTCATCCAGCATCAGTGACAGCGCGGCCTGGCGATAGGCTGGATTAGCCATAGTATCGGCAATAGTTTGATAACCGCCCAGATAGCCGAGCCATGCCAAAAAGGAGTGGCTGCCGTTCAGCATGCGCAATTTCATGTTCTCAAACGGCACGACATCCGCCACCAGCTGCGCGCCCACTTTTTCCCATTGCGGACGCCCCGCAACGAAGTTGTCTTCAATCACCCACTGGCGAAACGGCTCACAGGCGATGGCGCAAGGGTCAAACACCCCCAGTGAATCGGCAATTTCTTGCAGCGTTTCCGGCGTCGCGGCCGGGACGATGCGATCGACCATAGTGCAGGGGAAGCTGGCGTGCTGTTCGATCCACTCGGCAAGCTGCGGCGAACGGGCGCGAGCCAGCCCCAGCACAGCGCTGCGGGCCACGCGACCATTCTCGCGGATATTATCGCAAGACAGCACCGTAAAGCCCGGCAGCCCGCGATCCCGGCGGCGCGCCAGCGCCTCAGTGATATATCCGATGGCCGTGGTAGGCTGCTGCGGATTTTGCAGATCGCTTCGGATCTCAGGATGTTGCAGATCCAGCTCACCGCTAGATCCCGTAGTGCAGTAGCCTTTTTCCGTAATGGTTAGCGAGACTATCGCCGTTTGCGGGCGCGCCATCGCCTCAAGGATCGTTTCAACGCCATCCTCATCAGACAGCAGCGCTTCGGTCATCGATCCGACAATTTTTAGCTCACTGCCTGACGCCCCGCGTTCTGCCACGGTGTAGAGCAAATCCTGCTTTTTCAAATCGTCGATAAGAGTTTTACCAAACGAACGCAGGTTAACCTCGCAGATACCCCAATCACTGCCAAACTGCTGATTAAGCTCGTGGGCATATAGCGCCTGGTGAGCACGATGAAATGCCCCACAACCCAAATGTACAATTCGTGAAACCAGACGCGAGCGGTTGGAGTCAGGCAGCGCGACAGGCAGTGGCTGGCTGGCGATAGTCTTAGACATAATTATCTCCTGGCTAATTTTATGCGGGCGACATCTCACCCGCCGCCTTTCCGTTAGCTATAGAACGCACGCTGGATGGCCAGCTCTACGCCACGCACTTCAGCCAGCCCTTTCAGGCGACCAATAGCGGAATATCCCGGATTGGTTTTTTTGTGCAGATCGTCCAGCATCTGGTGTCCATGATCCGGGCGCATTGGAATCGGGTCATCAATGCCTTGTCCTTTACGGCGCTGCTCTTCCTCAACGATAGCCTTCACGACTTCATACATATCCACGTCGCCACCCAGATGGGCCGCCTCGTGGAAAGTTTTCGGGTTTTCTTCACGTTGAGTGGAGCGCAGATGGGTGAAATAGATGCGCGGACCAAAACGTTTGATCATCGCCACCAGATCGTTGTCTTTACGCACGCCATAAGATCCGGTGCACATCGTAAATCCGTTTGCCGCTTCCGGTACTGTATCCACCATCCATTGCATATCTTCGATGGTAGAAACAATGCGCGGCAGGCCGAGGATCGGACGCGGCGGATCGTCAGGATGTACCGCCATACGCACTCCAGCCTCTTCAGCCACTGCGGTAATTGCCTTCAGGAAGTAAGCAAAATTTTCACGCAGCTGGGCTTTATCGATCCCCGCATAGCGGTCTAGCTGGGCCTGGAATTGTTCAATCGTATAGCCCTCTTCTGCTCCCGGCAGACCGGCGATGATATTGCGGGTTAAACGCTGCTTATCTTCATCACTCATCGCGGCAAAACGCTCAGCGGCAGCGCTAATCTCCTGGGCGGTGTAATCGGCCTCAGCGCCCGGGCGTTTTAAGATATGCAGTTCGAAAGCGGCGAATTCAATCTGGTCAAAGCGCAGCGCTTTGGAGCCATCCGGCAGCTCATAGGCTAAATCGGTACGCGTCCAGTCCAGCACCGGCATAAAGTTGTAGCAAACGGTATGAATGCCACAGGTCGCCAGGTTGCGCAGAGTTTGCTGATAGTTGGCTATCCAGCGGTCGTACTGCCCGGTATGGGTTTTTATCTCTTCGTGAATCGGCACACTTTCCACTACCGACCACACCAGCCCTTTCGCCGCCACTTCCGTCTGGCGCTTTTTAATCTCTTCAACGCTCCAAACTTCGCCATTAGGAATATGGTGCAAAGCGGTGACAACATCAGTGGCACCCGCCTGACGGATATCGCTTAAAGAGACCGGATCGTTGGGACCATACCAGCGCCATGACTGTTTCATTTGCTTACCTCATTCATGAGATCCCGCCAGATAGCGCCGGGATCGGCTATTCAGGATGGAGCGAGGATTCGCCCGCACATAGTTTCAAAGTACTAATGAGTGTACAAATTACCCCCCTGCCAAAATCAGTCAACCAATTAGCTCAGATTGGATAACCAGATCACAAAGTTTGTTTTTTAAGTGCCACTGCGGTTCAAAATTCGATCTGGTTCAAAGTTATAACCGGCGTTTTTATCCACCATGCCAGCGCTTAAACCTGCGGCTGCGGCGCTATAAATTACATTGCCCCGTCCGGTTACCAGAAATGATTTTGGTCAACCAGTTGGCCGTAACTTACTGAAATAGTCGGCACCTACAACACTTACGCCTGGCGGGAAGCTTCAGGTATACGAGGTCGTTAGTATGAAAATGACAAAACTTAGATGGTGGATCATCGCGCTGGTTTGCCTTGGCACCATCGTGAATTACCTGTCGCGCAGTTCCCTGAGCGTTGCCGCTCCGGCGCTAATGCAGGAGCTTAACTTTGACGAAAAAGCCTATTCATGGGTAGTCAGTGCGTTCCAGCTTTGTTACACCGTGGCGCAGCCTATTGCGGGTTACTTGCTGGACGTTGTCGGCCTGAAGATAGGCTTTTTTGTCTTCGCTCTGCTCTGGTCGCTGATTAATATGGCCCACGCCCTGGCCGGTGGCTGGATAAGCCTTGCCTTCCTGCGCGGCATGATGGGGCTGACCGAAGCTTCGGCAATCCCGGCCGGGATCAAAGCCAGCGCCGAATGGTTCCCAACCCGCGAGCGCGGTATCGCAGGCGGCCTGTTTAATATCGGTACTTCCATTGGTGCAATGCTGGCTCCGCCGCTGGTGGTATGGGCGATGCTGACTTTTGAATCGAGCGGTATCGGCACCGAAATGGCGTTTGTGATAACCGGCGGCATTGGCGTGCTGTTCTCTATCACCTGGCTGCTTATCTATAACTCACCGGGCAAACATCCGTGGCTGACCGCGAAAGAGCTGAAGTACATCGAAGACGGTCAGGAGAGTTTCCTGCAAAGCGACCATAAAAAACCGGCGGTAGGCCAGATTCTTCGCCAGCGTAATTTCTGGGGCCTGGCGTTACCTCGCTTTCTGGCTGACCCGGCCTGGGGGACACTCAGCTTCTGGATGCCACTGTATCTGATAAACGTGATGCACCTGCCGCTAAAAGAAATTGCCATGTTTGCATGGCTACCGTTCCTGGCCGCCGATTTCGGCTGCGTAGCCGGTGGTTTTTTAGCGAATCTGTTTATAGATAAGTTCCAGATGTCGACCATCAACGCCCGCCGTACCAGTTTCAGCGTGGGCGCGATACTGATGATTTCTATTGGTTTTGTAAGCATCACCAGCAATCCTTACGTAGCAATAGCACTGATGAGCGTTGGCGGTTTTGCCCACCAGATGCTTTCTACGGTGGTGATTACCATGTCCGCCGACCTGTTTAAAAAGAACGAAGTAGCCACGGTGGCTGGCCTTGCTGGTTCAGCGGCGTGGCTGGGGCAACTGACGTTTAACCTGTTTATGGGCGCTTTGGTGGCGGTGATTGGTTATGGGCCATTTTTCATCGCGCTGAGTCTGTTCGATGTTATCGGGGCAATTTTGCTGTGGATGATGATTCGGGATCCGGCGTTGAATAATGAGTCGCGCCACGAGCGGCAGGTGCCAGCGATGGAGGTGTGAGTGGGGTATTGCCTGATGAGGCGTGGGGATAGTTGTAAGCCTGGTAACTGATGTGAATAAGCTTACGTTACATTCGCTTTAGGTTTGCAGAATATAATTTCCGTATCGCCGTTTAATGGATAAAGGGGCTGTGCTAACAGCCCCTTTTCGATCCCGGCTGTTGAGTTTAGTTGTCGGTAGGCAACCGCCTGTCTGGTATATGGCAAGGTTCCGTTCACTTGCGTTTCACAGAATATAATCCGCATATCACACGTGAACGGGTAAAGGGGCTGTGCCGACAGCCCCTTTACAATCCCGGCGGCCCCCTGTTCGTCCCGGTGCTTCGCACTGCGCTCACCTGCGTTCCGCGCTGACTGCGGCGTCGCGACTCGACATCCCTGTCTCTACGCGTTTCAGTCCGCCATCCCTGGCGGCCTGGCCTTGTCAGTCGGACTTCGGTTCACCGGTTTCCATGCGGGAACGGGCCTGCGCTGATATGCAGGTAACGAACAGCAGCGATATTGCCGCTATAAAAAACATAAACTGAAGCGGCATTCCCCCGGCTGAAAATCGCCGACGCGTTTGCGGCTGACCGGGAGCGGCCACACGGACGTGGCCGCAGGGCGGGAGCTGCTGGGAGGCAGCATACCACCCGTGCCCGAGCAGGCAGCCGCAAGAAGCAGAGGGTACCACGAAAGTGGCGATTTTTTTGCCGGTCGCCCGGGAGTGCAGAGGGCGGCGGCGACAGAGCCGCCCTTTGCGCGCTCTGGGTGCCATGGGCGGCATGGACATTGCGCACATAAAAGAGCGCAACCAATACCGGAGTTAATACAGATATCTGCCAGCAGCGGCATATCTGGAGTATGGCAAAGTTCCGTTCACTTACGTTTCGCAGAATATAACCTGCACACCACTCGTGAACGGGTAAAGGGGCTGTACCGACAGCCCCTTTACAATCCCAGCGGCCCCAGAAGAAACCGGTGCTTCGCACTGCGTTCACCTGCGTTCCGCGCTGACTGCGGCGTCGCGACTCGACATCCCTGTCTCTACGCGTTTCAGTCCGCCATCCCTGGCGGCCTGGCCTGGTCAGTCGGACTTCGGTTCACCGGTTTCCATGGGGAAACAGGCCTGTGCTGGCTGCCAGGAAGCGAACAGCAGCAATTCTGTCGCTGTAAAAAAACATCATCTGAAGCGACAATTCCCCGGCTGAAAATCGCCGACGCGTTTGCGGCTGACCGGGAGCGGCCACACGGACGTGGCCGCAGGGCGGGAGCTGCATGGAAAAAAATGCCGGGAGCATTTTTTAACGACGCTTGCGTCGGCCCCGCAGGGGCGAGTCTCAGGGATGAGACGAGTAAACAGCATACCGCCCGTGCCCGAAAGGCAGCCGCAGGAAGCGAAGGGTACCGCAAAGCGGCGGTTTTGTGACCGGTCGCCGGGGAGTGCAGAGGGCGGCGGCGACTGAGCCGCCCTTTGCGCGCTCTGGGTGCCGATATCCATAAAAAAATAATGAACATGAAAGAGCGCAACCAGCACCGGAGTAACATATAGAAATTAGCCAGCAGCAACATATCTGGAATATGGCAAAACTCCGTTCACTGGCGTTTCGCAGAATCTAAACTGCACACCACACGTGAACCGGTAAAAACTCTTTTATGGTTAACCTAAAATACGTACTTATGACCTCCAGAGAACATTCCAGCCATCTTTATACAAAATATTACCATCAGTATACTTCCACGTTATATTCTCATAGCGGAGCTCAATATTCTCAGTATGCGTATTGGAAACCCCGCCCGGTAATAGAGCTGGGGTAATACTGCAAATTTTCACGTTCTCCAGCACTATATTAAAATACTCTGTCTCTATGCCAGCGTCAGTAATTCGATACATCTTTATCGTGGCGGCCTTTAACGTTCGGCCTTCACATAAGGCACGAAATAGAATTGGGGTTGTCTGATCAAACTCTTTTTGCATAACGATAGGCGAATGGACTCTTGTACCCGTGAGCTTGCCGTAATTAGGATCCACAGGGATACAAACATTGTGTGTTAACGTTTTAATTTCTATAGATCCTATTCGGCTCGGCATTAAACACCCGCCAATAATTGGTGAGCCATTTTCGTCCGTTAACCATAAATGTGCAGGAGTTGACATAAAATTTCCTTTTCAATTTATTTTTTATCTCGTGGAAAAAACCACATAAGAATAAAAACCAAGACTATAAACATCCCTGTTAACTGTATTGCAAATGATGGAAAAAAAGTTACAGCCAGCATACCAAAGATAACTATTAATAAGATGGAAGCACATGGCCAGAAAAAGAATAATGCTTCATATACCAGCCATTTTTTTAATAACTTGAGCATGGTTACTTCGCCATCTCCCAAATAGTACTAATCAAATCATCATCTGACATATAACGATTACCGAAAGCCCCCACTTTCATAAATATGGGTTCCACCAGAAAATACATCATTTCCAGATCCTGCATATAAAGTGCATGATAATACGCAGGGCTCAGAAGCTTTAACCTGCCTACACTTTCTGACGCTATTTTCACATAGCCATAGGAACTAGCAAGGAATACCCCCATGCCTGAAAGTTTTCGGACTCTCGCCACAACCAAAGAGCTAAACCCTGTACTCAAACATATAGTTGCGGTAAGTCCCGCGACAAACGATTTCACGGTTAACGTACTTGCAGAGACATTAACGCCGAGTTTTTCCAGCGCTCTACCGATAGCTAATATTTGTTGCTGCGTTTTATTTTTAAATACTTCTTCATAATAAATACGAATCAAGTCATAAACTATTCTGCGATGGAGTATTAGTTGAACCAACCCCAAGAGAAAACGATTACCCTCACTTTTCAGCATTGTACAAACATCCTGATAGTTATCGGTAAAGCAAGATGCGTAATATATTGCGCGTACTGCACCGTCCTTAATTCTCGCGGCGATATCCAAAACCTCGCCCCTGACTCCAGCCAAAGATTTATCGAGCTGCAAGGCGAGTATTTTATCAGCCTGCGACTCCCTGACAATCAAGTCACTGTAATACATACCCCGCTCCCTGCGGTTAATAACGCCCACCCAAAATAACATAAACAATCTAAAGATCTAAACAAAAACAATTAAGCTAACATTCAATTATTCGCAAAGAAAATACAAATCAATCATTATTCATGATAATAAATAATATAAGAGACACTTTAAATTTATCAGGTGTTATTAAGTGCAAAAAATATAGCGAAGTCTTTATATAGGGAAAAATACTGTTTTTTGCCGGGCGGCGGCGATGGAGCCGCCCTTAGCGCGCTCTGGGTGCCATTGGCGGCATGGATATTGTGAACATATAAGAGCGCAACCAGCATCAGAATGACATATAGATATCTGCCAGCAGCTGCCTGTCTGGGATATGGCAAAGTTCCGTTCACTTACGTTTCGCAGAATATAACCTGCACACCACTCGTGAACGGGTAAATGGGCTGTACCGACAGCCCCTTTTTCGATCCTGACTGTTGAATTTAGTTGTCAGTCATTGGCGTTGATTTACGTTGAATGTGCGCATGTTCCGTTCACTTGCGCTTCGCAGTATATAGTCCGCATATCACACGTGAACGGGTAAAGGGGCTGTGCCGACAGCCCCTTTACAATCCCAGCGGCCCCCTGTTCGTCCCGGTGCTTCGCACTTCGCTCATCTCCCGCGCTGTCTCCGGCGGTCGGCGGTACGCGACTTCCTGTCTTGTTCCGCCTCAGCCCGACGTCCTGTCGGGCTGACCGTCTGCGTCAGCGCTTCGGTTCGCCGGGCCGGATGGGGGGAGGATCTTACTGCCTGTTGAGAGATGAACGACAAAGAAATGACGCACATACAAGAGCGCAACCAGCATCTGCACTAAAAACAATAATCTACATACGTATTCACGAAGCCCCTCCCCCCGAAACGCATTTCTCGATATGCCCCCCAAACCCGCACATAGGCTACTATTCACACTCCATGCTGCGGTTAAAGCCTCCGGATGATGGCTAAACCGCACCCGAGTCAGGCAGGCTAAGGATAGCAAAGATGATAATGACCACGGAGTATGCTGCGCTTATCACCCGTCATCTTTCAGGAATTCAGGCACTTAGAGAAAGTCTTTCGCGCGAGCGCGCGGTTACGCTAATTGAATTTGCCGAATATGATTTCCTCAAAGAAGCACTGTATGTGCTCAACATCGGCTGGAATGAAATCGATGCCCTGAAAAGCAACCGCGATGTGTTAGAGCATATCTATCTGACCTTCTCCTACCTGCACGACTGGGAAAATCCGCTCGATAACAATACCGAAGAAAATTTCCAAAAACGGATGCGCAACGGAGAGGAGCAGTACGTTAACTTCCGGGTCCGCAATGCTAATCTTCTGGTGGCCGCTTATGCCCTTTCGCCGTGGCCGTTTCCCGCCAACCATCTGGTATTGCTGCAATCCCATTATGAAAAGTCAGTAACCTCGATTCCGGTACCGCTCTCATGGGCCGGAACCCGGTTGTTCAGGGCCGGGTGTTATGGCTACGTTCAGTACCATATTGAGTCGCTGGCCCGCGCCATCCACAGTGTTTCCTGCTCGGCAAGCAGTAAAATACACTCGGTCCCAGCCCGTCCCAATATAGACCGCGCCAGCAAAACATCCTCTAAAGTGACACCTCTGCGCCCGCTGAGCGTGCCCGACCCGATAGCCATTCCGAAGGAAAATAATCAGAACAATAAAAAACAAACGTCTCCTAATGCCGCAACCAATCTGCACAAGCTGGCGGTAGGCAGTGTAGGAGCATTAGGGGTGTTAAGCGGAGCATTGCTGGCAAGCGATCTGTTTCTGCTGGGAGGGATATCCATTCTGCTGACGGCTGGCGGGGTTTGTTACGTAAACGCTCAACAAAAATAGAGGCCCCCCTTTGGGCGCCTCTATGATGGCCAGACTATAGCAAGCCCAGCAGCGAACAAACGACGCTTAGACCTACAATCGATAGTAAAATTGTGGTGTAGCGTGGACCGCGTTTAACCAGGTAAAAGTAGATGGCGAACACCGCCGCCAGCGGCAACAAGCCCGGCGCTATCGAATCCAGAATCTGTTGCACCACCACTTCCGACCCTTCCAGCGCACTTATCTTCAGCGGCGTGGTTATCTTGACGTAGCTGGCAGACAGCGCCCCCATCATAATCAGCCCCAGCACGTTAGCGCCGTAGATAAGTTCCTTAATACGCCCTCCTTGCAACAACCCGATAATCGAGTCACGCCCCAGGGTGTAGCCCTTATGAATCAGGCCGTAGCTTATCGCCAGAGTAATCGCCGGATAGAGTATTAACGGCATAATGCCGCCGAATGCGCTGCCATTGGCGGCAAATGGTATAAAAATAGCGATTAACAGCGGCATCACCGCAGCCCAAATAATGGAATCGCCCATGCCGGCCAGCGGCCCCATTAGCCCGGTTTTAATCCCGGTAATGGAGGCATCGCTAATCGGTTCACCGCGGGTCTTTTGCTCCTCCATTGCAATGGAGATGCCCTGGATCACCGCGCCAAAAGTCTGCTCGGAGTTAAAAAAGTTGAGATGGCGTTTTAGCGCTTCCACCTGCTCCTCTTTGCCAGGATAGAGTTTTTTAATAATCGGCGTCATTGAGGCGCAGAAAATCAGGCTCTGCAAGCGCTCGTAAGAGCTTGAAACCTCGGCTCCCAGCCAGTAAATAAACCACGCCCGGGTGATATCGCCTTTGGTCAGCGCACCGCATTCACGGGCGCGCTCTACCAATTCATGTTGCATTACATCGCTGCTCATCAGGCTGCTCCTTCATTTTTCGCCAGGCCTTTTATCAGGAAGGCGACGCAGGTACCGAAGATGGCCATCGCCATAATGTCTACTTTGAGATACAGCACGGCGAAGAACCCGCCGATAAACCACGGCAGCAGGCTTTTTTTACCGATAACCATAATGGTGATAGCGAAGCCGAGCGCCGGGAGGATCCCGCCCATAATCTCGAACGAATGGGTCAGCCAGTGCGGCATCAGTTTGAGGAACTTCTCGACCACGCTCTGACCAAAGTAGTTGGCGGCAAATACCACCGGAAAGCGCAGCACCAGGCCCAGCAGCGCCGGATAGAGGAAAGCGCAGCGCATGATACCTGCCATGTTGGCGGTTTCCGCGTGCTTATCAGCCATATGTACCCAGGCGGCGTTGAGCGTACGGCGCAGCTGATCGAGGAATACCCCGATAACGCCAAATGGAATAGCCAGCGCAATGGCCAGGTTAGGCTCCATCCCGGCCTGCACCGCAATCGGAATAGCGATACAGGCGGCCAGCGCCGGGTCGGACGGGACGTTACCGCCGGGCGTGGAGGTCACCCCCAGATAGACCAGCTGCATCCCGGCGCCAATTATCATCGCGGTGTGCATATTGCCCAGCAGCAGGCCGACAAAGACCGCTACCACCACGGGCTGCAGCAGCATGGCGGAAAAGGTATAGCCCAGCCGCAGGCGGGCAAACCAGTAGTACAGCCCCATCATGGTAGCGAATAGTAAAGTACTCATGAGTTCTCCTTATAGTTTTAGGGTCAGAGCTCAGAACTTTTTCAGGATATCGTCCAGCGCCTGCGGCTTATCTTCCGGGATGGTCTGGAACACAACTTTTATGCCGCGCTCCTTAAGCCCTTTAAGGATCTCTACGTCGGCGGCATCCAGAGTAATGTTCTGGAAGACCGCTTTGCGGTTCGGCCCGCCGCCCAGGCCGCCCACCTGAATATCGGTAACGTCAAAACCGCGCTCCACCGCATCGGCCACCGCCGCCAGCGATGGAAACAGCACCAGCACATTGCCATCGCCCAGCTGGTTTTCACGCCAGGCGTCAGCGAAGCTGGCATTGCCGTAGCAGTCCACTTTTACATTCGGCGGCGCGGCCATCAGGTAGATATTTTTCATAAACGGATCGGCATCCAGTTCGTCGCTGACCACCACAATACGGTTAGCCTGGGACTGGCCCACCCACTTGGTGACGACCTGACCGTGGATCAAGCGGCTATCGATACGACACAGTGCAATCTTTGCCATCTCTAACTCCTTAATTTTTTAATCTTTTACTGGTTATTCTGTAATTGCGTGACGTGGGCTACCACGTCCATGCAACTGGCGCGCCCGGCTTCGACTAAATCCGCCACACAGTCGGTGAGCGGCCCGGCGCTACGCCGGTCAATAGCTTCCAGCAGCAGCGAAGCGTTAAGTCCGCAGATAACCGCGATGGGATAGTCGGCGCTTAGACGGGCTGCCACGTTAGAAGGCGTACCGCCGATAAAATCGGTGATAACCAGCGACCCCGATGGCATCGTGCTCACCACGGCCTCTACTCGCTGATAAAACTCGGCCAGGGTATCTACCGGCAGCAGCGCCAGATCCTGTACCCCGTCGGTATCCCCGATAACCATACGCAGGCTATCGCATAGCTGGCGGCCCCAGCCGCCGTGGGTCAGCAGCAGAATTTGCGGTAATGAAGAAGTGGGTGCCTGAACGTTCAAGTAAGCCTCCTGGCAATCTAAAGTGTGGTTGGCTTTAGTTACGCAAGAGGCATGCCACTTTTTGTGTCACGCAGGCAAAATAAGACTCCGGCGAGCCGTCAGGCCGCGCCGGATAAGGGATTAACCATAGAGTAATTGGTAGATATAAATATATTCCGCATCCGACAAGCGAATGCCATAGCCCTCTTCAATAGGTAAAAAGGCCGATTTGATGACACTAACCGCCCGCCAGTCCAGATCCGGCGGGTTATCGAGCGCCATCTGTAACGGTTTGCGGTTAATGACGATACGCTCCACCATACAGCAGCAATGGATCAGAAAGCGTAGTGTCACCTGGCGGCCTGGCTGCAACCGCAGCTCGAGGCTAATCTGGCTGAGCACGGTTTCCATCTCTTTGAGGATCCGTTGGGGGTTGAGCACCGTTATTTCCTTGATAATGCTCTCCATTGTCAGCGCGCTAATAAAGCGCATCGCCCCGCGCTCCACCTCGGGGCGCCGCTCGCCGCGTGCCAGTTCCGGGCAGAGCAGGTTCAGTACCAGCTCCGGCCCCTGTTCAGAGAACAACTCCTCAAGTGAGATAAACGGAATATCCGGTAGCCCCGGCTGGAAAGTGCCGACAATACCCACCAGCCGCTCATCGGCCCCCAGCGCTTCAGCAATACGCTGCGGGCTGCGCACCGCGTTATAGTCCAGCGCTACCATGCGGGTATCGTCCGCCATCAATTCACCGAAGCTTTCAGCCAGAACTTTGTGGATCTTCTCGGCGGTGCCCATGCCGGTGATGCACGAAATTGCCAATACCTTACCGCCCTGCCCCGGCTCTGCCGCACACAGCTGGCAGGCGATGCCTTTATCCTGTAACCGCTGGCTCAGCTCCGGCAAACCGCCGCTTTCGTAACTCAGATCCAGGCCCACCTCCAGCAGCGTGGTCAGAGTGATGTTGGTCATTAACAACACTTCAATCTGAAATAACTTACTGACGGTGCTGGCGAAATAGACCAGAGAACCGATGTCCACCATCAGAATCAACTGGCGGTAGCCGTTATCGCGCACCCGCTGGACGAGGGCATCAAGAGTGTCATGCACCGACTGTTCAAACGGCATGTCGATCGCCTGAAACAGCGGGCGCTCCAGCACCCGGTTGACATACTGCGCCATACTGCTGGCGGTAGTAGCCCCGTGCGCCACCAGAATGACGCCGCAATCCGGTCGTGCATCAACCCGTTCCCGATAATGGCGACACTCCTGCAAAAACAGGCACAGATAGACCAGTTCCGTGGCCGGGCACTGAATATGCAGAATCTCTTCTACCTTGCGGCACAGAGCGCTGGCCTGTTGATACTCCTGCTGACAGTGCTGCTGAATCAGGCTTGAGGCGTATAGCCTGGGGATCAGCCCGCGCTGCACATAGCCCACCAGCGCCAGAAAATGTTTGCGTAGCGCCCGGGCCAGGTTATCGGCAAGAGGAAATCCCAGCGCCTGTTCCACGCAGCCTACCAGCAGATCTATTCGCTCCATCATTGGCCCCTGATACCCGCTCTCATGGCCCTGGTCCCGGCCATACAGCCCGTACTCAAAAATAGAAGCCAGTTTGTCGCGCAGGATAGCCAGCGTCTCCTGCGGCGGAACATTGCTGTTGCGCAGGTTGACGTATTCGCGGGTCAGAAAGCTGTAAAACAGGTCACCATCATCCATGATGTCGCCAGTATGAAGTGCCGCCTGAAGCGGGCTGGCGGTACGCACATCCACCGCCATTTCATTGCGCTCACCAAACAGTGCGCCAACCCGCTGCCGTTGTTCCGGCGTTGCCGTTACCGGCCCGTCCAGCAGACGCTCATCGAGACGCAGATTCTCCTCGTGGTGAGCCATGCCCGCAGCCCAGGCCTGAGCGCATAGAAATTGAATATCGCTTTTAAGCTGGCCGATATTGCCGTCCAGTGGTTTGGTTAGCAGCCACAGCAGCAGCTGCTTATCGAGCACAATGGTGCGATTGATTTTTCCGCTCTCCCGCTGCACAAAACCAATCACCAGCGCTATCTGCTCTTCCAGAGAGCGGGCGCGAATGCCGGGTAGATCGATAGTGACCTGAATGCGTCGCTGGAAGGTGCGCAGTAATGCCGAACTTACCGGCTCGGTGGTTGCACAAATCAGGCGTACGCTGGCTTTGCGAGCCGGTTCGCTGGAGCCGAGGGGGCGAAACTCGCCTTTATCCAATAGAGAAAATAGCTTCTCCTGGCCTTCATAAGGCAGGCGATGCACTTCGTCCAGCAGCAGATAGCCTCCGGCCGCCTGCTCAACAAGACCTGGCTTGTGGCTGGTTGCGCCGGTAAAAGCTCCCTGGCGGTGGCCAAACAGATGGGAAGACAAAAGGTCCGGGTTATGGGCGTATTCGGCACAGTTAAAGTAAACCAGCGGAATATCCGAATCCTGCCCCTGCTGGCAGGCAAACCGATGCATAATCTCGGCGAAGTAGGTTTTACCCACCCCAGACGGCCCGGTCAGCAATACGTGCAGCCCGCGCGGATAGAGCACTGCCGCCTTACCCTTAGCCACCGCATCACGCAGGCTGCGGTCATAACCGACCAGCGCGTTAAAAGGGCATTCGTTATCAGGCGCCAATTCGGCGGGCGGCATCAGCTCCTGTAACGTCTGCGGGGAGATCTCGGCATCGCTCAGCGGGCGTTTTAGCAACTGTTCCAGGGCCTGGCGATGCAAGAAATAAACCGGACGGCCGCGGCTTTTCACGACACGCCCTTCGCTCCACAGCGCGTTAAGATCCTGGCTAACCGAATTACGCGCCAGCCCGAGGTTAAACCCCACCTGCTCGGCGCTAAAGGCTTCCCCGGTTTGCAGCGCCTCCAGAGTCAGCGTGCGGGTCAACCGCTCCAGTTCGCCGTAAATCATCTCTATGCGCTTCATCTGCCTCTACCTTCATCGTCCATATTCTGCCCAGCACCTTACACCATCAGGGGTAGGTGTTTAAAACGCATACAGCGAGTTTCGTGAGCGTGGGCAGAAGGCCGGGAAAAAGTCCCTTATCTGGCGATCAATATTCGCTCCTGCCGCAGGTCGCCATGCGGTAAAAGGAGGATTAAAGAGAGAGCCACGTATGGAAATACGTTAAAAGCAGCAAAGCCCCCCTGCGCGGAATTAGGGGAGCGAATGGCGAGCGGTCAGAACCAGCAGGAAAGAGGCTATCGGGAGCCAGGGATCCGATAATGCTCACTCAAAGCATAATCCAGCGCCTGTTGGTAAATTGTCCCTAATATTTCATGTTCTGCGCTTTCGACCCATTTCATCAATTCCATCAGTACATCGTCGTGGCAGACGCGGCCATACTCGGTCAATAAACCCTGTTCAATAGCCTGTAACAAAGCGCCCGTTTGTGAGCTTTGAGAGATATAAGTGGACTGTGGATGCATATAAAGCGTTAACCTCTTCCATTAGTAAGTTTTCTATGCCGGACGCCATCTGGCCGCGTTTCGTTAAGCTTGCAAGATCTAATCTAGTCGCCGATGGCAGCGCTGTCTATGAACCTTTGATGACATCGCTCGGCCTGCTTGCTTGTGCCAATAGGGTTTGTAATTAACCTGCGGATAACGTATAAAAATCGCCTCCGAGGGGTGTCTGGTAACAGGCTGAGATGGCGCAAGCCGAACCCTTTGAACCTGATCTGGGTCATGCCAGCGAAGGGACGGTCTGGCCTTGTACAGCGCCCGTTCATACCTCAACTTCTGTATGCCCGGATCTCTTAACTCATAAGGAGATCCTATGTTTACCCAAGGTCTGTATGGCCGCCTGCGCGAGCGGGCGGGAACCCACTGGCACGATTACGTGCATCACGCTTTTCTCCGTCAGCTGGGCGATGGCACGCTGCCCGCCGCGGCCTTTCGTCACTATCTCACCCAGGATTATCTGTTTCTGCTGCATTTCGCCCGCGCTCACGGGCTGCTGGTCAGCAAACTGCAAACGCTGCCAGAGATGCGCCAGGCCGCAGCTGCGCTCGAGGCCATTTTGGGCGAGATGCCGCTGCACGTAGGCTATTGCCAGGGTTGGGGGCTGAATGAAAACCAAATGGCCGCCACTCCGGAAGCCTCCGCGACCGTTAACTACACCCGCTATGTGCTGGATGTGGGCCACGCGGGCGACAGTCTGGATCTGATGGTCGCGCTGGTGCCGTGTATCGCTGGTTACGCCGAAGCGGGCCTGTGGCTGCTTAACTCCCCGGATACCGTAATGGATAACAATCCATACGCTCCGTGGATCCGTAACTACGGCAATCCTGATTATCTGCAAGGCGTAGAAGCGGCGCTGGCGTTACTGGAAACTCTCGGTCAGCAACGCGGGGCTGAGGCCCGGTTTGATAAGCTGGCGGAAATATTTACCACCGCTACCCACCTGGAGTCGGCATTCTGGCAAATGGGGCTGGATGCCTCCGATGACTCAGAGCCGCAGGCGGCACTATGACCGCAGCGAGTTTTTCCGGCAGTGCGCCGGGCATATTGATAAAAGATCTGCATCTGCGCTTCGGCAACCGGGCGATCTTCTCCGGTATTAATCTTGAGATCCCGGCCGGTAAAACGCTCGCTATGCTGGGTGCCAGCGGCTGCGGTAAAACCAGCCTGCTGCGGATAATCGCCGGGTTACTCAACCCTGACAGCGGCAAGATTAGCGCCAGCGATGGGTTGCCGATAGCCGGTCGTATGGCCTGGATGGGTCAGCGGGATCTGCTCTATCCCTGGCTGAGTATTATCGATAACGTCATGCTGAGCGCCCGGCTGCGCGGTGAAAAAACCGATCGCCCGTGGGCGGAGTATCTGCTGGAACAGGTTGGGCTGGAGAATAACGCCCGCGCCCTGCCCGCCGATTTGTCGGGCGGGATGCGCCAGCGCGCAGCGCTGGCCCGCACGCTATATCAACGCGCCCCGCTGGTGCTGATGGACGAACCGTTCTCGGCGCTGGACGCCATTACCCGCGCCACGATCCAAACTTTAGCCTCTAACCTGCTACAGGATCGTACCGTGGTGTTGATCACTCACGATCCGCTGGAAGCCTGCCGTCTGGGCCACCACTTAGTGGTGCTGGGCGGCAACCCGGTCAGCGCCGATGCCAGCCACAACATCAGCGGAGAGCCGCCGCGCGCGCCGGACTGTCCGGAAGTTTTACGCGGCCAGGGTGAGTTACTGCGCCAGCTCATGAGGGCCGCCGGATGAAAAATGCTGACTCTCGCTCTGCCTCCGCCCGCGTCTGGCGCGGCGTCACTCTGGCCGTAGGGCTGGTGGCGCTATGGTGGCTGGCGACTTTTACCGGTATTCCTGCTTTTATGCTGCCTGCGCCGCCTGCGGTGGCCGAAGCTCTATGGGCTAGTCGCGGCTACCTGGTCCCTCATGCCCTGATAACCCTGGGCGAAATTCTGGCCGGGCTGGCGATTGGCGTATTAATGGGCAGCGGGCTGGCTTTATGGATGAGTTTCTCCGCCCGTCTACAGCGCTGGATGATGCCGCTGGTGGTTATCAGCCAGGCTATTCCGGTATTTGCCCTGGCACCGCTGCTGGTGCTGTGGCTGGGGTTTGGCCTGAGCGCCAAAATTACTATGGCGGTGCTGGTTATCTTCTTCCCTGTGACGGCCACCCTATTTGACGGCCTGCGGCGGGTAAATCGCGACTATCTGGATTTAGCCCAGACTATGGGCGCATCGCGCTGGAGCCAGCTGCGCCACGTGCGGCTGATGGCGGCGCTTCCGGCCTTTGCCTCCGGCCTGCGCATGGCGACGGCGGTCGCGCCGATTGGGGCAATTATCGGCGAATGGGTTGGCTCGGCCCAGGGGCTGGGCTACGTGATGCTTAACGCCAACGCCCGGATGGAAACTGATACCTGTTTTGCCGCCCTGCTCCTGCTGGTGGTGATGACATTAACCCTGTGGATGGCGGTCGATGCCGCGCTGCGCCGGCTTATTGCCTGGCAACCTGAAACCTGAATAACCGAGAACAGAGACCATGAAAAAGATATTCACTGGCCTGGCGCTCAGCGCCCTGCTAACTACCGCCGCCCAGGCCAACGATAAACTGACCCTGATCCTCGACTGGTACGTTAACCCTGACCATGCCCCGCTATTGGTGGCCGAACAGATTGGGGCATTTAACAAACAGGGGCTGGACGTGGAGATTGTGCCGCCATCCGATCCGGCTCTGCCGACCCGGCTGGTAGCCGCCGGACGCGCCGATTTGGCGATTACCTATCAGCCGCAGCTTCAGCTCTTTGCCGATAAGGGCCTGCCGCTGGTACGCGTCGCCACGCTTATCAACACACCGTTGGATACCATTATTGCCCTCGATCCCAAGATTCATAGCCCGGCTGATCTGAAAGGTAAAACTATCGGTTATTCCGTTTCCGGCGTCGAACAGGCCACACTCAACACCATGCTCCAGCACGTTAACGTCGCATCGGATGCGGTGAAACTGGTGAATGTAAACTTCCAGCTCACCAGTGCGCTGATGGCCGGAAAAGTAGATGCCATTATCGGTGGCTATCGGAATATTGAGGCGCTAGAGCTGAAACTACACGGCAAAAATCCGCAGGTATTTAACGTCGAAGATTATGGCGTTCCGGCCTATGACGAACTGATTGTGGTCGCTAATCGCGACAAAATGGATGCCGTTAAGGTGAAGAAATTCGTTGCGGCGCTCAAAGAAGGCAGCGATTACCTGCATGCCCATCCTGATGAAACCTGGAAAACATTCGCCAGCCAGCACCCTGAGCTAAACACCGAGCTGAACAAGCAGGCCTGGCAGCATAGTTTGCCGCTCTTCGCCCGCGATCCGGGTAAGCTGGATGCCGCGCGCTACGAGGCTTATGAGAAGTTCCTGTTGGATAATAAGCTTATTAGTAAGCAGGTGCCGCTAAACGACTATGCCCGCCAGCTGTAAAGACTTTCAGCGTCTTTAGCGGATTGCCCGCTAAAGGCGCATATCCCGCCTATTCCCCATCAGATTCAGAAAACAACGCCACCAGCCGTTTGACCGCCGGGGAACGCTCGTGCCGCCGCCACGCCAGAGCGATACTGGTCACTAGCGGCTCGCCGACCAGCTCGTGGAAAGTCACATTCGGATGACTGAAGCACTGCATGGAGGCCGGTACCAGCGCAAAGCCAAATCCAGCGGCCACCATACTCAGCGAAGAAGAGAGCTGCGAGGCCTGCTGGCCGGATTCCGGGTGTAGCCCGGCCTGCTGACAGGCGGTAAACACCAGATTAAACAACCCCGGTGCCACCTCATGCGGGAACTGAATAACCGGCACGCCCTGGAGCTGCGTCAGCGCCAGTTCACCGCTGCCGCTAAGCGGATGGCTGGCGTGCAGCGCTATCACCAGCCGCTCTTCGGCTATCTGTTTTAGCTCAAAAATCTTACTGCTCTCGCACGGCAGACGCACAAAGGCCGCATCCAGCTGCCCTTCTTCCAGATCCTGCATTAGCGTGGCCATATTGGCCTCTTTTTGCAGCAGATCCATGGTGGGATAACGCTCCTGGAACCGGCGCAGCATGGGAAATATGCCCGGATGGAAAGCATTCGAGCTGGCAATACCCAGCGCCAGAGTGCCATTCAGCCCGCGAGCAATGCCTTTGGCCCGCTCCAGCGCCGAATCGCTCAGCGCCAGAATTTTGCAGGCGTCCTCATAGAAGGCATTTCCGGCATCCGTCAGCTCAACACCGCGGCTTAAACGACGTAGCAGAGGCGTTCCCACCTCATGTTCAAGCCTTTGAATTTGCTGGCTTAACGGTGGCTGAGAAATTCCCAGCAGCTCGGCTGCTCGGGTGAAGTGACGGGTCTGGGCGACCGCCACAAAATAACGCAGATAACGAAGTTCCATATTTAAAACGACTCAAACCGACATGCTTTCAATATTGGAACTGTGAGCCAGATCACGTCAACATCTAATAAACACATCCAGATATCTCCGACGAGGTTCAGGTTAATGAATCACACAACAGAATGTTCCTGCGAAGAGAGCCTTTGCCAGACCATTCGCGCCTTCGAGAAAAAAGACCCGGATAGCGTCATCTATCAAACCTCTTTGATGAGCGCACTGCTCAGCGGGGTTTATGAAGGCGATCTGACTATCGCCGAGCTACTAAATAAGGGCGACTTCGGCCTGGGCACTTTTAATGGCCTGGACGGCGAGATGATTGCCTTCAACAGTGAAGTGTATCAGCTCCGCTCCGATGGCAGCGCCCGCGTCGCTCGTCCGGATCAAAAAACACCGTTTGCGGTGATTACCTGGTTTAAACCGCAATACCGCAAAGAATTTGATAAACCCCTAAGCCGCAGCGCTCTGCACGACATTATCGACCGTCAGATCCCGTCCGATAACATGTTCTGCGCCCTGCGCATCGACGGCCATTTCCGTCACGCCCGCACCCGCACCGTACCGCGTCAGACTCCGCCATACCGCGCGATGACCGAAGTGCTGGATGCCCAGCCGGTGTTTGATTTCAACGCCCGCTCCGGCGTGCTGGTTGGTTTCCGTACCCCGCAGCATATGCAGGGGATTGGGGTAGCCGGTTACCACGAACACTTTATTACTGACGACCGCAGCGGCGGTGGCCATCTTCTTGATTATCAGCTGGATAAAGGCGTACTGACCTTCGGCGAAATCCACAAACTGGTCATCGATCTGCCGGCGGATGACGCATTCCGCAACGCCAACCTGCGCCCGGACAATCTGGACGCGGCTATTCGCTCAGTAGAAAACTAATTAAGCCCACACGAGGACACCATCATGGATAAAAGCAAACAACCGCAGCAGTGGGCACACGGCGCGGATCTGGTCGCCGCACAACTTAAAGCTCAGGGGGTGAAACACGTTTTCGGTATCCCTGGCGCCAAAATCGATAAATTGTTCGATTCTCTGCTGGATACCGATATCCAGCTTATCCCGGTTCGCCACGAAGCCAACGCCGCCTTTATGGCCGGTGCGGTAGGCCGCATCACCGGTAAAGCCGGTGTGGCAATGGTGACTTCCGGCCCGGGAGCTTCCAACCTGATAACCGGTATGGCAACCGCAAACAGCGAAGGCGATCCGGTGGTTGCTCTGGGTGGTCAGGTTAAGCTGGCCGACCGCGCCAAACTGGTACACCAGAGCATGGATACCGTTGCCATGTTCGCACCGGTAACCAAATATTCCGTAGAAGTGAGTTCACCTAACGCACTGGCTGAAGTGGTTTCTAACGCCTTCCGTACCGCCGAGCAAGGCCGTCCGGGCAGCGCCTTTATCAGCCTGCCGCAAGATATTCTGGATGGCCCGGCAAATGGCCGCGTGCTGCCTGCCAGCGGTACTCCGGTGATGGGTGCAGCACCTGATGTCGCCGTTGACCATGTCGCTAAACTTATCGCCAGCGCCAAAAATCCGGTTATCCTGCTGGGCCTGATGGCCAGCCGCCCGGAAAACAGCTATGCCCTGCACCAGCTGCTGGAAAAGAGCCGTATCCCAGCCACCAGCACCTATCAGGCTGCCGGTGCCGTTAACCAGCAACACTTCGACCGCTTTGCCGGACGCGTAGGTCTGTTTAACAACCAGGCCGGTGACCGCCTGCTGAACCAGGCAGACCTGATTATCTGTATCGGCTACAGCCCGGTTGAATATGAACCATCCATGTGGAATATCGGTGACGGTACCCTGGTTCATATCGACGTGCTGCCGGCTTACGAAGAAAGCCACTACACCCCGGATATCGAGCTGGTTGGTGATATCGCCGCAACGCTGGACAAACTGGCGGCGCGCATTACTACTCCGCTTATTCTTTCCGCTCAGACTAGCGAAATCCTTATCGATCGCCAGCAACAGCGCGAGCTTCTGGCCCGCCGCGGTTCCGAGCTGAACCAGTTCGCTATCCACCCGCTGCGTATCGTGCGCGCCATGCAGGACATCATCAACGATGACGTCACCCTGACCGTGGATATGGGGAGCTTCCACATCTGGATCGCCCGTTACCT
The DNA here is from genome assembly GCA_022846635.1 of Salmonella enterica subsp. enterica serovar Choleraesuis. GTDB lineage: Bacteria > Pseudomonadota > Gammaproteobacteria > Enterobacterales > Enterobacteriaceae. The sequence goes on from AP025685.1 coordinate 3,650,796, forward strand.
GTACAGCTTCCGTGCGCGTCAGATAATGATCTCCAACGGCCAGCAGACCATGGGCGTGGCGCTGCCGTGGGCTATCGGCGCATGGCTGATGAACCCATCCCGCAAAGTGGTATCGGTGTCTGGTGACGGCGGCTTCCTGCAATCCAGTATGGAACTGGAAACGGCGGTACGCCTGAAAGCTAACATCCTGCATATCATCTGGGTAGATAACTGCTACAACATGGTGGCGATTCAGGAAAACAAAAAATACAACCGTCTGGCGGCTGTTAACTTTGGACCTGTGGATTTCAAAGCTTATGCGGAATCCTTCGGTGCCGCGGGTTTCAGCGTGGACAGCGCTGCGGCTCTGGAGCCAACCCTGCGTAAAGCGATGGATGTAGACGGCCCGGCCGTGGTCGCTATCCCGGTTGATTACAGCGATAACCCGCTGCTGATGGGACAGCTGAACCTGAAACAGATTCTGTAATTCCCGGCATCAGGGTCAGGTGGACAAAATGGTAATGATTTAATTCGGTTAGCCACTTTCCCTGATATTTAACGCCGCGCTAAGCGCGGCGTTTTTTTATCTTCGCTTTACACCTCAAAGCCATACAACTCGCACAGATATCGGCTTTTCAGACTCCTGCTATTTTTCTTCTATCGCCCACTCCTGGGGATACCGCGCTGGCACAAAGCGCAGAGTGAGCAGCATCAATCCCGCCACGCAGAATGCATGGAAAGCCCAGTCGACGACAAAGTTGCCGCTCAGGCTGCGCAAAATACCGGAAAGATAGGGCGATAGCCCGGCGACAATAAATCCAATGCCTTGCATAAACGCCACCAGCTTGCCGGAAATAACCGGGTGACGGGCATGATCGAGCGCCAGCACCAGACAAAGCGGAAACGCACCGCCCAGGCCAAAACCGCCAACCACAGCCCACAGAACGGGCATGTGCAGAGGGTAAAAGATGAAGCCTAAAAAGCCTGTCATCTGCAACATAAGGGCGAAAAGCAGCAACTTTCGGCGATCCTGATGGCGCGCCAGCAGCGGCAACACCAGCGCACCCACGGTTTGCCCTACCGTCATCAGCGCCAGCACTGAACCGCTAAACTGCGCGCTCTTCCCCAGCTGGATAAAGTACGGCGGCAGCCAGGCGATTAAACTGCCGTAACCGCCATTGATAACACCAAAGTAGAGGCCCAGAATCCAGGCGCGAGGATGAAACGCCACGCGCCCGCCCGGCAAGGCAGTATTTACGCTCGTATCCTCTGTCGTTCTGCTCTGGGGCCACCAGCAAATCAGCGCAATAACGGCCGGTAGCGCCCACCACGCCAGCGCCTGGTGCCACTGCGCGCTGTGTTGTGCTATCCATGGCGTCAGCGCCGCGCCCAGCCCGCCGCCGCCCATCAATGCGGCTGACCATAGCCCCATCACCTGCGGCATCCGGCGCTGAAACTGGCGTTTAATCACCGATGGCATCACCACCTGAATGATACCAATGCCAATACCACCGGCCAGAGCGCTACTGAGCAACACCACGCTTTGCGGGGCCAGCTCACGCAGCAATGCGCCGGTGATAATCATCATCAGGCTGAGCGCCACGCTATGGCGCTCCTTGATACTCCGGTTTATCCAGCCACCGGCCAGCGCCAGCACGCCCATGGCGACCATCGGCAGCGCCGTGAGCAAAGAGGCAGTAGCAAACGACATCCCACTGGCGGCGCGTAATTGAGGCAGAAGCGGCCCAATAGAGGTGAGAAGCGGGCGCATATTGAGACCAATAAGCACCAGAACCAGTAGCATCAAACCCGAACGAGGCGATGTATTCATGACTGTTTATCGAACCAATGCTGATAGAGCGCCAAACCATTACGCTGAGCCAGATGATGAATAGGTAAGCTTTGGCAGGCTACGGGTAATTGCAGCTGCTGATAAATACCGGCGGTCGACAGCCTGAACTTCTCACCATCTTCGTTACTATTAGCAAACCAGACTGCTTGCACGCCGGTAAGATACATCGCGCTCAGGCACATCGGGCACGGCTGGCCGCTGGCATAGACCACGCACTCACCTAGCGCAGCACTTCCCTCACGGGCCGAGATATCCCGAATCGCATTCAGCTCGGCATGCCCGGTAGGATCACCATCCAGATGCATCGTATTAACCGCTTCGGCAACCACTTCGCCATTACGCACAACGACCGCGCCAAAAGGGCGGCCTCCCTGCCCGACGTTTCGTTCGGCAAGCGCTAACGCCTGTTGCAGATACTTGTC